>JAZGGE010000169.1:0-20725 GCA_036480195.1 Methylococcales bacterium
TATGAAACACTCAATAGTCTGCTGAAACGAATGGTGAAAAACGAACATGAACTTTTTCGGGTGCTTGATCGACCTGAAATCCCTCTGCACAATAATCTCAGCGAAAGGGATATTCGAGACTATGTAAAAAAGAGAAAGATCAGTGGAAGTACTCGAAGTGATGCAGGCAAAAAGTGTAGAGATACATTCGCCAGTTTGAAAAAAACCTGTCGTAAGCAGGGTATTTCATTCTGGAATTATTTGATTGATCGCACTTCTGGGAGCAACATGATTCCTCCAATGGCTGAGATACTTCAGGCCGCTGCCTGTTAATAATGAGAAGTTACTTTTTTAGCCGCTAATCTGTTGCTCAATGGGTTTAATCGCGTGTTCTACTTGTCTTTTGGCAATAGGACAAAGGAGGTCGTGTCTAACATTCCAACATTTTAAAATCCCTTTTTTCTTTTTATTTGTACCATGAAAATGGTGACAGGTTTATTTCTCCAAGAATTCTTCTGTGGTAATGCCTGCCTGTTTTAAAATGGCCTTGAGCGTACCTTCCGGTATATCGCCGGGATGATTTGGAATGGTGGTATAGCGATTGGTTTCGGCGTTAAACCAGATCTCATGAGATCCAGCGGCTTGGCGATCAAACCCAAATCCCAATGTTTTAAGCTTTTTAATGATCTGTCGATACTTAAAGCCTGCCAGTCTGCCCACTAGGTGCCCAGAATCAGTGGATAGTCAAACGAATCCTGCGTCGATGCAAGCTTGGTTTGATGGTGTCGTTCTGTTTGCGCCTCCAGTAGTTTCTTAGCGACATCGCGGGCAATCTCTAATGTCTCGGTGATCGTACGCCCTTGGGCCACCAATCCCGGAATATCCTCGCTGGTAGCCAAATAAACGCCTTCCGGCAACTTCTTGATATGTAAATTGGCAATTTGTTCCATCATCGTCTCTCTTGTAATCAGGAGGCATTCATCTTCTGCTTTAGCTGCTCGGCTTCAACAAAAGTATCGATCAGCTGCGTAATTTGTTGCCGGAGCTTTGGTTCCAGTTTCTCAATCTGTCTGATCCGTCGTTCCAGCCGACTGCTGATGGGTGTGGTATCGACAGGCTTGATCCCCAACAACGCATCGGTACCGACATCAACGCCTTCGACCCGCATATTGGCTGGTGGGTGTTGGCTCTCTGCTTCGTAATAGGCAATCATCCGGCGTGTTACGTCGATCTCATCCGCCACCTGTTGCTGCGTAACCAGGCTGCTTTACGCAGCTTGGCCAGCCGTTCGCCAAAGATACTCAGTTCTTCGATGATCTTTTTGGACATACATAAATTCCTCTGCAGGGTATGCCCAATAATGTAAACCCGGTTTTCGTTCATAAAGGTTGCACGGCTTTCATTCTCTGCTTATGATGTCCGTTAATCGTACATATCGTTGACACAAAAATCAACGGCAAAATAATCATGGAAAGGTCTTGACACGTTTTTGAGAGGAAACCGGATATGACTCGCATTCCCGACAACCAAATCGAACACTAGGATTAATGGAGAGGAAATATGGGGTCATATATGGTCCGCCCCGTATTGCAAGTAAAATTTTGATCGTAACATAAAGAAATATTGCACCCATATATCCGGTCTTTGTATAAGGCTGTCTAATGCCTCTGGCCCTGATGGAATCCGCGCATTCCACACCTAATCAGACTCACGGCCTCTAACCCCCTATGTCAGGCAAGTTTTGACCCGATGGATCAGCTCGCCACCCAAACTCATCCACTGAATGGCGTCACCCGTTATCAATATGATGAACTGGATCGCATCACCCAGGCGACAACGCCGAATGGCGCGGTGACTCGTTCCCGTTACGATGCCCTGGGCCGCATCCGTTCAGAAACCAGCCCGGATCGGGGCACCATCCGCTACCGCTACGTTCTTGCCAATAAAGTTATCGCAATCACCGATGCCCGGGAGGTGACTGCACAGTTCGACTACGATGAGTTGGAACGCGTGATACGCAAACGTTTACCCAAGGCATCGAAATCGGTTACGTATACTTACTTAGCAGGCTATTGTAAGGCTTTGCAACGACGTCATTTGCAAAAAAAAGACGTGCTATAAATGGAGTATTCTTGATCTCTGCTTTAAATAAGGCCCGCCATATACTTGGACTTTTTCGTTGTTATGCTTTCTTCGACCGGTTTTATTGTCTCCCAATAATGACAGCCCGGACAGCACCAGTGCAACTCAGTGCATGTGAATCCACAATGGGAACATTGGTATGAAGCACTCTGTTTAGCCAGCTTAGAGGAAAGGTCTTCGAGAAGGGGTAATTCCACATTACATGCAACACTATCGTTACTGTTGAACAGTACAATTAGATGATGTAATCCCTTCGCGGATGGTGACATCTGAATGGCTTCACTAAAAAATCGAATAGCTTCAATACTACCTTCATTGGCTCTTATTCGTTTAGAAATTACCCTTGCCGCTGATTCCAGCTGAAATCGTTTATACAATCCAAGCAAGTACTCTATATTATCCTGATCTTCTCCCAACTGCATATAGCATTCGGTTATAGGCTCGATAGTTTCAGGTATGAACTTAGAATTTTGCCATTCCACTTTCTTCAATGCTGACAACGCGGATCGATATTCACCTTTTCCAATCAGGTATTGTGCCTTCATCAAAGTGGCACGAACACAAGCATGATCATTGACTCGTGCCTGTTCTAGATATCGAAGTACCTCATCATCCTGACCATTCTTAATCGATTCTTCCGCCATTTCACAATAGAACTGGGCAACACTTTCACCCTTTTTTACAGCGTCTAATTTAGCGAGTTCACGAACATAAGATATTGCACTGGGCCAGTCTTTCTCCTGTTGAACGATAGACAACAGACTTTGTAGCGACTTCTCTTTATAGAATGGATCATCTAACAGCTTGCCAAACAGCTCTTTTGATCGGCCAAACAAGCCCGCCAGCATAAAATCAGTAGCTAGCTCTAACACTGTAAGAGCCCTTTGCGGTGGTGTCAGCGTTGTTTTTTCAGATAGCTTGGTATGTATATCTATAGCCCGCTCTACCTCTCCACGCCGCCGATACAGGCTTCCCAAGGCAATATGGGTTTCGAAAACTTCACAGTCTGGTTTAAGAATATCGACGAAGACATCAATCGCTTTGTCGGGTTTCTCATCCAATAGATAATTAAGCCCTCGGAAATAGGCTTTATTCAGTGGATTATCTGAACAATCCACTCCCTTACGTGAGTTGTGTTTGGTCGCAGCCCACCAGCCAGACGCAGCAGCAACCGGAAGAAGAAATGCGAGATATTCCTGCATTAATTGTATAGCGTTTAGTAGTTAGTGCGTCTGACAGAAAACAAAAGCCAATTAAAATTTCCGGCTAAACACAAAAGATCCTGGGCGACAATGGCATAGACTTAGGAACGGAAAATAAATAGCTTATACTCTTCGCACATAGATTTCTCAGCATTCAAGATGAGTTATTTCTATTTCGGGGCTAGACGAAGCATCTTAGGATCCTGCACTGAATCACTTCCGGAACTGACTTGTCTTGTTGTCCCATTTCGGCGTTAGTAAAAAGTTACATAACTTGCTATGCTCCTCTTTTCCGGCCTTGAACTGAAACAAAAATCCTACGCCACTTCTGCTACTTATTCAATTCCGGCTCCTTACTATAGTTAATCTACAGCAAGATTTCCCGGCGCCACCATCCACCAAAAAATGCAACTGTGGATGCCGCGCCCACACATATAGGCCGGGGACAATCTATGATGTTATCTACTTAGAACCTGTACGAATACGACGGAGCTCCTTTTCTGTTTTCGCCAGCTTCTTCTTTACCTTTGAGCTCTCGGCTTTTAACTTTAGAGTTTTAACTGTACTCACACTTAAACCAATTACCACACCCGCTAATAACTCAATTGTCAATGCGACAGCCAACGGTAATTCGATATCCCACTTGTAAAAATTTACTTGTACGGGATGCATATTCCAATGAGAAAAGAGTAATCCTATAATAAATACAACCAGGAAAACGAAAAAATATACCAATCTCATGAGGTTAGAGAGCTACTTTTTAATTTTTACTTTATCCCGAGAAGCATTTACACGTTCCCTTAACTCTTTCCCAATCTTGAAATGTGGGACGTACTTGGATGAGAGTTCAACAGGTTCCCCCGTTTTTGGATTACGCCCCATCCTCGGTGGCCGATAGTGCAATGAAAAGCTCCCGAACCCCCGTATTTCAATGCGCTCCCCCGAAGCAAGCGTTGAACTAACATGGCCGAGAATGCACTTCACCGCTAATTCAACATCCTTATATGCGAGATGTGGTTGTTTTTTAGATAAAATTTCAATCAGTTCCGATTTCGTCACAGTTACTACCGAAATGTTTAGAGGGGCAGCAAACCTGCCCCGGAATTATTATTTCTTGTCTTCCATTTGCTCTTTGAAGATATCACCTAATGTAGGCGTACCCGAACTCCGTTGTCCATAGTCTTTAAGCGCCTGCTGCTCTTCGTCCTGATCTCTGGCCTTAAGTGATAGACTAATCGTTTTATTTTTCTTATCGACACCCGTGAATTTTGCCTCAATAGTATCTCCCTCCTTGAAAAAGGTCCGAGCATCTTCTACCCGATCCTGTTGAATTTCGGATGCTCGCAAATAACCTTCGACGCCATCCGCCAGCGTTACTACAACGCCTTTTGCATCAACTTGCCGGACAACCCCTTTCACGGCACTGCTTTTTTCGTTCACCGCCAAATAGTTCTGGAAAGGATCTTGCTCTAGTTGTTTAACACCCAAGGAAATTCTTTCTCTCTCTGAATCAATACCGAGAATAATTGCCTCAAGCTCATCGCCCCGGTTATAGTTACGTATCGCCTCTTCTCCAGGTGAATTCCATGAAATATCAGAGAGGTGTATTAATCCGTCAATACCCCCATCAAGACCAATAAAGACACCAAAGTCGGTAATTGACTTGATCGTTCCTTTGACCTTATCGCCCTTTTTGTAACTACTTCCAAATTCCTCCCATGGATTAGCCGCGCATTGCTTCATCCCAAGGGATATCCGACGTCGCTCCTCATCGATCTCAAGCACCATGACTTCAACATCATCACCGACTTGTACTACTTTTCCTGGATTAACATTTTTATTAGTCCAATCCATCTCAGAGACATGAACCAGGCCTTCAACTCCATCTTCGATTTCAACAAAACAGCCGTAATCAGTTAGATTGCTAACTTTCCCAAAACATCGGGTAGAGGGAGGATAGCGACGGGATATATTCGCCCAGGGATCCTCGCTTAGTTGTTTTAGACCGAGTGAAACCCGACTTTTCTCCTTGTCGTATTTGAGAATCTTGACTCGTGTTTCCTGGCCAATTTCAACCACCTCAGAAGGATGCCGAACCCGTTTCCAGGCCATGTCAGTAATATGAAGTAATCCATCGATACCACCAAGATCGATAAAGGCACCGTAGTCGGTAAGGTTTTTTACCACACCATCAATCTCAGCGCCTTCAACCAATTTCTCCAAAAGCGCTTCCCGATCCGCGCTATATTCGGATTCCACAACCGCACGGCGGGATAACACGACGTTATTACGCTTCTGATCGATCTTGATCACTTTAAATTCTAGATCTTTTCCTTCCAGAGAAGAAGGATCTCTTATAGGACGAACATCAACCAAAGATCCAGGTAAAAACGCCCGCAAAGCCCCCACATCTACGGTGAAACCACCCCGCACTCTGCCAGTGAGTCGCCCAACGACCGTCTCGTCGTTCTTACTCGCCTTTTCCAAATCGCTCCAGGCTTTGTTTTTCTTCGCTTTATCTCGCGAGAGTAATGTTGCACCCAGCCCGTCTTCAACCATGTCAAGAGCCACCTCGACTTGATCTCCAACTTCAACTTCCAACTCCCCGTCGGGACTTAAAAACTGCCACCTCGGAATAAGTCCTTCAGACTTTAAACCAGCGCTTACAATAATTGTATCCGATCCAATTTCTACAACCGTACCAGATAAAATACTCCCAGGCCGCATTTCAGTTTTGGCCAGACTTTCTTCAAATAATTCCGCGAAGCTTTCGCTCATTTTTACCTTTCCTAAGTTTGCGTAGAATAACCAAGCAAACCACATAAATAATTGAACTGTATCAGCTCATAGCTTTAAAGTCCTATGCCTTTACCTCTATATCCTTTTAAAACACCTTTAACCCAAGAGTGGAAGGCCAGGATAACTCGAGGCTAAAACCCCTTACTTTTAATGCACTGATTCAGCTTTGATTAAAATAATAACCACGACTCTGTACCTTTAGTCCGCAGTTCCCCTTGATCACGACTGAACAATACTCAGCCCTTTTTCGATTACCTCGTTAATAGACATATCCGTAGAATCGATAAACAGAGCACCCTCAGCCTTACATAAAGGTGAACTTACCCTCTCTATATCCCGCTTGTCCCGTTCTTCCAAGTCATTAACTATACTATTAAGACTAACACTGATCCCCTTTTCCTTCAACTGCTTATATCGTCTTTTTGCGCGTGCTAAAGGATTTGCCGTCAAAAATATTTTATACGGTGCGCTTGGAAAGACGATTGTTCCCATGTCTCGTCCATCTGCAACTAAACCAGGCAACCTCTGAAACTCATGCTGTTTTTCCAGCAATGCACTTCGAACTTCCGAAATTGCAGCAACCTGGGATGCTAACTTCCCACATTGTTCTGTTTGAATATCATCGGTAATTTCTTCCCCTTCCAAATAGACCCGCAATGAATCTTCACATCTAAATTCCAGATTCATGCTCAGAGCCAGTTGGGTAATATTGGAGAGCTCACTTAACGAAACATTGTTCCTACCCATAGCAACCGCCATCGCCCGGTAAATAGCACCACTATCCAAATAATGCCACCCAAGTATTTTTGCGATTGATCGGCTCACCGTTCCCTTCCCCGCCCCACTTGGCCCATCGATAGTGAGTACCGGTGCTTGATCATCGTTTATTTCATCCACTTTTGCTAACCTTACGGTACTATCATTGACCTGAAATTCCCAAACCCATCCTGGAGGAAATCTCCAGAAACCCCGGAAAAGAGGTATCAACGTTTTTGCAATCTAGAATTTCTATAGATGTTTCCGCAATTAGTCCAGCAATAGCAAATGCCATTGCTATTCTGTGATCACCGCTGGAATTAACTGTCCCTCCTAGAATCTTGCCACCTTGAATACAAATCCCATCTGCTGTGGGATTTGCGTCAATACCGACATTTTTTAATCCATCGGCCATGACCTGAATTCGATCACTTTCTTTAACCCGTAACTCTTCTGCACCCGTTAATAGTGTTTGTCCTTCCGCACACGCTGCCGCTATAAACAACGCCGGAAACTCATCAATTGCGAGAGGCACCAAATGAGCTGGAATAGTTATTCCTTTAAGTTGGCTGGATTGAACCCTGATATCCGCAACGGGTTCGCCACCTATAGTACGCTGATTTTCTACCACCAGTTTTGCGCCCATTAGCCGTAGAATTTCTATCACTCCAGCACGTGTGGGATTAAGACCCACATGTTCTAGTACAATTTCAGAATCCGCAGCAATGGTCGCACCAACCATAAAAAACGCCGCTGATGAAATATCGCCTGGAATATCCAGATCGGTCGCAATAAGCCGTTCTCCCCCAACAATCGAGACTCTATTGCCGACTCGCTCAACCGGATATCCAAACGATTCCAACATACGTTCGGTGTGATCCCGTGTCGGAGCGGGTTCAATAACGCAGGTCTTTCCCTCTCCATAGAGACCTGCGAGCAACAAACACGACTTGACCTGAGCGCTAGCCATTGGCATTTCATAGGTAATTCCTTTCAATACTGATCCACCGCGAATCTTTAATGGTGCCGTTCCTGCTTCAGTAGCTCGAATATCCACCGCCATTTTTGTTAGCGGTTTTATGATGCGCGTCATCGGACGCTTCGAAAGAGAAGCGTCACCAACCAAGACGGAATCAAACTGTTGCCCCGACAATAGTCCGCTAAGCAACCGCATGGATGTCCCGGAATTACCAAGATTTAGAGGCTGATCAGGTGAACTCAGCCCTCTCATCCCCACACCACTAATGCTGACCCGGCCTTGTTCTGGACCATCGATATTGACGCCCATGAGTCGAAATGCGTTAAGTGTAGCCAACGCATCTTCTCCCTCTAAAAAACCAGTAATTATTGTCAATCCCTCGGCGATTGCCCCAAATATGATAGCGCGGTGAGAGATTGACTTATCTCCAGGAATACGTATTTTGCCGCGCAACATACCGCCTGGCTGAACAATAAAGCGAATCTGATCTGACATATCGTTAGCTCTATGGACTATATTTTTAAATATTGCTCAAGAAATCGCCCCCGTGCATTTCCAGCACTGTGGAAAATTTGTTGCAAATCGTCCCCCTCATGGGCTTCAATAAATTGTGATATTCTCTCTAATTCTTGTTGAAATTCCTCTATCAACGGTAATATGGCACCACTGTTCGCCAAACAAATATCACGCCACATACGGGGATCACTGGATGCAATCCGGGAGAAATCCTTGAATCCACCCGCAGCAAATTTTAGGATTTCCCTTTTTTCATCTTTTCGGCCCAAGAGATCCGTCAACGCAAAGGCCAGTAGATGGGGGAAATGACTGGTGGCTGCCAACACATCGTCATGATGATCAGCAGTCATCTCGGAAACAGTACCGCCCATCGCATCCCAAAAATCACGGATGCGAGCCATATGCCCTGGGCTACTGGCAGGTAGAGGGGTAAGAATAACCCGTTTATTTTCGAAAAGACCTTCAATAGCGGCTTCCACGCCACTTAGCTCCGCACCAGCAATAGGATGGCCTGGAATGAAATTAGCAGGAACATCTCCGAAAACAGCTTTGGCAGCATTGACAACACTGACTTTGGTACTGCCTACATCAGTATAAACTGCAGCGTCGGACCATGATGCTTTTAACACCCTCAAAATACTTTCCATGGCACCAACAGGCGTGGAAATAATTACCAGATCGGCCCCCTGGACAGCATCTAATATCGTATCCGCAGCTACATCGACAACACCAAGTGACTTGGCCTTTAGAGTTACATCATAGTCTTGGTCAAACCCTACGGTCGATCGACATAATTGCTTTATTCTCGCGGTTTTGGCAATCGAGCCACCGATCAAGCCCATGCCAATGAGACACAAGCGCTCAAACATGAGCAATCAAATCCTCTAAAGCATGAAGAAAGATCGCGTTTTCATCCGCTCGACCCACTGTGATACGAAGATGTTGCGGCATTTCGTAGTTGGCAACGGGCCGAACAATTATGCCTTTTCTTAATAATCCGTGATAGATAGATTCAGCATCTCGCCCCACGTTGACACAAATAAAGTTACCTGCCGAGGGGATATAGTCCAACTCAAGGCGATCAAATCCTTTTGCTAATTGGTCTAACCCAGTCCGATTAACTTGTTTCGAATTATTCAAATGCTTATGGTCGCCTAACGCTGCTTCCGCTGCTGACAACGCAAGCGAATTGACGTTAAAAGGTTGCCGAACCCGATTGATCATTTCCGCAATCTCGGATGAACAAACGCTGTACCCAACACGGAGACCAGCGAGTCCATACGCTTTCGAAAATGTCCGCATCACAACCAAACGAGGAAATACCTCAAGCCATTGCAAGCAATCTGGATAATCCTCTTCTTCCACATACTCGAAATAGGCCTCATCCACCACCACAATCACATGGGAAGGTAAAGATGAGATGAACGACCTCAATGCTTCTGAGTCTAGAAAAGTTCCGGTTGGGTTATTAGGATTCGCGATAAAAACAACGGATGTCTTCTCCCCAATCAACTCAGCCATTGCTGCCAAATCATGCCCATAATTCTTTTTCAACGCCAGCGCTACTTGGCTTACTGCCCCCACAGCTTGAGTCACTATGGGATATATTGCGAACGCATGCTGAGAGAATACTGCCTCGCGCCCAGGCATGAGAAATGTCCGGGCCACTTGTTCCAAAATATCATTAGAACCGTTTCCCAAAGTAATTTGATCTGCTTTTACGGCTAGTTTCTTTGCTAAAGCCTGTTTAAGCTGAAATCCACTGCCATCAGGATAACGAGCAAGCTCATCCAACTTTCCTCGGATAATTTCAAGGGCCATATTTCCTGGCCCTAAGGGATTTTCATTGGAAGCGAGCTTGATGACACGCTCCAATCCAAACTCCCGTTGTAGCTCACCAACGGGTTTTCCAGGTCGATAGGGCATAAGCCCTTGTACACCCGGAACTACCAAATCCTCGATACTCCCATTGAACATAGCCTACTTCAAACCTTAAAGCACTGCCTGAGGATATGAACCCAGCACTTTAAGAAGATTAACATCTCCCTTCAACATGGCCAGCGCATCAGCTACTTGTGGCTCATCCTGATGTCCTTCCAGATCGATGAAAAAGACGTAATCCCACATACCTTGTCGCGATGGTCTCGATTCAATCCGGGTTAAGCTAATTCCCTCGCCAGAAAAGGGTGCCAATAACTTATAAAGACCACCCGGTTGATTCTTCGTAGAAACAAGAATTGTAGTTTTATCTTGCTGCGTCTGCCCCACTCGCTGCTTTCCTATAATCAAAAATCGCGTAGTATTGTTAGGTTCGTCTTCAATGCTTCTTATCAGGATATTAAGGCTATAGAGTTGCCCAGCAACTTCCCCAGCGATCGCTGCACTTTTAGGTACAATTTTAACCAACCTGGCGGCTTCTGCATTACTGCTAACGGGGGTTCGTTTGGCATGCGGCAACTTCTGATCCAACCAACGCCGACACTGGGCAAAAGACTGTTGATGGGAGAAAACTTCCTGTATTTCCTGCACTTCAGACCTTTGGCTTAACAGGTGATGATGGATCCGTAACTCGACTTCCCCACAAATCAATAAGCTGGAACTTAGAAAACTGTCCAGTGTATGGGTTATAACACCCTCTGTAGAATTCTCTACGGGTACCACACCATACTGACAAGCACCACTTTCCACTTCCCGAAATATCTCATCTATTGCCGGCATTGGGGATGTTTTTACTGCGTGTCCAAAGTGTTTGTAAGCCGCTTGTTGGGTAAAAGTCCCTTCCGGCCCTAAAAAAGCAACTGACAGCGGTTTCTCAATGGCAAGACAGGCTGACATAATTTCCCGAAATAACCACACCGCCTTTTCATCATCCATGGGCCCAGGATTGTGTTCTTTGATCTTCCGCAAAACATCCGCTTCCCGGTCAGGGCGATAAAAACAGATATCATCACCCGCCGAAGCAGTTTTTGTTTTGGCGACTTCTATGGCAAGACGAGCACGCTCATTAAGTAATTCGAGCATTCTTTCGTCAACACTATCGATTTTTTTTCTAAGTTCGGGGAGCTTTTCTAATTTTGTCATAGGAA
Organism: Methylococcales bacterium; assembly: GCA_036480195.1. Classification (GTDB taxonomy): domain Bacteria; phylum Pseudomonadota; class Gammaproteobacteria; order Methylococcales; family JAZGGE01; genus JAZGGE01. Next base: position 11,460 of record JAZGGE010000169.1, read on the forward strand.
GGTATAGAACCTGGAGGGTTCTTAACTATATTAAAGCAGCCTAACAGACTGAACCCCATCGATCTCCTCAATTTGGTTAATAATTTCCGGAGAAACCGGATTTTCGATATCAATCAAAGTATAAGCCACATCGCCCCTTGATTTGTTTAGCAAATCGAGGATATTAAGTTCAGCATCAGCAAGACAGGTTGAAATCTGGCTTACCATATGGGGAACATTTTCATTGGCAATAGCAATTCGGCCTTGCCCACACCGCGGCATCACCACCTCGGGAAAATTAACCGAATTTGTTATATTCCCATTCTCCAGGTAGTCGATGAGTTCATCTGCAACCATAACTGCACTATTTTCCTCTGCTTCCCCTGTTGAAGCACCGAGATGAGGCAGTGCAATGACCCGATCATGATCTTTTAGATGATTGTTTGGAAAGTCGGTTACATAGGCATAAAGCTTACCACTATCCAGCGCCTCACAGACTGCTTCATCATCAACAATTTCGCCACGAGAAAAATTCAACAGGATAGATCCCTCTTTCATGAGTTGAATTCTGTCTCGATTAACCAAGTGTTTGGTTTCCTTATTTAAAGGAACATGCAAAGAGACGAAATCAGACTTACTAAACAATTCATCCAGAACGCTCGCCTGGCTAATAGCCGAAGACAATTGCCAAGCTCTTTTTACTGTAATCAGCGGGTCGTAGCCAACGACACTCATCCCAAGCCCATGCGCTGAATTGGCGACCCCCACACCGATCGCGCCAAGCCCAACGATACCCAATGTCCTGCCTGGCAATTCGAATCCGACATAATCCTTTTTGCCTTTTTCAACCAACGTGTTCAAAGCCTGATCATCGCCGGTAAGTCCACGAGTATAGGCCCAACCTTGGCAAATATTACGAGCAGCAATCAACATCCCAGCCAAAACCAATTCTTTAACTGCGTTCGCATTGGCTCCAGGCGCATTAAACACGGGAATACCTTTCTGGCTATATTCATCCACCGGCACGTTATTCACCCCTGCTCCAGCCCTTCCCACCGCTTTCAGGGTTTCTGGAACCGGAACCCCATGGAGTTTGTGAGATCGGAGTAAAATAGCATCCGGATGCTGTATCTCCGAAGCAATTTCGTATTTTTCCCGAGCAAATCTATCCAGCCCTGCTGCAGCTATATTATTATATGTCAGTATCTTATACATTCACCCAAATTTCCTTTCAAATTCAGACATCATCTCGATCAGCGCATCCACCCCGGCTTCCGGCATGGCATTATAAATACTGGCTCGCATCCCTCCCACCGAACGATGTCCCTTTAAACCTGCCAACCTTGCGTCTTTCGCCTCCGCCAAGAAAGTACTTTCAAGCGTTGTATCAGCCAAAAGAAACGGCACATTCATCCGCGACCGATGGTTCGGATCGACTGGATTTGAGAAGAAGCCTGACTTATCTATGACTGCATAAAGTTGCTCGGCCTTTTTAATATTTCGGGTTTCGATTGCTTCAATACCACCTTGCCTTTTTAGCCATTCATAAATCAACCCTACAAGATACCAGGTATACGTGGGCGGGGTATTTAACATGGAACCCGCCTTTTCATGTTGCCTATAGTCAAACATCGACGGAGTACCCGGCAACACATTACCTATTAGATCCTCCCTGATAATAACGAGTGTAATACCAGCCGGCCCCATATTTTTCTGTGCGCCAGCGTAAATAATTCCAAACTGGCTAACATCAATGCAACGCGACAGAATATTCGACGACATGTCCGCCACTAAAGGCACACTTCCGGCCTCGGGAACCTCTTGGAATTCTACACCGCCAATAGTTTCGTTTGTAGTGTAGTGAAGGTAAGCTGATTCAGGATCGAGATTCCAAGAATTCTGGGCGGGAATCGTAGTAAAACCATCAGGTTCAGAAGTTGCCGCCAAAGAAACTTGGCAATACTGCTTGGCTTCGTTCACAGCCTTCTTGGACCAACTACCAGTCATAATATAATCGGCTTTTTTCTTTCCACCCAACAAATTCATTGGTACCATAGCGAACTGACTGGTCGCACCGCCCTGCAGAAACAGAACTTTGTATTGACTGGGAATTTTGAGCAACTCCCGGACATCCGCCTCGGCTTTTTCTGCTATGGCAACAAACTCCTTACCACGGTGACTCATCTCCATGACTGACATCCCGGAACCCTGCCAGTCCATTAATTCCTCTTTGGCCTGTTCCAATACCTCATCGGGCAATATTGAAGGCCCGGCACTAAAATTAAAAATACGTCCCACCGTTATCCTCTATTCGTTATCGTTATCAGAATCATTCGTTTCTTCTTCAGCAAGGCCTTCTATACGATCAACCCCCACCACTTTTTCCTTACCTTGTAAGTTAATAATCTTCACGCCTTGAGTATTTCTGCCGACCACAGATATTCCCTGAACCGGAGTCCGCACTAAAATACCACCGTCAGTAATGAGCATAATCTCATCGCTTTCGCTTACCAGCACTGCCCCAATCACATCACCATTTCTCGATGTAGTCTGGATCGCAATCACACCCTGCCCTCCCCGTTTGTGTTTTGGAAATCCAGACAATAGCGTACGTTTACCAAAACCATTTTCCGTCACATTCAATACCATACCTTCAGTCGCTATAATTAATGATATGACTTTCTGACTGTCTTTCAGCCTAATTCCTCGGACACCACTTGCTGTCCTGCCCATGGAGCGAACCTCAGATTCATTAAAGCAGACAACTTTCCCGGCACTGCTAAAAAGCAAAACATCCTGTTGCCCATCGGTAACGGCAACACCAACAAGGCTGTCGCTCTCTCGCAGATCGATTGCAATTTTACCATTGCTCCTGGGCCGTTTAAATTCAGACAATACCGTTTTCTTCACGGTACCCGAAGTCGTCGCCATAAAAATAAAGCGATCATCCACAAAATCCTTGATTGGCAAAATAGCATTAATGCGCTCGCCTTCCTCGAGTGGTAAAAGATTTACGAATGGCTTTCCCCTCGATGCACGGCTAGCAACAGGCAATTCGTATACTTTAAGCCAATAGACCTTACCCCGACTGGAAAAACAGAGAATCGTATCGTGAGTGTTTGCAATAATCAGCTTATCGATATAATCCTCTTGCTTCGTCGATGCTGCTGCCTTACCGCGTCCCCCCCTGCGCTGTGGTGTATAAGTATCCAGCGTTTGCGACTTCACGTATCCTTCATGGGACACAGTAACCACTACATCCTCCTCGGAAATTAGATCTTCCAAAGATAGATTCAGGCGATCTTGAAAAATTTCCGAACGCCGTTCGTCATTAAACTGCTCACGAATCTCGACCAATTCTTCACGAATGACTTCCATCAGACGACTATCGTTGCCCAGAATATGTAACAGGCCATCAATTTGTTCTAACAGCCCTTTGTATTCATCAACGATTTTGTCCTGTTCCAATCCAGTCAAACGATGTAACCGCAGATCCAGGATTGCCTGGGCCTGATCTGGCGATAACCGATACTGACCATCAGACATTCCGAACTCTTCTGCCAATCCATCCGGACGGGATCTTCCAGCATCAGCCCGTTCAAGTAGAGAAGCCACCACTCCGGGCTGCCAAGCCTTTGCTAAAAGCCCTTCTTTTGCATCCGCCGGGCTCGCTGCTGATCTAATCAGCTTAATCATTTCATCGATATTCGCCAGGGCAACTGCGAGCCCTTCCAAGACGTGAGCCCGTTTTTTCGCCTTACGGAGTTCGAAAAGTGTTCTGCGGGTTACCACTTCCCTGCGGTGATTGACAAATGCTGTCAAAATCTCCAGCAAATTCATACATCGTGGTCGCCCATTTAACAGCGCGACCATGTTAATACCAAATACATTCTGCATCTGGGTATGCTGATAAAGGTTATTTAAAATTACCTCAGCAACTTCTCCCCGGCGCAACTCTATCACCATCCGCATACCATCCTTGTCGGACTCATCTCGCAACGCTGAAATCCCATCAAGTTTGGCATCCTTGACCATCTCGGCAATTTTTTCCATCAGCCGTGCCTTATTCACTTGATACGGTAATTCCGTTACCACAATCGCCTGCCGCCCGGAGGAGTCATCGGTTTCTACATGGCTGCGAGCTCTCAGGTATATTCGTCCCCGGCCGGTCAGATAGGCTTCTTTAATCCCACTTGCACCATTAATGATCGCCGCAGTCGGAAAATCGGGACCAGGAATAAACTCCATCAAATCGGTAATTGTCGAATCGGGCCTATCAACCAACGCCAAACAGGCATCAATTACTTCCCCAAGATTATGGGGAGGAATGTTGGTCGCCATACCCACTGCAATCCCCGATGAGCCATTTATGAGCAAGTTGGGTAGCTTGGCTGGCAAAACAGCCGGTTCATGCTCGCTCTCATCATAATTCGGCAGGAAATCAACAGTTTCCTTATCCAAATCCGCCAGCAGCTCATGGGAAATGCGGGACATCCGCACTTCGGTATATCGCATAGCAGCAGGAGAATCCCCATCAACAGAACCAAAATTCCCCTGTCCATCAATCAGCATATAACGCATTGAAAAGGGTTGAGCCATTCTGACAATGGTATCGTAAACGGCTGTATCACCGTGGGGGTGGTATTTACCAATCACATCCCCAACCACCCGCGCTGACTTTTTATACGACTTGTTCCAGTCATTGCCGAGTACGCTCATGGCATAGAGAACACGGCGATGAACCGGCTTGAGGCCATCACGGACATCAGGTAACGCCCGACCTATGATTACGCTCATAGCGTAGTCCAGATAGGACTGCTTCATCTCGTCTTCGAGATTAACTGGAATTACTTCTTTGGCAAAATCTGTCATTCAATCCTTTTCAATTCGGGATGGGTGTTGGCTTTCCGGTAACTATTAAAGTTATCTATCCATCACCAGAGCAGATTTTCAGATCTCTGCCGGGTACCTTTACCGATGGTGCCATTGTTCCTCGTGAGATTAGGAACAAGGCGACTGTATCGTGTTGTCTTGCATCGAACAATAATACGGGTCTGGGAGGGCTATTCGTGATGGCTAGTTTTAAACCGAACTATTATATCAATATAACTACTTCGGCAGAAGGGGCAGGTTTAACCATGGGTGCGTTTGAAGCGGGTAAAAAACTATCCAAAGGGATATAATACACTTGAATCGTCATATATGTAGAGTACGACAGGTCGTTGCATTAGATTCTGGAGGAGTCAACTAGAATTGAGGGATTTCATGCGTCAAGAAATTAAGTCCGTAAGAATCGGGTTGTTTTTGGTTATGTTAACCCTGGTTTTTGGAATTAGCTTGGGTGTTGGCTTTGGAATTGCCGAAGACTCCGTAAAGTCCTATATATCAGATGGGATTGCGGCTCATGCCGACTTGCATGATGAAAAAAGCAATAGCAAAATATGGAGATATGCTCAAAGAGCCCATTTTCATGCGACAGGAATATCTGCTTTCTCTATAGGGCTGATTCTTCTCATCATATGCTCTTCTCTTAAATGGCACTTTAAAAAAGCCTCATCTATTTTGATCGGACTTGGAGGGCTATATCCGTTATCGTGGTTCGGAATGTTTATTCTGGCTCCAACAATCGGAAGAAGTGCTGCGCATCATCACTTCGTAACGCAAATGTTTACTTATATTGGTGTAGGTGGTTTGCTTCTAGGTATTGCAATTTTATGTGCAAATTTATTCATCGGGATGTTTGATGAGGGCTAGGCCACAAAAATCTACCCACGACTTTAATTTTACAAAAACCAATCATTTTTGCACTTATCGCGGGCATTCTTCCCTTTGAAGATCAGGAGCCAATTCAACCTGCAATTTCAAAATAACCTTGATACGATCATCCCGCTTACAGGGCAGAATATAGCCGATGGCACCGGGGAGCTGACTGACAAAACGGATTACTGCTTCCTGTGATTGCAATACATAAGGTGGCGAAACACCATGGAAGTATTTTTGTTTCCAGTACGCCACCATGTCTTCAGGGCGCTGTTTGAAAAGACGTTGAGACACGCTTTGTCTGAGTGGATGGTCTACGGGTAAGTTCACTGGGAACCAGTCAATACCTAACGGCCCTATCAGGACTTTGCGCTGGTAGATTCTGCGCAATTTGCGTGCGGATAATACATTCGGCGCTGATTCCGGCGCGGTAATAATCAGTAGCTCTTGAGCACTCACTTCCGTCGTAAAACAGCTTATTAATTGAAAAATAAGGGCTATACAAGCGAATCTGTTTGAAAACCCCTTCAGCGGCATAATTAAAACAGAACTGCAAACGAGGCGAGCAGACCGCTGGGAGCTAAATTTTGGTTATGATGTCCAAATCGGTATTCTAGTTTAAAAACCACCGGTGGCGACGGTCGATAAGCCAGTCCAGCGATACCCAGATGCAACTCATTTTCCGCATCACCCTGATCATAATACTCGTAACGAGTGACACTATAGATCTGTTTCCAGACCGGAATAACCGCCTGCGCATAGAGACCTTTTTCATCATTATCGTGTTTTCCACCCAATCGGTATATTAATTCTCCACTCAGCTCAATTCGGTTTTTAGTCCATAAAAAATCCACTCCTACCAGGTTAAATCGCTCGGAAGCCAGATGATCCCTGGCCCGAAAATTGACATAGGAAGCCCCCAGTTGCAGCTGTTCTGAAAGGTTAAGATTCAAGTGTCCGCCAACGGCATTCTGAAACGTGGCTTCCCGATCGACTTTTGGATCAAGATCCTTTGTATCATCCAGATAGACTTCATAATCCAGATCATACTCATCAACTTCCACAGTACCGCGCAACATCAACCCGCTGGCATGCGCTGGAAATGCAACCGTACTGGTGACCAAGGGACGCTCGGTAGTCCACACCAGAGGGGAAGCGTGGATAACATTCCAACGACCCACGGGGGTCAAAAACTTTCCGATGCGCAGAGTAGTCTGCCCGTTCAGTAAAACATCCGCATATAACCGCTCGACACTGAAGTGAGAACCGTGATTATGAAATGATGAACCTTCCAGGGTGAATGTATCTTCCAGCTCCAGCTCAGAAAAAAATCGCAAGCGACGGCTGGGTTTCCAGGCAAGAAACAGGCTCAAATCATCCAGTTTAGCCCTCCCAGTCTGATTTTCGAATAATTCGTAATCGATACTCAGGTAGCCGCCGATAGTCAGATTCAATGCATTAAATGTGTAGCCACGACCTAATCTGTATGGCTTGTTAGCAGATTCGAAGTCGACTGCCTCGGCAAAATTATAGAAGGAGGCGACAGCTAACAGCCAAAATAAGGTGTATACAGCGATGTTGCTCGCTACTTTTGCGCCGCTACTATTATAGATTCGTTGTATTAGCATTTAAGAGGACGATAAGTTTGGCATTGCGCTTTATACCAGCTTTGATCATATCACACCCTGTGCTTCCCACTTTCAACGAGAGGTTGTGCTATCCAATCTTCGATATACAGGTCAACTCTTCGGAAGTGGAGATACCCCTTTAATGACCCACATTTGAACATCACTGCAAAAACTACAGACAATTATTGCAGGATCCCTCATTTTTGCGCGCTGCGCAGCTAAAATGGTTTTTACAATTTCCCTAACAATCAATAGCTTAAGAATGGCTCGAATATTGATTGTCACTATTTCGGGAAGAATCCATTCACATAATCTGCTCGATATTCCGGCTCGCGCGTTTTTACACGTTCGTCACAGACCTTATAACAATACAAGATATTAAAATACAAGGGGCTATAGAAAAGAATGAAACAAAACAAAATCACTTTTAGCTTATTCTCAATCATATTGGGATTGATCTCGATACTCTATTTCAATCCGGCTCAGGCCATACCCGCTTTTGCGTCAAAATATGAAAAAAGCTGCTCGTATTGCCACACCGCCTGGCCACAATTGAATAAACGTGGACGGCGCTATAAAGAACAGGGCTATCGATTGCCAGACGAAGTAGGTGAAGATCAGTCAATAGCAGGTTACATGGAACTAGGCACTTTTCCAATTTCAACTCGGTTGATATCCCGTCCGGTTGATAAAAAAAGTAGCGGCGATTTCAAGCTACGCGCACTGCACGAAATCGAGCTCTATGTAGCCGGTTCCGTAGGCAAGCGTTGGTCTGCTTTCTTTGAGATTGAAGCGGAGGACGAGAATGATTTCAGTCCTGATATCCCTGTCGGCGTTTTATCCTTTAACCTGCATCCTGCGTTTAATATACAAGCTGTTTTGGGAGATACCTTTTGGGCCGATCCTTATGGCTTTCTCTCGGACAACCAACGATTAACCCGTGGCCATGTTTCGGTCATCGATCAGCGCTTTGGCGGTGCGGATGGCGACAAGGGCCGGTTACGCAGCCGACGTCAGTCGGTCAATCTTACAGGACGTTTGTTTGATCGCCTTTTCTATTTTGCCGGTGTTGGTGGGGTAGCAGGCGATTCAGAAGGGGTCAATGCTAGCAATTTCCAGGGTCGGATCGCCTTTGATATCACCGACGACATCATGATTGGCGCCTTTGGTATCACTGGCGAAACCAATGCACATACGGTTACATCCACCACTACGGATCCGGATAGCGGGTTTCTAAGAGAAACCTCCACCCAGTTCGCTGACCGCGAATTTCGTCGCTATGGCATAGATTTTCAGGCCGACTTGCCATCCGAGTGGGGTAATACTCGATTCCAAGGCGCATTCATTCATACAGAAGATGATAATGCTGAGGGCACACTAACGGAAGATAACAATGCTTGGTCAATACAAGCATTTCATACCTTTAAAACAAAGACAGGCAAGCCAACCTGGGTTCCTTTGATTCGCTATGACCATTACGAGAAAAATGATGGCGAGGATAAGTACGATGAGGTGTCGTTAAATTTATCCTACTACCTCAAACAAAATATTCGTGCTTATGTCGAGTATTTTAATCAGATAAATGTTCCAGATGGCAAGGACGATGATGATCGTATCACCTTGCAGATGGAACTTGCGTTCTAAAGGATAAACTCATTATACCTCTCGCGCCCAAGAATACCCATTTTCAGCGTGCATCTTTTTGCGAAGAACGTTGTTGTAGAACCTTGAAAGAGATGACTCTTCCTTCGGTTCTACGCCTAGGAGGCTGTCCGAGAATAGAGAACCTACTGCGGAAAAGCCCATTTTGGCCAGATTGTCCGATTATTTTCGTTAAATAGCCCACTATTCGCCTCAAATGATCGAAATATCTGACTCAAAATGGATTTCCCTCGCTGC
>JAZGGE010000170.1:0-2831 GCA_036480195.1 Methylococcales bacterium
TCGGTAGAAAATATTCCCGCAATTGACGCTCGGGAATCCACCCGGGGCTTCGGTCTTTCCCCGTTAATGGCAGACTGTATCCCAGGAAGTGCTTCATACTGGCAGCGACCTGGTCATGCGAGGAAATAGCGTTACCCTGCATTCCTTCAATCACGGCTACACCCATTGTCGAGGCAAGAAAAACATCTTCGCCGAAGGTTTCCCAAAATCTTGACCATCGTTGATCCCTGCCAACGTCAAGCACAGGAGAAAACGACCAGGGAATAGCAGAGGCTCTGGTTTCATAAGCTGAAATTTTGGCGAGTTCTTTTACCAATTTAGGGTTCCACGTCGCAGCAAGATTGATTTGCTGGGGATATAAAGTCGCATCGGATGTATAGTTTGCACCGTGAATCGAGTCAATTCCATATAGTACAGGAATACCCGATTTCTTCTCCCTCATAGCCATATCCTGAATGGCTTTTACAATTTCATGCCAATGCTTCCGGGTTTGGGCATGGCCGCCATTGTTGAGAATAGAACCGACCCGCAAATCGACTAGCACCTTCCTTAATTTGGCAGTATCAAGCTGGTGAGGTTCTGCCAGATTATAGGGTGTCCCCACCGAAACCATATCGAGCGAAAGCTGAGTCATTTCACCCACTTTGTCTTCGAGAGTCATGGTAGACAACAGTTGTTCTACCTTTCGGGAAATTTTGGAATTCACAGAGCGTGTATTCTGTACAGAGGGTTCAATTTGTTTGCAAGAAGCCAAAGCCAGCAACAAAATGAAACGGAATATTATTGATAGCATGCAGACTAACTGGTATCGCTTAAGAAAATCAGGAAAAATAAACCCACAACAAACCAACAAGTACGAGTAAGACACAGGATAACAACACATCCTTTTTACGCCCCGACAAAGCGAGTCCCTCCCCCACGTCCTGATTTGCCATCGTGCTTATTGTCATGTCAGCCAACTGATCAGTCGAGGGCTGCGGAGTGAGTAAACTCACAATAGCTAACACCAATGTACAAATAACAAAAAGAAAAACTGCAAAATGTAAGAAGTTGATATCTGCATACCAAAACAACCAACCCTCCAGACCGTCTTTGTTCAGTTCGGCGATCAATCGCACCATTCCCAGCACAAACCCGGTAATCAACGAAGCGATCGCACCTTCAGCATTAACTCGCTTCCAGGCAATTCCGAACAGAAAAACTGCCGCTATCGGAGGCGAAATATACGCTTGGACACTTTGCAAATACTGATATATCTGCCCGGAAATGTGTTTCATCATAGGAATCCAGGCTAAACCTAACAACACCAGACCCACAGTTGCAATTTGTCCGACCAACACCAGCTGCTTCTCCCCTGCCTGGGGATGAAGTTTTTTATAGATATCCCAGGTAAACAACGTTGAACAGGAATTAAATACCGAAGACAGTGAACTCATCAGCGCCGCTAATAGACCCGCCACGACCAGTCCTTTCATTCCAACAGGCAATAAAACACCAATTAAAGTGGGCAATGCCTGATCCGGAGAATCCAGATTAATCAGCGCTTTTTCCGCCAGAGCAAAGGCAATGACTCCCGGAATAACGAATATAAACAAAGGTAACAGTTTCAGATAACCGGCAAATATCGTTCCCCGGCGCGCCTGCTCTATATTTGCAGCAGACAATACCCTTTGCACGATAAACTGATCCGTACACCAGTACCAGACACCTAATATCGGCGCTCCAAATAGAATGCCGGTCCATGGAAAATCAGGATCCGAAAGCGGTCGCCACAAACTGAAGAAACGATCACCCGTAATCGAATACAATTCGTCCCAACCGCCTACAGCGGCCAGTCCGTATAGGGTGACTGCGATAGACCCACCAATTAACACGAACATCTGCACCGTATCGGTATAAAGCACCGCCCGTAGCCCACCAAATACGGTGTAGATTCCGGTAGCAACGACAATAACCAGGGCGCCAGTCCAGAAATCAATACCCATCAGTGACTGAAATACGATTCCACCCGCAGCAATGGTTACGGATATCTTGGTAAGAACATAGCCGATTATCGAAATCACCGCCAAATACCACCGAGCAGCGGAAGAATAACGACGCTCCAGGAATTCCGGCATGGTATACACACCGCTGGAAATATAAAACGGCACAAAGAACCAACCCAGCAACAATAAAATAAGGGAAGCGAGGATCTCAAACTGCGCAACGGCAACGCCACTGGCTGCAGCCGTACCCGCTAGACCAACCAGATGCTCGGAGCCAATATTGGATGCAAATAGAGAGGCACCAATAACAAACCATCCGACATTGCGCCCGGCCAGAAAATAGCCAGCAGTCGTTTGTCGAGTGGAACGTTCACAGACTGTTGCCCAAATAGAAACCCCAAAGACCACGCAAAAATACAGTCCGATTACAATCCAGTCAAAGTCTTCTAGTAAAGGCAAATCATTCTCCTGGCTTTCTGATAACAGCAAGCCTACGCATTCTATCGGATGTAATTAAAAATGAAGTAAATGAATAATTTCATAACCTTGATTGCGCATTAATGGCTAGATATTTATCTAGCCAGCATTCCTTAAGTTTTACTTCACTTTTAATCACACCCGGTTCTATGCGGACAGCCTCCTAGTCGGGAATCCCTATTTTCAATTCGGTGATAACCTCGTCATTTTCTGCCTTAGGTTTGATCGCATGATCAAGAATAAATATGCGTTCTACACTGGTTTTGGTTTTTTCGGTCAGATAGAGTGAAATAGATGTCGCTCGCCGATTGGCAAGTTCTTCAAGTGCATCTTCACCTACCGATGTGGCTGCAACCATTTTTTGCTTTA
>JAZGGE010000171.1:0-6177 GCA_036480195.1 Methylococcales bacterium
TCTATACGATCTGATTGCCACTTTAATAGCTCAAGCAGGGCATCAATAACAGGGGTACGCTCTGCTTCTGGAATGTCTGGAAAATTTGGTTTTAGCGGACTCATGTAATGTAGTTTATTACATCTTGTTTTTAATTGCCTGTTAATAATGAGAAGTTACCATTTATCAATGTTAATGATTGTTGCTCTCACTCATTGTCCGAATATTTTTTCAGACATTTCAAGTCTTTTATTACTAACGGGAATATACCAAGCATTCATCCTCTTGTCCCATGCCCTGGCTTGAAGAAATATCTCCCATGAAAAGTAGTGTAAGGTTTGTAATTGATAATCCGGGGACAACTTTACTATCAGCAAATACTCAAACAACGGTTTATTAGGGTTCTCTGTATCTGGATATATCGTACCGGATTTTTTCGCTTTCATCTGAGTCTTGATCGAGTACCTGTCGCCATCTCTGGAAAGGGCATCAATATTTTTTGCACCCGTTGGTGCTGCTATAAGATTTGATAACCCCGGAGTTGAGTTGAAATACTCTATTGCAATTTTCTCCCCTATTTCACCAACACTGAAGTTCAAGCCCTGAGGTTCAATTCAATATCCAGCTGAATACGATGTGCCAACAGCCCATGATTTGAAAGCGCAGCGAGATCAGGTTTCTTAATAATAGTTTTAATTGTCACTATTTCACCCTATCTGTCGCCTATGTGCTTGATGGGCCGGGAAAGATAGGCGGCGATGGGGTTTATTTGTGTTAAGAAGCTGTCCAGGCATAGATATAGAGGGTCTGGGGTGTTGAAACAAGTCAATTTTGGAAGTTATTTGATACAGGTTCCTTCGGTAGGCTCAATGAAACAAGTAATGTCATAACGAAAACGATGACTGCTAATATTGATAGGGTTGTAACAGGATTTGCGCCCATTGCGGATGTAGCAGTATAAATACCCACAGCTAGCAGCATAGCTGCATTAGCGAAAAAATTTTGAATAGCGACCGCGCCACCACTACCAATTGAGTTGTGGCCAATTTCTTGAAGTGCTGCATTAATCGGTACAATAAAGACTCCGCCACACAAACCAATGGCGAACATGACGCCCCGTGCTGACCAGATTTCTTCACTAGTGGCTAGAATACCAATAAAAATCGCCATGCAGTAACCTGCCATACGAACCCGGCGTAACTTATCGATAGGGATGAGATGGGGAACCACAGCCGATCCAACAATAATTCCAATAGCCAGAAATAGGGTGAGTTCAGCGATATCGGATGCGCTGTGCAGACCTAAAACCAAGGGTGTCCAGGCAACGATGAGGACTCGCAATGTTGCCGCAGTCGCCCAGAATAAACTCGCCCCCAAAACTGCAAAGCGGGCCTTGGGCGTGTCGAAAAATTGTCGAATGTCGGTGATAAATAGCTTTAACGCCGATTTGTGGTCGGTACCCTGCGGATTTAGCCTTGGCAGCATAAATGCCGTTATAGCGGATAGACCATAGAGCGTAATAATGGTGATCAAAGCCCAGGTTATGGAGAAATCCGCAATTTTCGCACCGGCTACAGTTCCAAGTACGATTGCAGCGATAGTGGAGCCTTCAATCCAGCTATTCACTTTGACAAGCTGTCGATGGCCTGCTATTTCTGGCAGTATTCCATATTTTGCCGGGCTGTAAAGTGCTGCACCGATACCGACGATCATATAGGCCAATAAAGGTTCAACTTTTAAAAGAAGCAAGATAACACCAAGCCCTTTGATCAAGTTTGCGATGATCAGTACTTTTGGTTTGGATAGCTTGTCAGCGAAGGGACCCACCCAAGGTGCGAGTACGACATAGGCGACTAGAAAAACACTTTGCAGAGCTGGTACATACCAATCCGGAAGTTGACCCAATACCATGGCAATAATAGCGAACAGGATGGCATTGTCGGCGAAAGCTGAGAGGAATTGTGAGGCCAAAAGTGTAGGAATTGTCATGATACCTGCTCTTTCATGGCCAGTTGAGTCACCGCAGGATAGTCAATCTTGCCGGTGGCCATGAGGGGTATTGATTTAGAATTCAGGATAGTCCTGGGTATATTGATTTCGCTAGCGCCAGAAACATTTTTTAACATCTCGGCACGATTAGCGCTTGGATGGTCGGTGACCAGTACAAGTTGTTCACCTTTTTTTGGGTCAGGCAGGGCGACCACTGCATGTAGAGCTTCTGGCCAAACATTGGCTGCTAATTCTTCGGCAGCCGCCAGGGATACCATTTCGCCGGCGATTTTGGCGAACCGTTTGACTCTTCCACAAATTGAGATAAAGCCGTCCGTATCAATTTCGACCAAGTCGCCAGTATCATACCAGCCCGGGCCAAATTTTGACTGGGGTGGAACCCTGACACCGGGATTTTCCGGGAGATAATATCCCAACATGAGGTTGGGGCCAGTAACGTGAAGTTTTTTCCCACGCTTCACGCCAGGAATACCTTCCAGGCGATAATCAATGCCTGGTAGAAAACGGCCTACGGTGCCTTCGCGAAATTCCATCGCTGTATTGGTGGCTAGAACCGGGCTGGCTTCTGTTGCGCCATAGCCTTCGAATATACGGATGCCGAATTTATTCGCCCATAAGCGGCGGGTTTCGTCTTGCAGTTTCTCTGCGCCTGCAAAAACATAACGGACACTATAGAAATCGTAAGGATGCGCCGTATTTGCATAACCGGCCAAAAATGTGTTGGTGCCAAACAAGATGGTTGCGTTTATTTCATAAGCGACTTCCGGGATGACCCGGTAGTGAAGAGGGGAAGGGTAAAGAAAAGTTCGCATGCCGGAAGTTAAAGGTAATAGCGTGCCAGCAGTGAGCCCAAATGAATGGAATAGTGGTAATGCGTTTAGGATGATATCCTGGGCACCGAAGTCGATTCGGGAAGCCATTTGTTCGCGGTTGCTTAACAAATTAATATGGGATAGCAGAACCCCTTTCGGCGATCCTTCGGAACCGGAAGTAAACAGAGTTATCGCTGGATCAGTTGGTTGTTGCGATTTACGCCAATACCAGTAATCCGCAGTGAGTCCTTGAAGAAAGGCGATAAGTTTTTCGAATACACTGATTCTCTTTGCTATGTCTTCGAGATAGACAATATTTACTTTGCTTTCTAAAGCTTCGACGATAGACTCTAGTTTTGCCATTTGCAGAAATCGCCGAGAACAGAGAACCGTAACAATATCTGCGGTACGGCAGGCAGATTCCAAGCTCGTAGAACCCGCAGAATAGTTCAATAGCGCCGGAATCCTCCCCGATATCTGCAAGGCAAACAATGTAGCGACGGTAGTCGCGGAGTTGGGAAGCAAAATACCTACCGTAGTGGATGAGGGTATCGTTTTATCGAACTGCGTAGCGAGACCACACGCCTGGGCTATTAACTTGTTATAGTTCCAGGGCTTCCGTTGAATATCGTCAAGGACAATTTGCTTGCCACCGTGGGTATGACGTGCATCGAGGATAGCCGCGAAAAGAGTTTTATGGTAATCGCCAGTAGCAAATATGACCTGAGTCATAAGATCAGAGAGTTGACGTCCAGCTTTCTTGCGTCTTTCGCGGCCTTTAATACCCTCGAGTCCACTGATTTTTGTAGGTGGCAAAATGTTGAGGGTGATTTTAGGAAACCACCGCAACCGTACCCGTCCACGCAGGCGTGAGAAAGGGGAGTACTGGGCGCCATCAATTCTGATGGGTAGTATCGTGGCATTTGAACGATCAGCGATCATACCGGTGCCATCGTAGATTTTCATTAGCGATCCGGTAACGGTGATGCGACCTTCGGGGAAAATAACCGCTTTGTTATCCTGGCTGAGATGATGAATCAGTGCTTTAGAAGAAAGTGGATTGGTCGGATCCATTGGAAATATCCGAGCCAGAGCGAGAAAGGGTTTAATCCAGAATTTTTCTGCGATATAGGTGTTAATGGCGAACATAATATCGGTCGGAAGAAATACGCCCAATAGCAGCGGATCCAGGAAAGACGTATGATTAGCGACGATAAGAACACGTTTTCCAGCCTTATCATAGTTTTTCAGCCCTTTTACTTCGACACGGTAAAGAAGAGTAAGGAGGCGGTGTAGAATTTTTTTTAACATTGAACCAGTCTAATCTACTTTGTTTTGCGAATTGTTAGCCATATCTAAATCAGAACGTAAGTATAGCTTAGGATATAAGTAAACAACGTTCAATATATATTTTCGTTATGACTAAGGACTATAGAATGGAATCTGCCGAATATAATGTTTTGGCATTTTTGAAAAAGTACGTGTTAGTTTTGGGTGGGTTTCTTTTAGTGTCTGCTTGCACACCTGTAGTTATTCATCCGGGGAAACCTGTTCAGCAAGCGATTTTGATGGATGACTTTTTTGTTACTCAAGACGGAATAAAATTAGGACTACATATCTGGTTGCCGAAAACTGAAACAATCGAAGCAGTGATTATCGCATTGCATGGATTCAATGACTATGGCAACTTTTTCAATGAACCGGCTCTATATTTTAGCGATTCCGGGATCGCGAGCTATGCGTACGACCAGCGTGGATTCGGTGGTAGTCCCGATCCTGGGTTATGGTCTGGCGTTGATGCGTATGCGAATGATCTGGCAAGTTTTACCCGGTTGGTTAAAGAACGGCATCCCGATATTCCCATTTTTCTTTTGGGAGCCAGTATGGGCGGGGCCGTGGTATTGGTTACTGAAAGTGGCAATAATTCACCACTGGTGACTGGTGTTATCCTGGTGGCGCCTGCGGTTTGGGGGAGAGAGACCATGCCCTGGTACCAAAAATTGTTGCTTACAGTTATGTCTCATAGTCTGCCATGGATGACATTGACGGGCGAAGGGCTAGAAATAAAACCTTCGGATAATATTGAAATGCTTAGGGCGTTAGGTCGGGATTCTTTGGTGATTAAAGAAACCAGGGTTGATACGATCTATGGATTGGTTAATTTAATGGATGCTGCCTTGAACAGATCCAGAGGATTCAGTGCGAAAACACTATTGCTTTATGGGGAGCTAGACGAAATTATACCGAAACAACCGACGCTGAAAATGATAGAGGAATTGTCTGCGCCACCCATACAGTTACATCGTGTTTCCCTTTATAGCAACGGTTATCACATGTTGTTGCGTGATTTACAGGCAGAAACTGTCTGGCGGGATATTGTTGCCTGGATTCACGACCCTGATGGGTCTTTGCCATCAGGGAGTGATATTTACGGTAAGGAGTGGATTCATACCTTCCGTGAATAGGTTTGTAACCACCTGATCTGGTGGTTAATGAGGCTAGATTTTTTTCCAGCCCCTTGCCGGGAAATTAGGTTGGTAACTTTATTTCGTCAGACGACCTTAATAGTTCGATGAGCGGCTGGCATGTTTGGAATCGTCCTCCAGCCGAAAAATATCTCCCCAGGTAGTGGTCTGGTCAAAGTCATCCCAAACCAGGGTAGGGCTGGGGAGTGTCTTTGTTGGAATTGGGAAAGTGATGACATCGACAAGACCTGTCACCGTTCTTCCGGTCATGTTGAGTGCACCTTTGATTGTACCGCCAACCAAGCCCCAAGCCAAATTGACATCATTGGTGGTATTAATAATCGATTTCGGGACTTCCAGCCAACTGGTCACTATATTCGCAAAACCATAGCCTGCCTTTTTGCCGATCTTGGTACCATAGGTATCGTGGGGATGAGCGAAGCTCGAACCTGCCCAAGAAATACCGAAGCACAAGGCGCAGGTAAATAGAAAATGTTTGTTTTTGACCGTCATCGTTTATACTCCGTGTGGGGTTATCATTTGAGTATAGCAGACGAAAAAAATGTGGTTGGAAATGCCGGAAAACTTATACCGTTAGGAACGGGAAATAAACAAATTGTACAGTATGGCGCAGAATTTTTGTTTGTCTTCATTCGTATAGCAACGGGCGCATAGCGGGCTACGTAACTGTTGCTATACGAATGAAGACGGACAAAAAGGCAAGCTAGAATGTATAAGTTATTTATTTCCCGTTCCTTATTGTATTTAAGAATACCTATTTAGAATGGATAGATTTTTACGGGAAGTTTTCAAACAGCCATTAAATGTGAGTATGATCGTAGGTAGGGTTAGCGACAGCATAACCCAACAGGGCTTTTTAAAATGGTAGATTACGCTGTCGGCAATCCACC
>JAZGGE010000172.1:0-13719 GCA_036480195.1 Methylococcales bacterium
TGCTGATAGTTATGGTAAACGCTTTGACATGCCGCTCGCTTATAACGCCGAAGCGGATAAAGATTCCTGGCGGCGTATGGAACAGTTTTTAAAGCAGGTTTTTTAGGATAAAACTAATTTGTCATCACTTTATTTTGTTATAGCCAACTCAGACTGGCAAATAATTCTCAATAAAGATCAACCGGATCAACATCAAGAGACCATCTCACGCGATTACCCTTCTGCAACTCAGAAAGACTCGTCACTATTAGATCCAACACCTCGTGAAGAGACTCACGTTTAGCGCTTTGAATTAATAGTTGATACCGATAGTGGTCGGCACGACGGGTCATTGGCGCTGGAACCGGGCCAAGCACAAGGGTTTCATTACTTTTTAAATGCTTAGACGACAACACTACCCTTTCCAGAAACTGAATCGGATGTTTTTCAATCCGAGCTTCCGCCCTGAGCAAAGCTTGATAACTGAAGGGTGGTAAACGCGCTGACCGGCGTTCCTTAAGCGCATTGCTGCTAAATTCCTTATATCCTCCGAATACCAGTGACCTCAAAATGGGGTGATCAGGCTGACGAGACTGAAGAATGACCGTTCCCTTTTTACCTTCTCGTCCCGCCCTTCCCGCCACTTGTACAATGAGTTGCGCTAACCGCTCCGGTGCGCGGAAATCAGTACTGAAAAGACCGGAATCCGTATCGAGGATCCCAACCAGAGTCACATTTGGAAAATGATGTCCTTTGGCTAACATTTGAGTACCCAATATGATATCTATTTCATCATTTCCAATTCGATCCAGGATAGATTCCAAAGTACCTTTCCGCCGTGTGCTATCCCGGTCGATCCGAACGGTTCGGGCTGAAGGAAAAAGTACATTCAATGCACCTTCTACCCGTTCTGTTCCGAGACCAAGGGAACGTAAATCAGCAGTGGCACAATGAGGACACTGACTAACCACTTTAACGCTATGGCCACAATGGTGGCAACGCAGTTGCTGAGCCTTCAAATGAATCACCATATTAGAGTCACAATTTTTACACTTTGCTACCCAGCCACAGCTATGACAGATAAGAGTCGGCGCATATCCACGTCGATTCAGAAAGAGTAAAACCTGCTCCTTTCTACCGATTGCTTTTTCGATTTCCTGAACCAATTGACTGGAAAATCCCTCAGTAAGTTGTTGGTTGCGGATGTCTAGAATTTTTAATTTGGGATGGCTTGCCTGACCTGCTCTCTCGGGCAAACTTAAGAGATGGTATCGTTTCAATTGGACGTTACGCAGACTTTCTAAAGAGGGGGTCGCTGACCCAAGAAGTACAGGTATGGAGAGCTTTTTCGCTCGAAGAATAGCGAAATCCCGGGCAGAAAAACGAAAACCTTCTTGCTGCTTAAACGAAGTATCATGTTCCTCATCGAGGATAATCAATCCAGGTTTTTCCATGGGTGCAAAGACCGCTGACCGGGTACCCAAAAGGATCGAAGCTCTACCTTGCTGCACTTGTAACCACGCATGCAGCCGATCTGTTTCCGTTAGCGCCGAATGAAAAATGGCGATGGGCACAGGAAAGCGTTCTCGAAAGCGGGCTTCAGTTTGTGGAGTCAGTGAAATTTCCGGAAGTAAAACCATAGCTTGCTCACCCCGACGCAATGTCTTTTCTATTAATCGTAGGTAGACTTCGGTTTTTCCGCTGCCAGTAACACCTTCCAATAGGTAGACACCAAATTTACCTAAACTCTTTGCTACGCCCTCAATCGCAGTTTTTTGAGCCTTATTGAGTGAAAATTCAGGTGATGACAACGCCAGCTTTTCAACAGAGGGTCTTGGCTCGATTTCATCAAATACCTCGATACAACCCTTCTGAATCAACTCCCGAACCGGTCGTTCACAATTTTTGACTAACTCTTTAAGCCTTTTGCGGTTTATACCTTCTGGGTGAGCTCGAATGGTATTAAGAACTACCGCTTGTTTAGGAGTCTTTTTCATGTCTTGATCGGTAATTTTCTTACCACCCTTCGACACTCGAAAAAACGGTTCACTGGCAAGCACTGCTGCTTTTCCCTTTCGTAACAATACAGGAAAGGCGCTAGCAAGAACCTCCCCGAGGGGATGATGATAATACTCGCTAGCCCAGTGCAAGATTTGCAGGTCAACCTCTGAAATTAAAGATCGTTGATCCAGAACATCCTTAACCCTCTTTAAAAGAGACAGTTCAACTGATGAATCACTTGATACCCCCACTAATACGCCCACTTTAGTTTGACGACCGAATGGGACGACTACCCGTACACCGGGATCTAACTGACCCGTATTAAAATTTTCCGGTGGTAAATAGTCAAATGTACGAAAAATAGGTACAGGTAAGGCGACGTTAAGAATCACTATAGATATTCGTCCGGGAGCTAAATCCAAAGCCAATGAAAGGCCTTTTTATCAGGATTTTTGATCATTTGAGCGCAATAATCCATATCTCAGATAAACAGCGGTAATGGAACAAAACCCCGACCCATTTACTCTAACACTTAATGTTCAATGAACTTTTAGTTAACCACAAAAGTTGTAGTAACAAATAATTTGACGTCTTCATACTGCATGGTTTCTATACTGCCGTTAAATTGCATAGAAAATCGACAAATTTAAGATAGATATTGAAAACAAATAGTTATAAAATCGGTTAAAGAGGGAAGTTCTTTTTTGGCTCGGCATCGATCCTTATAGCAGATGTTTTCAAAAAGTGGACAACCAAGCTGTCCAGAGAATCCCCTTTTTTCTTGTAGGCGACATCTTGTACATAACGCTTTCATATCGAATTAAACGGCCTGGAATGGCTCATAAAACAACAAGAGGTAAAAGGCTACATGGTCTTTTGATATTTTAACAGCCTTGATTCACCTAAAGGGGATGATATGGTCACAATGAATCAGAATATATTACGAGCAGATGCTTCAGGCATGCCACTCGAATGGATAAACTACCAGGAAGCAGCAAAGCTCTACCACCTGGGGCATGTGCTCTATACTTGCGGAATGCCGTTGTACCATCTGCACGGAGGTTTCAACGCCAAAACCGGGAGGCAAAGTACGCTTGAAATCAATTCAATCGTTGCAACAAACAGCAAAGTTTCCGCTCGTCTAAAGGTAGGCAGGAGTTACGCACCCCCACTTTGCAACCATACCTTGTTTAAACGCGACAATAGCATCTGCCTTTATTGCGGCAAACGATTTCTGGATAGGGACTTATCCCGTGACCATGTAACACCCATCAGCTTGAACGGGATCGATCATTGGACCAATGTTGTAACTGCATGCAAGCGCTGCAATAATCACAAAGCGGGTCGAACACCAGAACAAGCGGGAATGCAGTTACTTGCAGTTCCCTTTATCCCAACTCATGCTGAGTACATTTACCTGCAAGGACGACGGGTTCTTGCTGATCAAATGGGATTTCTGCGCGCTCATTTTCCGAGAAAAAGTCCGTTGCACAACCGCATCTGTTAGAAATTACTAGAATGCGAAACAGTCTTCAACTATATATACCTTATATACCTTTCGCGTTCAAGAATGCCCGTTTTGAGTGGGTGGATTTTCGTGAAGGGCTAGACGTAGTAACCGCAGGAAGAGTCATCGCTTTCAAGGTTCTACAACGACGCGTTTCACGAAAAGATGCGCGCTAAAAATGGGTATTATTGAACGCGAGAGGTATATATGCTCTACCTGATGAACAAACTAAAAGCAGTTTTCTTATACGGACTATTTCCAACATTACTTTCATGTAGCGCCGCTGGTTCGAAAGACTCCCGACAATGGCTAGAACAAACTAATGATTTGCTAAAGTCCTTTGGCAATGCGTCTAACGGTCAGTTAACCGTTACCGATCTTTCCAGTGGTTTGAAAGAAGCACTACGGGTTGGAACCGAGACAGTTGTTTCTCAGCTAAGTGCAAACAACGGATTCAACCTCGATCCGGAAATTCATATCCCACTGCCGAAAAGTCTTCAGAAGTTTCAGTCCGGTATGGGAAAATTAGGTCTTTCCCTTGTTTTGGGCGACTTGGAAACCCGCTTAAACACTGCGGCGGAAGTGGCAACACCGAAAGCCAAACAGCTGTTCTGGAATGCCATCACAGAAATGAGTATTGATGACGCTGAAGCCATCTTTAATGGTCCTAACAATTCCGCTACGCAATACTTCCGTAAAAAAATGGATACGCCATTAAAACAAGAGTTTACTCCAGTCATAGAAAAGAGCTTGCAAGAAACAGAAGCAGTTCAGGTATATGATCGGTTCATGACTAAATATCAGGCAATTCCCTTCATGCCTGATATCAAAGCCGATTTAAATGATTATGTTGTTGGTAAAAGTTTGGATGGAATTTTTCTATATCTAGCCAAAGAAGAAGCAGCCATTCGAGAAAACCCGGCAAAAAGGACTACTGAGATACTGAAACGGGTATTTAAATAGTGTTAATTACCCTTCGTCCTCATTCACGGCGGACTCCCAATCAGCAAATGGAAACGGCATCTCTTCCGTGTTAAATGTTAAAAAAAGTAATACTTGATAGATATAGGCAGACAGTGATCTTCCAAATTTTTGAGCATGAGGATTCTTAGAGCCTGTAAACAGGGTAACCACCACCTGAAAGGCAACCACTGCCCATAACATCATCCTGACAACCCCCAAAATAAAGGCGAAAAACATCATATAGACAATACGGCGCCAAATTCCTGGATTTTTCAGATTTGCATTAATCTCTATCTCTTCCCGGTTTTTTTCCACCAATACGACAGTCTAACCTCTCATCATTAAATCACGTAAATCCAACATCCCGGCATTCGCCCTTGCTATATAGTTCGCCATCGTCAGGGAATAATTGGCAAACAAACCAAATCCACTGCCGTTTAGAACGATCGGGCTTAATGATGGCGAAAGAGAATCCTCCAAATTATGGATAATCTGTCGAACGGTCGTTTTAGCATTTTTTCCCCGTAGAACATCATCAAATTCAATTTCAACAGCTTTTAAAATTTGGACTAACGCCCAGGCAGCTCCTCTCGTTTCGTAAAACTCATTGTCAACCTCAAGCCAGGGTGTTTTAACCATCGCATTCTTCCGCTGCTTTACATCAAACTTTCGCTCATGCCCAGAGCTGGAACTCAACCGTTGGGAAAAACTGCCCAACCGTTTTTCCACAACCTGCAAATATTGGCTCAAATTATCAGCCCTGGCGTGAAAACCGGCTCTTCTTCTATTCCCACTATTGAGATCCTTCATATAGCGGTGCAAACTATCGATGCCTTTTTGATACTCTCCTTCAGTTGAGGGGATAGCCCAAGAGTTACTTTCGAAGTAAAAATAAGGTTCCGTTTTAGCCAAATCGGGATTTTCCCTTGATTGCGATTGAGATCGGGCAAAATGATTCCGAAGTACTGATGTAGCATCCCGTAGCATTATCAGGGCACCAAACTCCCAACTGGCCATATTGTCCATCAAGATCGAGGGTGGCGAAACATCATTGGTAAGATAACCGCCTGGTTTATGCAACAGGGTTTCAGCGATATGAGCGAGCGTATTGGAATAAATGTAGCCCCTCTTCAACTCATCAGGATTGGTGATGCCTGCTCGCGTAAGGGCTTCCGCAGTAACATCGAACTGCTCAGGTTCCCGACTCCAATACCAACCAACGACAATAAGCCCTATTAAGGCTAAAACCGCGAGCATCCCTAAAAACCACAAAAATCCCCGACTTTTCTTCTCCTCTTCTTCTTCAAAATCTAACGTTTCGCTTACGATCTCTGATTCTACCGGTATCGGCGTTTCTGGTTCTAATTCGGCCCTTAATTCCGAATCCGATTCACCGGTGACCCAGCTCATAGCGTCTTTTGATTCTGACATCTTGATGATCCTATTGCCCTGTTTAATTAACTAAAATAACATTATTGGTAGAGTACCAGAAATTTCGAGTTTTAACCGTGTTTTTTTGCCCGTGGATGTGCTTGATCGTATACTTCTGCCAGATGTTGGAAATCCAAATGGGTGTAAATCTGGGTTGTACTGATATTACTGTGCCCCAATAACTCTTGGACTGCACGCAGATCACCACTCGACTCGAGTAGATGACTGGCAAAAGAATGTCGAAGCATGTGGGGGTGGACTTTTTCATTGATTCCATGCGTCTGGCCCCACCGTTTCAGCCGTGATTGAACACTGCGGGCAGATAATCGACCACCTCGAATACTGACAAAAAGAGCTGTTTCATTCCTGTCCCAATTTTGCCGGATTTCCAACCATCGCCCTATAGCCTTGGCAGCTTGGCGGCCAACGGGTAGCATACGAGACTTTCCGCCCTTACCATTTCGAATGTGTACAGACCTGTCGAAAAGATCAATATCAGCTCGATTCAATCCAACTAATTCACTAAGGCGTAATCCGGAGGAATAAAATAGTTCCCACATCGCCAGATCCCGACTTTCCAATTCATCGTCCGGTTCATAGCCAAGCATTCTAATAGTTTGATCGACATCCAGTATTTTTGGCAAACTGCGGGGGGGTTTTGGGGCCCGAATGGATTGTGCTGGATTTTGACCGGTAATTTTATATTTACAGAGAAACCGAAAAAAACTTCGAATTGCAGAGAGCTCACGCTGCAAACTCTTGCTACCCAATCCAGCCCGGTGGCGATTAGTGATGTGGGTACGAATATGGTGTTCGCGCACGTCTTGCCAGTCCTGAACGTTTTCATTCGCCAAATAATCCCATAGGTAATCCAGATCTCGGGTGTAACTTTTTACTGTATGGGCCGATAACCGCCGTTCAAAACGAAGATGATCCAGAAATCGTTGTTGTTGCTGTTTTGCTTTCTTGTCCATACGCTATAAGTCTAGACAATCTACGCCATTAAAAAAAATCCGATAATCGCAAACTCACCAACTCACCCATCTGGGTTAGGAATAGAAGCCCCATTGTCGGCTGAAAACGGTCATCAGCTCGACTACCGATACCAAGCAACCCTTCAATCCCAGCTATCCACAAGGGAATAACCGCATAGGATCCTATATTCGCAGCATTTTCTCCAAACAGAAACTCTGCTTGGGATTCATCCATATGCCCACACTTTGGGCGATTTTTCTCGAAAATAGGAGCAAATTGTTCAAGTCCTGGATCATTCGGCATCACACTCAATTCAGGAAGAGTAGGTTGCTCGCTCTCAGACACAATTTTCAAGGAAACGAAATCGACTAAAAAATGCTGTTGTAAAATATACTCCATGCTGGCCACTACTTCTTCCAACGTTTCACCATCAAACATTGACAAGGTCAATTTGTGTAGTCTACGGGTCAGAGCATCGTTCTCCCTGGCGATTTGAACAAGCTCCTTCAGCTTTCGCTCTTGCCTGGTATTAGTAGTTCGAAGTAGTTCCATCTGTTTGGTAACCAGGGACACAGCGGGTCCCCGGTCATGGGGAATATAGAGGATCTCCAGCAAATCCAGCCTTTCAGCGAAAAAATCAGGATGCTTTAAAAGGTAGCCTTCAACTGCGTCCGCTGAAACGGCAACCTCTTTTTCATTCACTTGAAGTTGATTCATAGATCAATAGTTCCCTCAAATACAGTTGTAGCTGAGCCACTCATAAATACCGGATGACCAATACCCTTGTAGCTAATATCAAGCCCTCCTCCGGTCAGATCAACCCGCACTGGTGTGTTAAGCCAGCCATTGACCATACCCACGACTGCAGCAGCACACGCTCCACTACCACAAGCTTGTGTTTCACCGACGCCTCGCTCAAAAACACGCAGTTTAATATGATGCAGATCTACGACTTCCATAAATCCGATGTTTGCTCGCTCCGGAAATATCGGATGGCTTTCCATTTCAGTACCAACCTGTTCGACAGGCGCTTTATTAACATTGTCCACTCTGAGCACTGCATGGGGATTACCCATGGAAACAGCAGCGAAATCCCATTGTTTTCCCTGGACGGAAATCTGATACTGTAACATCTGCTTATTGGCCATTAAAGGAATCTCTTCCGGCTTAAACCGGGGAACACCCATATCAACTGTAATATCCCCGTTATCACCAAAAGTCAGGAGTAATTGCCCTGCGAGCGTATCAACACATATCTCGTCGCTATCGGATAAACCTTTCTCACGGACAAACCGGGCAAAACATCGGGCACCATTCCCACACTGTCCAACCTCACCGCCATCACTATTATAAATCCTATAACCGAAATCCGCATTGGAACTTTTCGGCGATTCAACTAAAAGCAGTTGATCGCAACCCACACCAAGATGCCGGTCGGCAATATTCGTGATTTGCTCAGGCGTTAATGCAATTGCCAGCTTAGTCGCGTCAATAACCACAAAATCGTTACCCAGCCCGTGCATTTTTGTAAACACTATCTCCATTATCCCACACGCGAAAGAAAACGATTCCTATTGTGGAAGAACATGCTCACCACGCCATAATTGAGCCAAACTTTCCCGCTCCCTAACCAAATAAACATTGCTGCCATCTACAAGAATCTCTGCGGGTCGAGGCCTGGAGTTATAATTTGAACTCATGGTGAATCCGTATGCTCCCGAAGACCGGACAGCAAGTAAGTCACCCACTTTAAGCTTGAGTTTTCTATCCTTTCCGAGAAAATCACCCGTCTCACAGACCGGCCCAACAATATCGAAAATCGATACGGGTACCTCCCCAGCTTTCGTTACTGGAATAATGTTTTGCCAGGCACCGTATAGGGCAGGCCGCAGTAAATCGTTCATCGCGGCATCAACAATAGCAAAATTCTTCTCTTTGGTGGGTTTAAGATACTCAATAGCCGTCACAAGAATTCCAGCATTGCCCGCGATAGCCCTTCCCGGTTCCAACAGGATTTCATAGTCAATGTGACTAAAAGCATCGAACAATGCCTGGACATATTCTCTCGGTTGAGGTGGCTGCTCATCGTTGTAACAGATGCCCAACCCCCCACCCAGGTCAAGATGACGTAATTTAATACCATCGTTTTCCAGCTCGCCTGCGAGCGCCATCACCCTTTGTAATGCAGCGATAAAAGGTGAAATCTCGGTTAATTGGGAACCAATATGGCAGTCCATTCCAACAATCTCCAAATTCGGCATCCTATTTGCTCTCTTATACTCAACCAATGCTCCGCCAAAATCGATCCCAAATTTATTCTCTTTCAACCCGGTGGCAATATATGGGTGGGTTTTGGCATCAACATCTGGATTGACTCGAAGCGAAATCGGCGCCCGAACCCCTAATTCCCCAGCAATTTCATTTAGACGATCAAGCTCTTCCGGAACTTCGACGTTAAAACAGAGGATACCGACTTGCAAAGCCTTTCGTAACTCATCCGGTCTTTTTCCAACACCGGAGAATACGATTTTATCCGGTTGACCACCCGCAGCTAAAACCCGTTCCAATTCACCTATGGAAACAATGTCAAACCCGGAGCCGAGCCGAGCTAACAGGTTAAGCACTGCCAGATTCGAATTTGCTTTTACTGCATAGCAAATCAAATGTGGATGGGCACCGAAAGCCTGGTCGAAAGCTCGCCAATGCCGCTCCAACGTTGCGCGGGAATAAATATAACAGGGAGTACCGAACTCATCGACGATATCTGCCACAGTAACATCCTCGGCAAACAGGTCATTTCCCCGATAGTTAAAATAATCCATGGATTACTCACTCTCCTGCTGCTCCGGGCGCTCCGGATCTGGCAAGAAAAGGGGGCCTTTTTGGCCGCAGCCGATCAGGACAATGGTAAGTACGAGTATGAGAAGAGATGATGGGATTAATTTTTTCATCGTCCTGGCTTTATATTTTCTTGGATATTCGGTTGCTATTATGGCCATAGAACCAAAATCCCGAACTATAAAAACCGAACAATGATAAACGCTATGACACCTTTGTTACTATGTAATGTCGCAAATTCTGGCACCGTGTCTGCCTCGACTGGGTTGCCAAAAAAAGAATAGCCAGATTTTCCGATTATTATTACTGGGAAGGGTGCTAAAACAGCACAACCTATAAACCTAAGATTGGAAACCTGTGTCGAAAAGAGAGATCGAGGATGAAGATTGACGATTCCTGACAGAAGCAATCAACCTTCAATACTCTAAAGTCGTGTTGAAAGCGCTCGTGCAGACTCAACCCATTGAGCCACTTCGCGTGCGCCCGGTAATTTTTCAGATTCAGGCACCCTGTGCTCACGCTGATTGATCAACTCCATCTTGGCAGCAAGCGATTGGGCATCCTCGTTTCCTAAGTCGAGAACAGATTGAATACCCGACGCCTGTAATAACTCGGCAAATTGACCACCCATCTCAGGTATTCTCATCAAATCCGCCATACTTACCCACTCTCGCACCACGGATCCTTCGACTTTTGCAGCCTTTGCAACCTGTTGAACTCCTGTTGAAGTCCCACATTTCTCGATAAGGTCTTTCGTTGTCTTGATCTTGATGTTTCTAAGGTGATTCCCAAGACTTTTCCCGATACCTTCAATTTTTTCAATTGGGTGAGACAATGGTTTTAGCCCCGACTCACCATTACGTTCGACAGGTCTCACGATAGTCACATCGTTGTCATCATCAATGCTTTCCGAATTCATTACGGCGGCAGCGGCAGGTGCAGCCGTCGCAAGGGCATTGATTGAGGTATTCGCTCGCCCGTCGATTTCTCTGGTTTCTGTTGTTTTCGACCATTCAGCCTCTAAATCATGGATGCGATTTTCACAATCTTCTTCCAAATAGGTTTCCCTGCTTCTAGCGCTCAATCCCCGCAATAACCAACCCAAGATAAATCCAATAAGCGCCGCAATAAAAAGGCAAACAATGATTTGAGCAATTAAATATCCCATGTTTAGTTCCCCTCTCGTAAGTATTTAAATTCGATTCGCCGGTTTAAAGATTGGCCTTTTTTAGTCTTATTATCCGAAGTTGGCTGTGACTCCCCATAGCCCTTTGCTTCTAGCCGCTCTCTGGCCACACCTTTTGAAACAAACGTGTTGACGACTGACTGAGCTCGATTCAAGCTTAATTTTTGATTGTATGCCATATTGCCACGACCATCGGTATGACCAGAAACTTCAAGTATTGACTTACGGCAAGTAGAGGTAAACTCCAGAACCTTTTTTACCACCTTTAGACCCGTTTCATCAATATCTGAACCATCGGTCGGAAAATAAATTTGCTGCCCTGCTAACAGCACGTCAAACTGTTCGGAACATGAAATTGTGGGTTCTTCTACGGGTTCAGTTTCCGTGGTTTCAGGCGCTTTTTCCACAACGATTGGCTGAGAAACATTTAAATCGTAGGAAACCAAATAATTGTTCGGTAATTGTCTTTTGGTTTGTTGCTGAAGTTGTGCTTTTGCTTCAGCCGATACTACTTCGCCGGATAGACTCATTTTTGTATCAACCAGACTTACAGCACCGTTTGCAAACCCTGTTAAACTCCCAAGTGCTAATGTCGCTGCCTGACTCCAGCCATCAGGTTCTCCAGGAACAACTTTCAACTCGTCAATAACTCTCTCTGAACCATAGTTCTCTTTTGCCAAGAGAACCAGTTTATTCCGCGTCTCTTCATTGGGAACGTTGCCGGTTAAAATGATGCCCGATGCATCCCGACTAAAATGTGTTGTATAGGGTGACCGCGCTACAGCAGGTCCAGTTGATGCGACAGTAATCTGGTTATCTACACTGACTACGCCCGCTACTGAACGTGCAATATCACCCGCTTTTTCTCGTAACTGCTGTGTAGGTGCGACACCTGTTAGTAGAACATTGCGTCCATCGGCACCGACTGTAGCCCACTCTGTGGGGGTTCCAGAGAGTTGATTGGAAGTTCGCGATACAATATCGCCCTGAATTGACGGTCCATGGCTGCGGACACAGAAAAAAATCAGTAGCGCCAGTGCAATAAGCCCAACCAGAAGGATGGTAGTTCGATTCATGTAGCCCCCTTTTTATTCACTTTTCGTAAGGATTCCGTTCTACCGCCAAGGTTTGAATAAGGCTTTGTTTATCACAGCCTAACCCAGTCATCCTTAACGAATACCTACTCTCTATGTACTCCTTACGTACAATTTAACTACAGTTAGCCATACTTTTCAACCCTTTTTAAAAGAATATTATCCTATATAGTTGTTTTATCGTTATTTATAGTTTTTTATACGCTGTGTTTTAGGCTATACTTGTCAGATAATCTCCCGGACAGTCTCCTAACGCTGCTGTCGCCATCGATAGTGAACTTCCCCATCATCGCACAGCCATCCCCCATTTGGACTGGTGCCTTGAGACGGTTGTTCTACACAGTTGTGCTCGACTTTGAATTGATTCCAGTGACCATCATCATTATCTACACTGAGGTATAAACTTGAAATTTTAGCGATCGCAACCAGAAAAAGCAGGATAATCACCATTTCTAAAGGGTTTTTACAGATATACTTTCCCAACTCTTCTAGCCATCTGATCATTTTATTCATCGTGACCTCCAGAAAATAAACTAGAAATGACATTTGATTAAACGCCTAATTTTCAATATATAGCTGCACTCTATCCCTATAAAATAATGCGTTTAATCAATGGACAACCGGTTCAAGAACGGACAACACCATCGACATCGAAACCATCCTATCATCGACAGTTTTAGGTTACCATAGAATGTCATCAATCCAACACTTCAGGATACTAAATGACAGCTCAGATTATTGACGGTAAGGCAATTGCGATCAAAGTTCGGGAAGAATGGAAGCATAGAGTCAGCAAACTTAAGGATAAAGGTATTCGTCCCGGACTTGCCGTGATAATTATCGGAGATAACCCAGCTTCCCAGGTCTATGTCCGCAACAAGGTTAAAGCCTGTCACGAGATTGGAATCTACTCTGAACTACATGATTTACCAGGGGATATTAGTGAAGAACTATTACTAGAAAAAATCCGCGATTTAAATGTTAATTCTTCGATTAACGGTATTCTCGTTCAACTCCCATTGCCATCTCATATTAACGTTGACAATGTTTTAGAAACCATTGCAGTTGAAAAAGACGTAGACGGTTTTCACCTTTATAACCTTGGTGGACTAATTTCTGGTAATACGGTGTTTCCGCCCTGCACACCCTACGGCATCCAATGCCTGCTAGAACATTCCAATATACCCCTGGAAGGACAAAATGCTGTTATTGTCGGTCGAAGCAATATCGTAGGCAAGCCTATGGCGCTCATGTTGCTGCAAAAAAATGCCACAGTAAGCATCTGCACTTCGAAAACCCGTGATCTCAAACAATTCACATCCCTGGCCGACATTCTGATCGTAGCAGCTGGAAAACCTAATTTAATTACAGCTGATATGGTGAAACCTGGAGCTACTGTGATTGATGTCGGCATCAATCGTTTACCCGATGGTCGGATTACTGGTGACGTGGACTTCGAAGGTGTTAAGGAAGTAGCAGGCCATATTACACCTGTCCCTGGGGGAGTCGGTCCCATGACAATCACCATGTTGTTGACGAATACTGTAATAGCAGCAGAAAGGGCGACTGCTTTTCAATAAGGCGATTCCCCTTGAGGGTGATTAAAAGTGAAGTAAAACTTCAGACTACCTGACCTCATCACGGTGAATCAAAAGGTTATAGACATTCATGGGATTTTGTTCTGAGCTTAGAATAACGACTTCTCTTCGTAGGAGCGGCTTTAGCCGCGATCACGGGCGAGATCG
>JAZGGE010000173.1:0-19824 GCA_036480195.1 Methylococcales bacterium
TGAGCAACCAGGAAATCAATGTTTTGCTAATCCTGAATTTGGCTTTGACAATTCCCGCACGAGTCGTTGTCGGTATGCTTGTTGATAAGCTAGGCCCTCGAATCATGTTCTCTTCGATTCTGATTATTGGCGGTATTATCAGTATTTTGTTCGCTTTGGCTCAGAATTATCACCAATTGGCTATGGCGCGTTTTGCTCTTGGTTTTGTCGGAGCTGGCTTTGTTGTGGGTATCCGCATGATAACCGAATGGTTTCCTGCAAAAGAAACGGGGTTGGCGCAGGGAATCTATGGTGGCTGGGGTAACTTTGGTTCTGCTGGCGCAGCCCTGTTATTGCCAAGTATTGCTTTGGTTCTAGGTGGTAATGATGGCTGGCGTTATGCTATTGGCCTTACTGGAATCATCGCGATTATTTACGGTGTTCTATACTATTTTCTAGTTAGTAATACACCAAGGGGATCAACTTACTTTAAGCCTAAAAAAATGGGGGCAATGGAAGTCACTTCGGTGGGTGATTTAGTCCTTTACCTGTTAATGAGCCTGCCAATGTATGCTGCACTGGCTGTATTAAACTGGAAACTATCGCCTGCGGTTTTGGGCTGGTTAGATGGCACGGTCAGCACGGTTATTTATCTCTTTTTAGCAGGTCTATACGTGCTTCAGTCCTATAAGATCATCAGTATAAATAAGTCGATATTCTCAGTACCAATACCTAAATTACACCGCTACGCCTTTGCGCAGGTAGTCGCATTAGATTTGGCATATATGGTGACTTTCGGTGCTGAACTGGCATTGGTTTCGATGCTACCGCTATTCTATGTGAACTATTTTGGCACAAGCCTGGTATTGGCCGGTATATTAGCCGGTCTATTCCCAGTCATTAACCTCGTAGCACGTCCTGCAGGCGGGTATTTCTCAGACAAATTTGGCCGCAGGCTGACCATGCTAATCGTATTTACGGGTATAACCGGCGCCTTTTTATTAATGGGCCAAGTAACCAAAGAATGGGCGTTGCCTCTAGTGGTCGCAACTACTATTTTAGCCGGCATTTTTGCTAAGGCAGGTTCTGGCGCAGTCTACTCAATTGTACCCTTGGTTCAACGCCGTTTTACAGGTCAAATAGCCGGCATGGTGGGTGCCTATGGTAACGTGGGCGGCGTGATCTTCCTGACTGTATTGTCTTTCTACGATCCACACACTCTGTTTTTAACCATTGCTGCCACTGCGGGTGTAACGTTACTCTTTGTGTTCTTTATGCTAAAGGAGCCAAAGGGTCAGATGGCCGAAGTAATGGAAGATGGTACCGTGCAGATGATTTCTGTCGAGAAGTAATTCTCAGCTAGCGTTTGTCTTAATACTGATTTGACCGTCGGTTTATCTATTCCGGTCGTGTTCGTGCTGACTGCTATAGCTATCCGTTATATTCAAAAAGTGGCAGTAACGATACCCGAGTAGACTGGATAGATTCCTATTCCTAAAGTCTTTGCCCGTTTACAAGCCTACAACACTATGGGAAACTACTTTAGAAACCTGAGGAAAATGCCAATTATGGTAGATTTTCGAGCGGGGTAGCAACGTAAATTAAAGTTTCGCCAGAACGCGACAGGGTTTTCTGATTATCCATTATTAAATAGAAAATAAACGAGGTATAACAATGGGATTATTCGATTTTGCTTCAAATTTAGGGCGTAAATTGTTCAGTAACGATGCTGATGCATCTGAAAAAATCAGAGAGCACATTGAACTGAACAATCCAGGAATTGACAACCTTTCGGTGAATTTTGAAAACGGTTTTGTGACGCTTTCTGGCGATAGTAATGATCCGGTGGCAGTGGAAAAAGCGATATTGATGGCGGGAAATGTCGAGGGAGTCAGTAAGGTGGTCACAGATATTGATGTTCCAGTGGAATCGGATCAGACAGAATACTACGTCATAGAAAGTGGGGATACGCTATCAAAACTTTCTAAAAAGTACTATGGCGATGCAATGCAATATGACAAAATATTCCAGGCTAATCGAGAAGTAATACAAGATCCTGACTTGATATTTGTGGGTCAGAAGATACGAATCCCGTTGGCTTAGCACTTTTGTTGATTTTGTAAGGACGAACGCCAATATACTTTTACCAAGTAGGGCATGATTTTCTTAGTCAGCCCCACTTGGGTTGACTAAGCTTAAAACTGTTTCATTGTTGTTGAAAGGCTTGTAATTCCACTCCGATATCAGGCGCAAATAGGTTAAAATTCGAGGTGGGTTGTTTGTGTTCTCGGTTCTATTGGATCCTCGCTCATTCGGTTCGTCTTCCTTCTGAAAAGGTCTCAAGAAAGTTTGGCGCTGGAACTTCTCCATAGTTGTGTATTCGTATCGATTATATATACCTTCCGCGCTTAAGAATACCCATTTTCAGCGCGCATCTTTTCGCGAAGAGCGTTGTTGTATAACCTTGAAAGAGATGACTATTCCTGCTGCTCTACGCCTAGCTCTCCACGAAAATTGACCCACTGAAAAAGGGCATTCTTGAACACGAAAGGTATAAATTCTCATCCTATTCAACTGAATCACAGCGATCTTCATGCCTATTCAGCGATTACCTAATCAGTTAATAAACCAGATAGCAGCGGGAGAGGTAGTCGAACGTCCGGCTTCCGTCATTAAGGAGTTGATTGAGAATGCCATGGATGCGGGCGCAAAAATGATTGAAGTTGATGCGGAACAAGGTGGCGTTCGATTGATGAAAGTCCGGGATGACGGATGTGGTATACCCTACGATGAATTGGGATTGGCTTTGTCACGTCATGCCACCAGTAAAATTTCCTGCCTTGCGGATCTAGAAACTGTCGCCAGCATGGGATTTCGTGGTGAGGCGTTGCCGAGCATCAGTTCAGTCTCTCGATTAGAGTTGATCTCAAGAACGGCCGAAGCGGAGTGTGGATGGAGCATTTCAACTGAAGGTCAGGATGAACAGTTCGAACCTAAACCAGCAACCCAACAAATAGGGACGACGGTTAACGTGCAGGATCTGTTTTACAACACTCCTGCGCGGAGAAAGTTTCTTAAAACTGAAAAAACCGAATATGGGCATATTGAAACCGCATTGAAGCGGTTAGCGTTAGGCCGTTTTGATATCGGTTTTAGCCTGCGCCACAATCAAAAGGACATTTTCAAACTCAAACCAGCCAACTCAAAATCTGATAAGGAATATCGAATCGGTCTGGTACTTGGAAGTAATTTTATAGAAAATTCTGTGATAGTGGATTTTGAAACAGCCGGTTTGCATTTGTGGGGTTGGGTAGGATTGCCAACTTTCTCAAGAAGTCAGGCGGATATGCAGTTTTTCTATGTCAATGGCAGATTGGTTAGAGACAAACTGGTAAGTCATGCAGTACGACGAGCTTATCAGGACGTACTCTATCACGGTCGACAGCCCGTTTTCATTTTGTACCTTGAGCTTGATCCGGCAGTGGTTGATGTTAATGTTCATCCTGCCAAACTGGAAGTACGATTTCGAGATTCCCGGCTGGTACATGACTTTTTGTATCGGGCATTATATAAGACTCTAGCGGCCGATAGGCCGGGAATGCCGGACGAAAGCGTGCAGGATCTGGATACCACAACCATTCCTCCGGTAGCCCATTCAAGACGAATGCTACCCGCTCAAGCTCCACTGCCATTAAATGTTGCAGAGGCGATTGAAACATACGGCGAGCTCCGGGATGAAAGACGCCCTACACCACCGGATGTCGTCTCGAATAAAAAAGTAGAAGATGACGATAGTATCCCTCCTTTGGGCTATGCTGTCGCCCACTTGCATAACATCTATATCCTGTCTGAATCGAAGAATGGCTTGGTTCTGGTAGACACCCATGCCGCCCATGAGCGAATAACCTATCAAAAACTAAAACAGCAAAATGATGCCGAGGATGTACTGAGTCAGCCATTGCTCTTACCAATACGAATTCAGGTGAGTGAAAAGGACGCTGAACTGTCCGAAGGGTTTCATAACGAATTCAAGCGACTCGGAATGGAAGTTGACCGAAGTGGACCGGAAACACTGGTAATCCGATCTATTCCAGTCTTGCTTGATGGCGTAGACCCGGAAACTTTACTACGGGATGTGTTGTCAGATTTGAACCAGTATGGAGAAAGCAGTAGAATCGAGGAAGTACGGAATCAAATTTTATCCTCCATTGCCTGTCACGGCTCAGTGCGGGCGCATCGTCGCTTGACCCAAATGGAAATGAATCATTTGCTTCGGGAAATGGAAACAACTGAATTTAGTGGACAATGCAATCACGGCCGACCGACTTGGGTGGAATTGAGTAAAAATGACCTTGATCGGTTTTTCCTGCGTGGTCGATAGTGGGGAACGGTTCGAATACTCCCCCTGCGATTGCTTTAATGGGACCTACAGGGTCTGGAAAGACTGAACTGGCGATCAATTTGGCGTTAGAGTTTGGGTGTGAAATTATTAGCGTGGATTCCGCCATGGTATACCGTGGAATGACTATAGGCACAGCTAAACCGGCTCTGGAAGAAAGGCGGGGCGTACCGCACTATTTGATAGATATCCTGGATCCAATTGAACCTTTTTCAGTGGGCCAGTTTCGCAGTTTGGCGATAAAGCAAATGGTATCGATTACTGAAAAAGGAAAGATTCCTCTGTTGGTGGGAGGAACAATGCTTTATTTTAATGCGCTGCTGAGAGGGATAGCGGAATTACCTGCGGCAGATCAAAATATTCGCGCGGAAATTGACGAAGAAGTGAAAAAAAAAGGATGGCATGAGATGCATCGTATTTTGGCAGAAATTGATCCTGTTTCCGCAAGGCGTATTCATCCGAATGACCCACAACGCATTCAAAGGGCTCTGGAAGTCTATCGTATATGTGGTAAAACGTTGACTGAGCTTCAGGTAAAATCACGACTAGCCGACCTCCCTTTCACAGTTCACCGTATGGTTATTGCCCCAGCTGATCGTTCGGCTTTGCACGGTCAGATCGCAAACCGTTTTAACGCCATGCTTGATAGTGGGTTGATTGATGAAATACGCTATTTGTATAAACGTGGTGATTTACATGAAAGGCTGCCGTCTGTTAGATCAGTAGGTTATAGGCAGGTTTGGGCATATCTTAAAGGTGAGTACGAATGGAAGACGATGGTCGAACGTGCTGTAATTGCAACCCGGCAATTGGCGAAAAGGCAATATACCTGGTTGAGGAAAGAATCACCAGTATGGTGGGAAGACGCTTTCGATGAAAAATTAATGGGCCGTGCAAAAATGTATCTAAATTCGGCTATCAACATTGACTGATTGGTCTACTCAGTTAAGGAACACACAAGAAATAACTTGAGTCTTTTTATCCGTCTTCTGCGTTGTAGCAACAGTTGCATAGCCTGCTATGCGCCGGTTCCTACGCCTTGAATACGAACACGAATCCAACGCCAGTTACTCAAGTTATTCCTTGAAGTATGTTGATAGTAAGATTGCGTTAAGGTGCTTGGTACTGTATGTTATACTCTCATCCTAGAATAAATTGCGATCGGCATAAGATCTTGTTTTATATTGAGATAATGACGTTATAAAAATAAGAGTAAGGAGAAATTCAGATGTCAAAGGGGCAGAATTTACAAGATCCGTTTTTGAATACCCTACGTAAAGAACATATTCCGGTATCGATCTACTTGGTCAATGGTATTAAATTGCAGGGTAAGGTGGACTCTTTTGATCAATATGTTGTAGTTTTGAAAAATAGTATAAATCAGATGGTCTATAAACATGCAATTTCGACAATTGTGCCGTCACGAGCGGTACGTTTTCATCCGCCGGAGGATGAAGCCCAAAACTCAGAATCAAAATCGTGAGTAAGATACCAGGATGCTGTTCTAAGAAACTTTTCAAGAATAGAAACCGTAGCGAGGGAATACTTGTTTGATAGACCGGGTGATCGTGGCGAACGTGCTGTACTAGTACAGCTAACCCTACCGTCGGAGCAAAATGATTTATTGGAGTTCGAGCAATTAGCCCACTCTGCTGGAGCAATACCAGTAGCAACGATTGAAGGGCGGCGGACTTCACCTACTGCCCGTTTTTTTGTCGGAAAAGGCAAGTTAGAAGAAATAGGAGAAAGAATAGCAGCTGATAGAGCGGATCTTGTCCTCTTTAATCACGACCTTTCTCCGAGTCAAGAGAGAAACCTGGAGGCTGCATTAGAATGCCGGGTCATTGACCGTACTGGATTAATTCTCGATATTTTTTCGCA
Source organism: Methylococcales bacterium (assembly GCA_036480195.1). GTDB lineage: Bacteria > Pseudomonadota > Gammaproteobacteria > Methylococcales > JAZGGE01 > JAZGGE01. The sequence goes on from JAZGGE010000173.1 coordinate 6,260, forward strand.
ACGAGCGCAGTCTTTTGAAGGGAAACTTCAAGTTGAATTAGCCCAATTGAGGCATTTATCTACCCGCTTGATTCGAGGCTGGACCCATCTAGAACGACAAAAAGGTGGCATCGGTCTTCGGGGGCCTGGGGAAACTCAGCTGGAAACAGACAGGCGATTGCTCGGTAATAGAATCCGACAAATTCGTTCTCGCTTGGAAAAAGTGGATAAACAACGTGGACAGAGTCGAAGAGCGCGGAAAAAAGCAGATGTATTTACAATCGCATTGGTCGGTTATACTAATGCTGGAAAATCCACCCTGTTTAATAAATTGACCCACGCTTCACTTTATACCGCGGATCAACTTTTTGCGACCCTGGATCCAACGATCAGACGTTATTTGTTGCCAAACGAAACTCACGCAGTATTAGTTGATACTGTGGGTTTCATTCGTAATCTACCCCATGATCTGGTTGTTGCTTTTCGGTCTACATTGCAAGAAGCTTGCGAAGCAGATATATTGCTCCATATCATTGATGCGAATGATAGCGAAAGGGATCAAACCATCCGGGATGTTAACCAGGTTTTGACTGAAATTGGAGCTGATCAAGTTCACCAGATTCAGGTATTCAATAAAATTGATTTATTGGAACGTCATCAGCCCAGAGTCGAACGAAATAGTAAGGGTGAAGTGGATCGGATTTGGCTTTCCGCGGGTACCAGTGAGGGAATCGAGCAACTTGGAACCGTTTTGGGGGAATATTTCCAGCCTCAACGCGTTGTCCTAAAAGTGAACATTCCTGCTGCACAAGGTGCTGTTAGATCTAAGCTTTACGAATTTTCAAAGGTGTTGCGGGAAGATGTAAATGACTATGGCGATTGGCAGCTAGAAATTGAAATTGCAAAAAAAAATCTGGGGTTGTTGAGATCTATTGAGACGGATATTTAGTTTTTTTTGAACTTTATGTCATTTTTTAGGATAATTACCTAGCTAGCTTGTTTGTTTTTTTTAATTAAGTAAATTATGGGAGCCGAAAATATGTCCTGGAACGAGCCGGGTGGCGATAAAAAAGACCCATGGAGTGGGCAAAATAAAGAAGAGGGTCCACCGGATATTGATGAAGCTATCCGGTCCATGCAGGAAAAACTGGGTAAGTGGTTTGGAAGTGGCAATAGCGGCGGGACCGATGAAAACGGGCTGAGCCCGAAAGCATTCGGACTCGCTGCGATTGTCGCACTGGTGGTTTGGGCTGCCACTGGCATTTATATAGTCGATCAAGGTAATCGGGGTGTTGTTACCCGCTTTGGACAATATGTAGAAACCACCGAACCGGGTCCCCATTGGCGTTTTCCTACACCCATCGAAAGCGTGGATGTTGTCAATGTGGAGCAACAACGGTTTATCGAAGTTGGTTATCGTTCCTCTGGACGACAGCAGGCTGTCGGGACAGTGGCTCGGGAAGCTTTGATGCTGACTAAAGATGAAAACATAGTCGATGTCCGTTTGGCTGTTCAATATCAGATCAAGGATGCCAAGGATTTTGTTTTTAACGTAAAGGGACCGAGCCCAACGCTAAAACAGGTTGTAGAAGCTGCTGAACGTGGTGTGATAGGCAAAAGTACCATGGATTTTGTACTCACCGAAGGACGGAGTGAAATAGCCAGTGAGGTCTCGCAAGAAATCCAGACAATCATGGATAATTATGGTGCAGGAGTTCATGTGACCAGTGTTAACCTCCAGGACGCGCAGCCACCGGAAGAAGTGCAAGGCGCTTTTGAAGACGCTATTAAGGCTCGGGAAGACGAGCAACGCCTCATCAATGAGGCTGAAGCCTATTCCAATGAAGTCATTCCGAAAGCTCGTGGTGCTGCGGCGAGAATGACTCAAGAAGCGGAAGGCTATCAGGCTCGTGTTATTGCACAATCAAAGGGTGAGTCAAGCCGCTTTAGACAACTTTTAACGGAGTATGAAAAAGCACCGGCTGTAACACGTAACCGTTTATATATCGAAGCAATGGAATCAGTATTAAGTAAGACCGAAACTGTAATGGTGGATGTGAAGGGTGGTAATAATTTACTCTACCTCCCCCTCGACAAGTTGCGAGGAGCCGATGCTTCAAAGAATATTCAACGTTCCCGACCTGCGGCAGTAGATCGTAAACCTGCTGTCCGAAGCACGACGGGACTGCGCACATCAAGCCGTGGACGTGAAGGGAGAAGCCGCTAATGCTAAGTAATAAAATTTTAGTTCCGTTAGTCATTCTCTTGTTTTTAGGGTACTTTTCCATTTTCACTGTACATCAAACCCAAAAAGCAGTTAAGTTTCGGCTGGGTGAAATCGTCAAAACGGATTTTGAACCCGGCCTGCATTTCAAATGGCCAGTTTATAATAATGTAAAACTGTTTGATGCCAGAATCCTGACCCTCGATTCCAATCCGGAACGTTTCCTGACCAAGGAGAAGAAAAACGTAATCGTGGACTCTTTCGTAAAATGGCGCGTTAAAAACTCTGCTTTGTTCTATACGACTGTGGAAGGCGACGCGATTCAAGCTAACCTTCGCTTGGATCAGATCATGAAAGATGCCATGCGAGGCGCATTCAGTAAACGGAAAATCAAAGAATTGATTGCCACGGACAGGAACGCGATTCGGGATTCTTTAATTAGCAAAACCCAGCCAATCGCCAATAAATTGGGAATTGAAATTGTTGATGTCCAGATCAAACGTATTGATCTTCCCCGTGAAGTCAGCAGTTCGGTTTATCGACGGATGGAGGCCGAACGCGCAAGAGTAGCACGGGATTTTAGATCGCGAGGTGCTGAGGCTGCTGAACGTATTCGAGCGGGTGCCGATAAACAACGGGAAATTATTTTGGCTAATGCTTATCGAGATGCAGAAATAGTTCGTGGTGCGGGAGATTCAGCAGCTGCGGATATCTACGCCAAAACATATAATAAGAATCGTGAGTTCTACTCGTTCTACCGAAGTCTAAGTGCCTATCGTAAAACTTTCCGTAATAGTGATGACATGATTGTGCTAGATCCAGACTCAGATTTCTTCAAGTACTTCAAGAGTGAGCTCGGAAAATAGCTTGGGACGAATCTACCGGAGATGTGGCAGGATTTTCTCGCGGCTGTTGCCTTAATGTTAGTGCTGGAAGGAATAATGCCTTTTCTGAGTCCAAGGCGATTGCGTGGGACGTTACACGCATTCGCCCAATTTGATAACAGAACCATTCGGATATTAGGACTGGTAAGTATGGCGGCAGGGACGGTACTGCTCTATATCGTTCGATAGCACACTCCATTTACTGGCTCTTTTCACCGGTTCTTCCTTCGCCATTTTACCCGAACTATGTTATTGCAAGATCGCTGGTTGTTGCCGGAAGGCATTGAAGAGATATTACCGTCTGAAGCCAAGCGTTTAGAGCGTTTACGACGCCAGATTCTCGACCTTTTTGCGCTCTGGGGTTATGAGCTGGTGCAGCCTCCCTTAATTGACTTCATTGATTCACTCTTGGTTGGAGCTGGACGGGAGCTGGATCTGCAAACGTTCAAATTTACCGACCAACTCAGCGGCCGCCTTTTAGGGGTGCGAGCTGACATGACGCCACAAGTCGCCCGCATTGATGCCCACCACTTAAAAAAAGACACCCCTACCCGCTTGTGCTATTTGGGTACAGTGCTACATACTAAAGGGGAATCGTTGGAAAAATCCCGTAATCCAATGCAAGTGGGTGCGGAAATCTACGGTCATGAAAGTTTAGAAAGTGATCTTGAAATCATACGGTTGATGCTGGAAATGCTGGCTACAACCGGAATTCAAGATGTGCATTTGGATCTTGGCCACGTCGGAATTTTTAGAGGGCTCGCTGAGCAAGCTGAACTGAACGCCGTTCAGGAAGCGAATCTTTTCGACGTTTTGCAAAGAAAAGCGACCCGTGAACTCAATGAAATGCTCTGTGAGCTGCAATTGGATGAAACAGTGCATACTATGTTGGCGGGTCTTATGGAAATGAATGGCATCGACGGAATTATCGAGAACGCTAACAAGGTTTTTAAGTTTGCCGAAGAATCAGTAAAGATAGCGCTCGCCGAGCTGGAAAGAGTTGCAAACAGCATCCGTTTTTTGTTTCCTGCAATGCCAATTAATTTTGATTTAGCTGAATTAAGAGGATACCACTACCAAACGGGTCTTGTTTTCGCCGCTTTTGTTCCAGGATGTGGAAGGGAAATTGCGCGAGGAGGACGATATGACAATGTTGGCCAAGAATTCGGTCGGGCTCGTCCGGCAACCGGATTTAGTGCTGACCTAAAGGTTCTTTCAGGCATCGCTAACGACATTCCTGTTTCGGACGCCAAGAAGGTATTTGCTCCGTTCGAGGTGGATAATGGTGGACTAAGGAATAAAATTCGTGACTTGCGTGCGTCAGGCTGGATTGTTATTGAGGAGTTACCTGGCCAACAGGGTAACGGCTATGATATGAATTGTGGTTATCAGTTGAAAAAGCAAGGGGCGGATTGGGAAGTGAAAGAACTGTAATCTTTGTCCCAAAAGCTAATTTCAGGATCTAATTTGGGGCACGCAGCACCACCCAATAAGCTCTCTGTACGCAACCCTACACACTTAAATTGCGCTGCATCTGCTATAGATAAAATACCAGAAAAAGTATGGGAAAAAATGTTGTTGTGATCGGTGCCCAGTGGGGTGATGAAGGCAAAGGTAAGCTAGTCGATCTATTAACCGAACGGGCTGATGCAGTTGTCCGCTTTCAAGGGGGGCACAACGCCGGCCATACCTTGGTTATTGATGGTAAAACTACTGTTCTCCACTTAATTCCGTCCGGTGTATTGCGCGATAACGTCCAATGTTTTATTGGTAACGGCGTTGTGCTTAGTCTGTCAGCATTAATGGAAGAGATTGAATCCCTGGAAAAAATGGGTGTCCCGGTTCGCGATCGGCTCAAAATCAGCGAGGCTTGTGCTCTATTACTCCCTGGACATGTAGCCCTGGATCTAGCACGAGAAAAATCCAGCGGTGATCAGGCAATTGGGACTACAGGCCGGGGAATCGGACCTGCATACGAGGATAAAGTAGCGCGGCGGGGGTTACGAGCCGGAGATTTACTGGATAAAACTGGATTCTCTACAAAGCTGGAAAAACTGATGGAGTATCAGAATTTTCAATTGACTCGGTATCATGGCGTAGCTGAGGTGAAATTTCAGGAGGTCTTAGATAAAACCATGCAGTTAAGTGAACAGATCATTCCAATGCTGACCGATGTTGGAAACCAACTATATCGTTGTATAGATCAGGGTTCCAGTGTTCTCTACGAAGGCGCTCAAGGAGCGATGCTTGACATCGACTTAGGAACATACCCCTACGTGACATCATCCAACACCAGCGCCGGTGGAGCGGTTACTGGTACAGGTATAGGCCCATCACATATCGATTATGTACTGGGAATAGCCAAAGCTTATTCCACCCGTGTCGGAAACGGCCCGTTTCCCACTGAATTGGAAAATGAATCGGGACGTCATTTAGCGGAAAAAGGTCATGAATTCGGCGCAACAACTGGACGTCCCCGACGCTGTGGCTGGTTTGATGCCGTCATCATGCGAAAGGCCATTGAGATGAACACTTTTACCGGGATTTGTTTGACAAAACTCGATGTACTCGATGGTCTTGAAAAAATCGGAATTTGCACCCATTATCGATTGGACGGTGAAATAGTGGAATCTGCTCCATTGGGGGCTGATAAGTATGAGCGTTGCGAGGCAATTATTGAAGAAATGCCGGGGTGGAGTGGCTCAACTGCTGGAATTACCCAGTACGAAGCACTACCAACAAACGCCAAAGCCTACATTAAAAGAATAGAGGTGCTTCTTGGCGTGCCCATTGATATCGTGTCGACAGGCCCGGATAGAAATGAAACCATTGTGCTTCGGCACCCCTTCGCATAAGCCCTTATTGGTGCCGAGGAGAGGACTTGAACCTCCACGGGGTTGCCCCCACATGGACCTGAACCATGCGCGTCTACCAATTTCGCCACCTCGGCATAAAAGAAGCCGCTTGAATATCAACGACTACAACCGAGGAATTATGCCCAGAAATGTTATTTTTGTCAATTTATCAGAACAGTTATTATTGGCAATAGCTATGGGCCGCACTAAGGAATAAAGCAGAGAATAATGGCTACTAAGTCAAAAGGGAAAAACCGGAAAACCCAGGCGAACGACCCCTACGCTGCCAGGGAGGCGAAGAAATACTCAAACCCCATACCCAGTCGAGAATTTATCATGCAGCACCTTGAAAATCACGGTGCGCCCTTGACTCGGGAGGAAATAGCAAGAGCATTAAAAATCAACAATGAAGAGCCCTTGGAGGCTCTACGTCGACGTTTAAGGGCGATGGAGCGGGACGGGCAATTACTACTCAATCGCAAACGCCAATATTGTTTAATAAATCGCAAAGACTTAATCGTGGGTCGGGTCATCGGACATGCTGATGGTTTTGGCTTTTTAAAACCTGATGAAGGTGGGGACGATCTTTTCCTTTCACCTCGTGAAATGCGCAGCCTGATGCATGATGATCGTGTTGTCGTCCGAGTAAAGGGTATTGACAGACGAGGACGGCGAGAAGGCGCAGTAGTTGAGGTTTTGGAAAGAAATACTCAGCAAGTGGTCGGTCGGTTACAAGAAGAAGGGGGGACTAGCTTTCTTGTAGCTGATGATAAACGTATCGTTCAGGATATTCTGATTCCTGATCACCTCCGTGGCGATGCTGATTTTGGACAGATTGTTGTTGCTGAAATTACAGAACAACCAAGTCGACGTGCCCGACCTATAGCCAAAGTAATCGAAGTACTGGGTGACCACATGGGGCCGGGAATGGAAATCGAAGTCGCTATTCGTTCCCATAATTTACCTAGCCAGTGGCCGGAAGGATTAGCAAACGAACTGGCGGAATTTGGTAAAGAGGTACCAGAAGCCGCCAAACAGAAACGTGTCGATTTACGCGACTTGCCGCTAGTAACAATCGACGGTGAAGATGCCAGGGATTTTGACGATGCCGTATACTGTCAAAATACTCCCAAGGGTTGGCGTTTATTGGTTGCCATTGCTGATGTATCTCACTATGTTGCTCCTGATACCGCCCTGGATGGGGAAGCAAAAAAACGTGGAACTTCCGTCTACTTTCCGGAACGGGTTATCCCAATGTTACCGGAAGCCCTCTCCAATGGCCTGTGCTCTCTCAACCCGCAGGAAGATCGACTCTGCATGGTATGCGAGCTTTTTATCAACCCTCAGGGTTCGGTAATCCGCTCCCGGTTTTTTGAAGCCGTAATGCATTCCCATGCTCGCCTGACTTACACGGAGGTTGCCGGTATGCTTGTTGATCGCAACAAGAAATTGCGTAGCAAGTATAAAGCGCTGTTACCACACCTTGAAGGTCTTTTTAAACTTTATAAAGTAATGCGCAAGGGTCGAGAAATTCGAGGCGCCATGGATTTTGACACCCAGGAATCACGTATTATTTTCGGTAAGGGTCGGAAAATAGAAGAGATTGTACCGGTCGTTCGCAATGATGCACATCGCTTGATTGAAGAATGCATGATTGCCGCAAATATTGCCGCAGCCCGTTTTTTAAATCGAAAAAAAATGCCGCGTTTGTTGCGAATTCATGATGGCCCTACCCTAGAGAAAATTTCTGATTTACGAACTTTTTTGGGGGAACTGGGACTACATTTAGCCGGTGGTGACAAGCCGAAACCGCTAGACTATATGGCGCTGGTACAGCAGTCTCAAGGGCGTCCCGACGCACATATCATTCAGACCGTTGTGTTACGATCCCTCTCTCAAGCTGTATACAGTACCGAGAACAAAGGTCATTTCGGTCTGGCACTAGAAGCCTATACCCATTTTACCTCACCGATCCGCCGCTATCCTGACCTCCTTGTGCATCGGGCAATTCGTCATACCCTAAAGGGTGGGAAGCCCGACACATTCCATTATTCTCAACAAGATATGGTCTTGCTCGGGGAACACTGCTCGACAACCGAGCGCCGCGCGGATGAAGCAACCCGAGACGTGGAAGGCTGGCTTAAATGTGAATACATGTTGGACCGGCTGGGTGAAGAACTCCCAGGAATTATTTCCGGAGTGACATCATTCGGTTTCTTTGTGGAATTGACAGATATCTATATCGAGGGATTAGTTCATATTACTAACCTGGAACAAGACTATTTCCATTTCGACCCCATAGGACACCGGCTGCAGGGTGAGCGAACTGGTATTACCTATAGGCTGGGAGATAGTATTCGAGTCGTGGTAGCACGAGTGGACTTAGATGAAAGAAAGATTGATTTCGAACTGAACTTGCCCAGCAAAAATTCTGCGCGGCGTTCAAAAAAGCGCAAGCGATAAGGATAAATAGAGATGGCTGCCAGTCAACGTGTCTTTGGGATTCATTCAGTACAGTCAGCACTGGATTATGGGGCAGAAAAAGTACGTCGGGCATGGATAGACCGCAATAGAGAAGATCGACGAATTATCGCACTCATGGAAACACTATCCTCATTGAATATCCCGATGGAACAGGTGGATCGTGATCGACTATATAAACTTTCAAACGGCGGCAAGCATCAAGGAATCGTATTAGAAGTTACCACCCCGGAAGAACGAGGCGAATCCGATCTTAAAGATGCGCTGATCAACAGGCAGACACCCCCTTTGTTTCTGGTACTTGATCGAGTTCAAGACCCCCATAATTTTGGCGCTTGTCTCAGAACGGCTGATGCAACAGGGGTTGATGGCATCATTATTACTAAAGACCAAACCGTAGGGTTAACCCCCACCGTATGCAAAGTCGCCAGCGGTGCCGCTGAAACAATGCCAGTCTATCGAGTCGTGAATCTGGCCCGAACATTACGTTGGCTAAAAACCGAAGGAGTATGGATAGTTGGTGCCGACGGAGAAAGTGAGCGGCTGGTTTACGACGTTGATTTAAGAGAACCGACTGCAATTATTGTTGGCGCTGAAGGAAAGGGGCTGCGGCGTTTGACCCGTGAACAGTGCGATCTGCTTATAAAACTACCTATGCATGGACATGTGGAAAGCCTAAATCTCTCTGCCGCCGCTGCTGCTTTGCTTTATGAGGCAGTAAGACAGCGATCAAACCCAGCTTGATTCGAATCCCCAAGCCTAGAATGCTTAACTTCCCTTTGTAGGAGCGGCTTTAGCCGTGAAATCGCGGCTAAAGCCGCTCCTACAAAGGGATCAATTCAAATTCTGCAAAATCAGAAATTCCGAGTTGAATGAGAGATATTGAATGGATAAACGTATTCGCATTATCGTTGAAGGCCTTGTCCAAGGCGTATTTTATCGAGCATCTACCCTGAAAACCGCGCAACAACTCAATCTCACGGGCTATGTCAGGAACTTACCAGATGGAAACGTGGAGGTCGTGGCTGAAGGTAGAAGTGAACAGGTTGATCGTTTGATTTCCTGGTGCCATCAAGGGCCAACCCATGCCGTAGTGTCTAAGATAGAAGTTACCGAGCAAAGCTATCGGTGGGAGTTTCGAAGTTTTGATATTCGGTAAATCCCGATTATCAAGCGAGTAAAAAAAATCGCGAATTCAAGTTTATATTTGCATTGTTGGTAACAATAAAATACCCGGCGCCATATATGGCGCCCCGTATTACCTTTACGCCTGCTTTACCTTGTCCTGACCTGAAATCCCCCGCCAGAATGGCGGGGGATGTCTAGAGCGCTATGGCAAGCGAGCTTTGGTATTTAGAAACTCGTCGATTTCCTTTGGATCGGGACGAACTTCCGGGCATTGTGCTGGATCATAGTCTGGACTTCTCGAGTTACACACCTCGTTGCAATCCACATTCGAACCCGTTCGTTTTACATAGAAGCTAGGTGCAAATGCCCTGCCTTCGCCTTCTGGAACCGCATCGCGGGGAAATCCATAAACGACGATCTTATCATCGGAATCAGCAGGGAAGTTTTCGGTTTCCGCTCCAATCCAGGCGAGAGCATGGCGCTTGTGGCAATACTGTACAGTAGGCACATAGACCTGGGCGCAGCTGAAAGCCCCTTCTGCCAGTTTCGGGATTCCCATGCGGGCTTCGAAATTATCATATTGGTCATCCCGTAACTTGCCTTTTAACCAATATATTGCGCGGGCATCTACCGAGACAGTACTACCATGGGATTCGACAGGTTGCGCAAGCGACCCTTTGACTGATTTTGTCTTGCGCCAGTTAGCGCTCAAACGGGGTTTTACACCAAAATGTCCGGGTTGAAAGATTCCCGGGTAAGCGGTGGGGTCGGGAAAGAGGATAGATAATCCCTTCGTCGGTAATCGGGCACGATCTGGATGTTTCATATTCCTGCATCCGTGACCCACAATCATTCCAATAACTGCTCTCGAACCCTCTTCATATTGTCTTCCAGCGAAATCATCGAGGATATCCTTGGGTTGTATATTGGCATGAGAAAAAACGCTGGCAGAAAACGCCATCGCCACCCAACTGAGTAAAAGTGCGCTCATCTTCATAGGTTATAGTCTCCTTTTTGTTTAAACCATGATTCTTAACAACGCTATTTATAAAGTCGACAGCCAACAGATTCAGGCTGGATTCGAGGATTTTCCAAGGACTATCTGGAAGGCCCGCCATCCTAACACCTGTGCCAGAAGACTTTGCAAACAACGACAAGCACATAAACGCATATTTCACGCCAGACGTATGGGCTTGTAATCTCTCCAAAGTCAAAGGCTGAAGCGGGTTATATCCCGTAATAGTGGGTTATATCCCACACGTAGAAGCGAAGAGAAGTCATATATGACTTCTCTCTCCGGCCATCGTTAGCCGGTGTTGCGAATCATTCTTGATATCATCACCTGAACCCTTGAACGCTCAGGTCTTCGCAAGGAAGGCGGTTGATGGTAGAGCAGACGACCCACGACGGAATCAATAACGACGGTGATATTTTGGAACTTCTCGATGTTTTGGCGATGGTCGTTGGTGTCAACCCAAATTGTAGAATGTCCTACATTTCTAACCAAAAGCAATTATGCGAGCAAGCATGATTTTTAAATGCCATAGGGTTCAGAGGAAGCCTTCCAAGAATAGAGATTACCAATTTATCTCTACTCATACTCACAATCACACCACGTGTTTTAGAATCTTCGTGAGATCAATATAATAGGTTAACCTTACAGTCTCGCCGACACGTCGGAGCAAGTCCTTTGGCAAACGAAGGTCTGATCCACAACAATTGGCAGTAATTGAGCATCTGCCACTCATTGCGACAGTTTTACCCTGCAACCGAAACCATACCGGTTTCGCATTTCTAATAACTACCCCTTCCAGCCTCAAAGCAATCTTTTTTTCACCCTTTATATAATTGGGTGGATCATCTACATGGGTTTTCAGATTCACCAGCGGGTTGGAGACTGCATTGCTGGCGAGCTCGGTCGGTAGCGGCGCAGAGCAAAGGGTTAAAAGACCCTCTTTAAACTCATCACAGAGTATTGCTGCAAGCGCATTTTCTGTGACCGTTCCATTAATATTAGCAACTAACCTGTCAAACCCCTTATATTCAAGCATGTCGTTTAATCCGGACCCTATACCGACTTCGGTCGCATATGGGGAAACAGTAATACGTCACGAATGGAAGGAGAATCCGTAAACAACATCACCAACCGGTCAATGCCAATACCTTCCCCTGCAGTGGGAGGCATTCCGTGCTCAAGGGCTGTAATGTAATCTTCATCAAAATGCATAGCCTCTTCGTCGCCGGCTTCCTTCTCCTCCACTTGCTTACGAAACCGTTCAGCCTGATCTTCAGCATCATTAAGCTCAGTAAATCCATTGGCAATTTCTCGACCGCAGGCGAAAAATTCGAACCGGTCAGTTAGCTCTGGATTCTCATCATTCCGTCGGGCAAGGGGTGATACTTCCACGGGGTATCCGGTTATAAAGGTTGGATCCATCAAACGGTTTTCGACAGTTTTCTCAAAAATCTCGATTTGCACCTTGCCAAGGCCATAGCTGTCCTTTATGGGAATACCTAATTCTGCAGCAACTTTCCTGGCGTCATCCAGATTATCAATATCCGTTGCCTCAAGATTGGGATTAAAGTGCAGAATGGATTCAAAAACTGTCATTCGTTGGAACGGTTTGCCGAAATCGTAGTTTTCACCCTGATATGAAATGCTGGTGGTACCCAAAACTGTTTCTGCTACCCCACGCAACATTTCTTCGGTGAGGTTCATTAGATCCTGATATTCGGCGTAGGCCTGGTAAAATTCCAGCATTGTGAATTCCGGATTATGGCGGGTGGAAAGACCTTCATTGCGAAAATTCCGGTTAATTTCGAAAACCCTTTCAAACCCTCCGACGACTAAGCGCTTCAAATATAATTCCGGTGCAACGCGAAGGTATAGACCCATATCAAGGGCATTATGGTGAGTTTGAAAGGGTCTTGCGGTAGCGCCACCCGGAATGGCCTGCATCATGGGTGTTTCGACTTCCAAAAAATCTCGCGCCTCAAGGAAATTACGAATTGCCGTAACGACTTTTGACCTAACCTTAAACGTATCGCGGGACACATCGTTCATGATCAAATCAAGGTACCGCTGACGATAACGAATTTCCTGATCGGTCACGCCATGGTATTTTTCCGGCAAGGGCCGTAACGCCTTAGTCAATAGTCGAAGGCTATCGACCTTGATACTAAGCTCCCCTGTTTTGGTTCTGAATAAGGTTCCTTCAGCGCCAATGATATCGCCGATATCCCATTTCTTAAATTGTTGATTATAGTACCCTTCAGCCAGTGTATCCCGAGTCACATAAAGCTGAATTTGACCGGACATATCCTGGACATTACAAAAACTCGCCTTCCCCATTATGCGGCGGGTCATCATCCGCCCGGCAACGCTGACTCTAATCGGCTCGGCATCTAATACTTCGCCGCTTTTTTCCCCATACTCCGCGTGCAATTCCCCCGCGACAACATTTCGTCTAAAGTCCGTAGGAAATGCCACACCTTCTTCCCTAAGAATTGCTAACTTAGCCCGACGTTGCTTAATTTGTTCCTGTTCGTCTTTCTCTTCTGCCATTTTGGTTGATACTTCTTAATTATCTGAGGTAAATGCTATTTATTTTTACCATGAAGAGCATGAAGAATTTGAAGTTTCTGATTAATTCTTAACACGTAGTCAAATCATTGCTGATTATGGATTTCTACAATCCATAATCAAGTAATTGATGAACTTAGACTCCATAGCCAATCACCTTATTTCGACAAATTGCTAAATTCCTTCCCTTCATTATCTTCATGGTAATAAAACTGGTTACAAATGGAAAAGGACATTATGATGCATCAGCACCATCAGAGGATTGCTAGGAGGTTGTACGGGAATAGAAACCGTAGCGAGGAAAACCCATTTTGAGTCAGATTTTTCGATCATTTGAGGCGAATAGTGGGCTATTTAACGAAAATAATCGGACAATCTGGCCAAAATGGGCTTTTCCGCAGTAGGTTCTCTATTCTCGGACAGCCTCCTAG
>JAZGGE010000174.1:0-9508 GCA_036480195.1 Methylococcales bacterium
CTCATCTCCCGAATTGCGTCCCCCAGTATTACTGCGGCTTCGGGAACCGCTTTTTCTGCAGCCTGATTCATTGTCGTTTCAAAAGAATCAACATATTCTCCCTGACCCAGGGTGCGCGCTGTGGATACAATCGTCTTGAGGGAATCTGGGACTGCAATTTCAACCAGGTTGTTGCCCAAAAAACCTCCCGATTGTCCCAACGTATTAATTGCCGATTCGACGCCATTTGCCAACGCCTCTTTGATACCTGAAACTGCATCGCTGTTAGATAAGGTTGATTTGACTATTTCGGTTCCGCCTGCTTTTTTAGCTTCATCTACTGCCCCTCCTAATAAATCCTGCCATCCGGCTTGAATGTCGTGACTAATAGCAACGGCCAAGACAGCAACGGTTAATCCGATTTTTTTCTTTATCATTTTAGTGCCCTTATTATGCAATTGAGATTAAGGAACCAGAATTAAATAAAATACAAAACTACCCCGGATAATTATTCATATTCAAGGCGTACAACGTGGAAAATGGATAAAAAGACAAGTCATTTTCAAATTTTATTTAATGGCGGTTCCTAAGTACAAAGTGGGAATTTACTTTCGTTAACAGGTTTAAATCGTCACCTGGAATATATATTGCCTCAATTAAGTGTTTACTTTCACCTGGATCCGTGAGTCCATGGCGGATGCAGAGTGCAAGACATTGGTTTCACAGTGGAATCAAAAAATCTTAGCTTCACCCATCGGTTAAGCGGGTATTTTTTGAACCGCTGTGGAAACAAGAGCTTGTACTCTGTGTCGTCATGGACTCACGGATCCAGGTTTCAATCAAAATCTGTTGTTGCAAGATGGGATACAAAGCAGATCGGGGATGCCAGAACGTAAGGCCAACAAAGGGTATTCCCACTTCTGCTTCACAAATGAAACCGATGTCGGTATTGCGTTTGATATCATCGACCTTAAGCCGTTATCGGCTTACTATACCTGCTAATACGATAATTACGGAGTACGAAAACGCCCAGTATCAACATTAACGTACCTGGCTCCGGCACGGCTACCGGGGGCGCAGCCGGAATCGGTCCTCCTGCTGCCAAACCCTGCCCACTAGCATTACTGATACCGAAACGGCCACCGGGACCGCTGGGTGGTTGGGTGGTTTGCCAAAAGAATGATATTGCTTCACCTGTTCCCCACTCTGAAGCATCGGGTAAAGTCCACGTAAGGATATCGTCCGCCCCCAAATCGATAGAAATTTCCGCATCCTCGACCAAAGCACTCACCGCCTCACCAAAACTATACCCCGCAACTCCATTAAAACCAGTGGCTGGGAAGCCTAGTGTAAACTCGGTAACCTGGTCAAAGGGAACGCTGACATCCGGCGCGGGAAAAGGTGGGTCATTCGGTAAATCAACACCCGGAGTAACAACATGAATATAGGTATAAATAGTTCCCGCTGGATTATCAGGTGGTATACAGGCACTAAATCCACTCGGACAAGATACACTGCTACTCAAATCACCAACAGCTTCACCAGAGGTATTTACAAAGCTGGTCTCTACATCCGGGCCAACGGGTCCAACTATTTTCACCCCAAGCGAAAGACCATCAAGATTTGTCGCCTCGATGGTCACTGCCACGGCACTGCCTACAACGGCATTTAATAGTAAAAATGAAACAACCGTATTCACTCGTATCTTATTTTTAGTTTTTTTCATATTTAAATCTCCCAAGAATCGTGTACTATACCTTTCTCGTTCAAGAATATCCGTTTTGAGTGGGTAGACTTTCGTGGAGGGCTAGGCGTAGAAGCGTAGGAAAAGTCATCTCTTTCAAGCTTCTACAACGACGCCCTTCGCGAAAAGATGCACGCTGAAAATGGGTATCTTGGGCGCGAAAGGTAGACATTGCCTGCGGCATAGTTGCCGAAGAGTGTGTAACTACCCAAGCCAGGAAAGGAAGAGTCTTCCCTCCTCCTTCCACCTGAGCCGGATAATCCGGGAAGGCTAGCGTTCGCTATTCCCCTTGGTAATGTTATCACTTCTTTTATCCAGCATGCATTCCGAAGATGGTTGCCATACAAGAAATTTTCACTTGCGCGTCGGCAGCAACGCCACGAGGAAAATCACAGTCAGACTTTTCTCCACATAACTGTATTCCATTCCCTAAATTGCTTCTTATCGTATTGTGCATTATCAGGGTTTCATCACCTTGCACCTCGATTCCTTCGACACCGCTGTTGGTAATGCGGTTTCCAATAATAATATACCCGTAGTTCGAGGCAAAGTATCGGTGCCACTGAAGGGTTTCGAAGCTGGTATTTTCGATAACGATAAAGATGTCTGGTGGGGACGATTCGTGGATTTGGATGATGATAACGGCACATATACCCTTATAAAGACGGATGCAAAAGGGAACTACGATCCCAATATGCTGATTACAAAAATAGTTCTCCTGGCCTTGGATATAGCACCAATAAGGACCGTGGGATTTGATGTGGCCGCTTCTGCAGTGCCCTTGCCCGCAGTCGGCTGGATGATGTTGACGGGTTTAGTCATTTTCGGAAAACGACTAAGAAGTACAACAGCAGGGTAAGCATACTGACTAGACGCATTGACAGATCCTTACGCTAATGGTAGCCTAATTTACCACTGATATCTTAGTGGGCAACACCAAGGAGTAAACTCACCGACCAGACCATTCATCGATAGTTCACTTCTGCAATCTAACGAAAACTAATCCAAAAATCAGAGAAAGACCGTTAACCAGCAAGCCCCGTCGGCCCTGCATAACAACTCCACGGAGGGCGGCACAATGCCTAAATTTTTCTTTGCCCGAACGTGGCTTTTCTTTACTGGCCATTTTCTGCTTCAACACAGACTGTTACTTAAAGTGCTAGAGCAAACTTCGTCCGCAATTTAAACAACCCAAAAACTGATCTCCAAGCCTACATCCCGAGTCTTATTAAATTACCACATAATTAGGAGAATTAAACTATGGCCACACCAAGCGATGCTCCCTTCCCCCTTACAGGCGACGACTTAGTCGATCTCATTACTACAGGCTATTCTTGGCAATTGGACTCAGACCGTACCATCCGATGGGGGCTCGCTGATGGTGTCGATGGAAAAAGCTGGGGTAATGCCGATGCAATGCAGAAAAACATAGCAGCTATGTTAGGTTATTTTTCGGACTATATCGATGTCAAATTCGAATATGCGGGACATTTTTCCAATCCATCGATCGCCTATAATGAGGGATCTGATATCACCATTTCGCTGGCGGGTGAAAGTGTGTTCGGATCCAATAATAACATTTGGGGCCGAGCACTATTCCCCAATTCATCCTACAATACCGAATTCTATGCCGGTGCACCTGGTGATATTTTCATTAATGCTAACAGTGAGGCGAATAACCTATCTTACGCCCCAGGTACAGCCGGATGGCATCTCGTGATTCACGAACTTGGGCATGCACTCGGATTGAAACACATCCACGACGACGGTGGTACGGGCCGACCCACCGCATCAGCAGTAGATCTTGAAGAACTCGACATCGATTGGGGAAGCATCATGTCGTACAATGATGACTTCGGACTCAACAGGCTGTCTTGGGATCCGGTTACTCCGATGCCTTTAGATATTATCGGCCTACAACACCTCTATGGCGATAACCTCGATACAAATGCAGATGATAGTTCCCTAGTAATCCAAGATACAAACGACTATCAGACTCTGTGGGATCCTAGTGGTGGTGACATAGTCGACGCCAGCTTAGTAGGGGAAGCTGTTAGAATAAAGTTGCCGCAACGTCCATCAGCCATCGGATCTGTAGGGAAAATTGCCGATACAGATCTCCCCTCACCCACATTTTTCCGCTGGTTAATAGGGGCGATAGAAAATGCAACAGGCACCGAATTTGGTGATGGATTTAGAGGGAATAGCTTAACTAACATTTTTTGGGGGCGTCAGGGAAATGATGCTATGGATGGAAAGGCCGGGACTGACTATTCCCGCTATACCGATACCCTGATCAGTCAGGCTGAAATACTTGCAGAAGATGATTTCTTCAGGGTAAATAGCGCAGAAGGAGGCGACGTACTCCTTAATATGGAAAGACTAGTCTTCAGCGACGGATTTGTTGCAATCGATGTCAATGGTATTGGCGGCAAGGCCTACCGAATCTACCAAGCCGCTTTCGATCGGACGCCAGACGAAAATGGTGTCGGCTATTGGATTGCCCAGATGGATCAAGGAATGGAGGTAACAGAAGTCGCCAGTCGATTTATAGATAGCGATGAATTTAGATCCCAATACGGAGACGCCCCCTCAAATGATCAACTCTTAACTGCACTTTATTCCAATGTACTCAACCGGGAACCGGACAATGACGGCTTCGTATGGTGGTTAGACCAATTGGATAATAATCTCGAGAAAACGCCAAACCAAGTCTTGGCCGACTTTAGCGAAAGTCCTGAAAATCAAAACAACGTTATCGATATTATCGGCAATGGTTTTGCTTATACTCATTGGGATCCGGCATCACTTTAGAAGCTATTGACAGGAAGAATAGCCATCTTTGGAAAGGGCAATCCCTCTAATTGACTAAAACAAGAGAACTATTTATCGTTGAGGGCGAATCCGCTGCCAGCACAGTACGCCAAGCAATGCTTAAGACTACTCAGAGCGTCATCGCTGTTCAGGGCAAATTACTGAATGTAGTAAAAGCGACTCCCAACAGAGTACTCGCCAATCAAGAATGTAAAAAGATTTTTCAGTCATTGGCATGCGGTATTGGAGATAACTGCATGTCAGACTATTTGGAGTTTACTCATGTTTTAATTTTAACTGATCCGGATGTAGACGGAGCACATGCCCGCGCCTTGCTACTCAGTCTTTTTGATCACTATCTCAGACCATTGGTGGATTCAGGATATGTATATACTATTATTCCACCATTGTTCCGTATTTCCGGGAAATACCAGGAACATTGCCACTATGCTTGGAGCGAACAAGAATGTGTTGGTATTTTGAATAAGATGGTAGAAAATAGCGAAAGTGTGATTACTCGTTTTAAGGGGGTTGCTCAATTTTCGACGAAAGAATGTGCGCAATTATTGTTACACCCTAAAACCCGGAAGCAGATACAATTGAGCAGTGCTGCCAATATAAAATATTTAGAGAATATTTGATGTGTGGTCGATTTAATATTACCGACAACCCGGAAGTCCACACCCTTCTGTCAAAGTTGAATGTTGATTTGGGGCCGCTACCCGTTCGTTATAATTTGGCGCCGGCCGATCAAGTTCCGGTAGTACATTCCTGGGAAGGTGAACGCGTCATCAGCGAGATGCGCTGGTGGCTAGTACCACACTGGAGCAACGGACCATCAAACAAGTATGCCATGTTCAATGCACGTTGTGAGACGCTGGAAAAGAGCCGGGCATATCAAGGTAGTTTTCGACACAAACGTTGTTTAATCACCGCACATTCTTTTGTTGAGTGGCAACACCGTGAAGGCAAGAAAATACCCTATCTATTTTCTGCTGTGGATAAGACGATGACGTTTGCGGGACTATGGGATTACTGGACTGATGGTATCGAACACGTTCTATCGTGTTCGATTGTCACCACCGAAGCTGCGCCTGAATTTGAACAATTCCATAGTCGCATGCCCGTCATGTTGAATACCGATGATGCTGATTTATGGCTTGATGAAAAACAACAACCAGAAACCCTCTACCAATTGTTTGATCCTGTATTACCCTATACACTGCAGGCTGCAGCCATCGATGCGCGTTATAACAATTCCCGCATTAAAGACGCACCGATTTTAGTGGAAGATAGTAAGATTCTCACTTAGTTCTATCTGAATTTAATTCCAAGAGGGAGACATGGGCTTGCAGTCTCTGGAAAACCATGTTTCGCACGTGTGTTATTTCACAGAAACCCATACCGTATTTCCTTTACAAAATACTTGTGGATAAAATGATACGCCTCTAGGTTCTTTTCTATGCGGTATTTTTTAGTGGAGCAATACCGTGCTTTAACCGGTCTCTTGCGACAGAATTAACAATTTCTACGCCGATCCTATTGGCTTCTTCAGCATAGCCATACACCATAGCAAGGTCGCAAAGCATATTAATCAACCGAGGAACACCTCCGCTATAAGAATGAACAGATTTGCATGCCTCTTCGGTAAATAACCTATTATTTTCAGCACCCGCAATACAAAGGCGATGATAGATATAATTTTCTGTTTCCTCCTCTGTAAGAGGTTCCAGATGGTAATTTACTACAATACGCTGAGCAAACTGCTCCAGCTGTGGTTGCCTGAGAAGCTCGCGCAACTGGTGTTGCCCAACAAGGATCATTTGCAAGAGCTGGTCTTTCCCTGCATTAATATTCGATAACATTCTTAGTTCTTCGAGTATCTGGCCTCCCAAGTTTTGGGCTTCATCTACTATAAGAACAGTACGCCGGTTATTTGCATATTCTGACTTGATAAAATCCACCAAGACGTGATAAAGCTCTACCTTGGTTTTACCCGTATAATCCAAGTTAAATGCCATCAAGACCCATTGAAGTAATTCACCAATAGAAGCTTGGGTATTTGTAATAAGTCCAACTGTAACTTCATCATCCAAGCGATCTAACAAGTTTTGAACCAAAACACTTTTCCCAGTACCAATCTCCCCTGTAATAACGCAGAATGGCGCCCCGTTAAATAGCGCATATTCGAGCATCATCATAGCTGTGCGATGCTGGTGCGTTGGTAAGATAAACTCGGGGTCGGGCAAAAGTGTAAACGGTTTTTGCTTAAGTCCGTAAAATGCTTCGTACATAACTAGCTTTATTTAAAAACCTATTATTGAATTCTAAAATCTAAGAAACCGGAAAATAGCATTTTTCGGTTCCATTGAAGCATTAACTAAATGGAAGGGATTTCCAAATTATGCCAAGCTTTAAGGAAAGTATAGTCGAAATGAAAGGGTATACTAAAAATAGTCAAGAATAATTAATTCTATTTATCTGAGTTTTGTTCACAACCACGCCTAGCAGCTTTGTTTTCGATAAAAGTGAAACGGCTCGTTTAACACTATCCATCTGTGACTTGCCTTCTTCAACAACAAACAAAGCCGCATCAACGTAGGGAGAAAACGCCAATGCATCAGACTGGGTGAGAACTGGTGGTAAATCGAAGATAACGATCCTGGATGGATACCGCTTTTTTAGCTCCCGAACCAATTGCTCCATCTTCTTTGACCCAAGTAACTCTGTCGAATTTTGAAGAGGTTCTCCTGCCGGGAGAACCACCAAACGTTCAATATTAGGGTGAAAAAGTAGTTCACTGAGATTATGTCTGCCACTCAAATAATCGCTTAACCCATATTTCGGTTCAAAATCGAATAATTTGTGAATTTTGGGGTCTTGAATATTTGCGTCTACCAAGAGCACTGTCGAATCCAATTCCATGGCCAAGCTAATAGCAAGATTAGTCGCAATCAACCCTTTACCTACTCCTTCTTCTGCACTAGTGACTGCTAAAGTACTCCAATTCTGTTCGTCCATGCTGTGCAAGACACGAGTCCTTAACATCCTAAACTGATTAACCCAAGGACCGTTATCGAAACCAGATATTACTCGACTTTCTCGCAAAGCCAGCTTACTTACTTTTACCGTCCTGGTTTGAGTATACTCAATATCACTACCAGCATGAGAGACACTGCCCCGAAACTCCTGAACTTGATTGTCCTGTCTAGCTATTTTAGCCTTTTCTAATGCAATTTCTATGGGTTCCACACCTAACCTCCTACTGTCGTTAATTCAGATCCACTTAGTTTGCTCATTCCCTTATACCAAAGAACATCAAGGGGCACCAACGCAAAGTGGACGAACAGCGTAACTGCCAACAATGCAAGAACAACGCCCAAAACCTGAAAGCGCCGGGTTGCCTGTAATTGAACTACGTCTTCATAGCTTTCCAGATAGGGAACTGCAGCTAATATCGGCTGGCCTGCAATACTCTCCATCTTGTTATTATAGTAAATAGATTTATCTAAGATTTCTTGTATGGCTGCCAACCCAATGCTGGCTACAACAGCAAAGAGAACACCCAAAAATACTATCGCTTTACGCTTCGGTTTAATAGATTCTTGAGGTAGTTGAGGAGGCTCAAGCAGTGAAAAGCGTTCACCTTTTCTTTCAACTTCCAGTTGCTGCGAGATCTCCGCTTCCATTTCTTTCGCTTTAACCTCTTGGTATCGACTTACGGCATTTGCGTGGTCACGAATTAATACCTGATATTCCTGCTCCACTAACGGGGTCATAAGCAATCGATTTTTAATTACTTCCTGTTTGCGCTTCAAATTCTCCTTAGTTTTTCGCAAGGATTTCCCATCGCTTTTTACTGATTCGAGCTGTGCCATCAAGGTAATATATGCTGGGTTCTCCGCATCGCTTGTAGCTGTTGCACCATACTTCCTGGAACTGGCTGTAGTCGCTTCCAAGGAACTTATTTCCCGTCGCAGCTTGACAATATCCGGATGATTATTTGAATATCGACGAAGTTTTGTTGCAAGATTCGACCGTAAAACCGCCAGTTCAGTTTCCAGCTCAGTAGCGGCTTGGGGACCACCAGCCAAACGCTGCAAAACCTCTATTTCGCTGGCCATTTTAACAACGTCAGGATGATTTGGTGAATAACGCGCTAGTAGAGAAGCATGATTTGATTTAAGCAAAACCAATCGTTGCTTGACACTCAACACGCGCTCTCCGCCTACGGATCTCCCTATCGCATTTGGATCCATTTGCGCCAACTCGCCCTCCAGATAAAATTTGCGTTCATCAATTGAGCGCATTTGTCCATCCAAAGTGATCAGCTCTCGGTCTATTTGCTCAAACAACTGCTGATTCATCTGCGCCAATTCCGGTAACTGGTTCAAGTTCTTTTCCTTGAAGCGCGCAAGTTTTCCCTCCAATCCTTCTATTTTTTTATTCAACCGGGAGGCTTCCGCCGTCAAAAACCGTGTTGTTCCTTCTGCCGCTTTCGTTCTTTTACTAATATTTTCGCTTAGAAACAATGATGTTAGTTCATTCGCGACTTTTTGAGACAACTCTGGCACTCCATAGTCGAACGATAACGTGAATGCAATCGTTGCCTCTGTTGGCCTACCACTTCTAGGATCTATAACGCTAGTACTAATTGTTTCTACTACAATATCTTCTCTCATATCAGCAATTAACATTTCCTGCGGCACTGTTAATCGCTTTTTTGGATAAAGATTATAATCTTCGATAATTCTCTTGAGTGTTTTGCGAGTCATTACCAGCTTACTGATCGACTGTATACGCTGATCTGCAAACGTCGTAACAGCTGATCGCACAAGATCAACCGGAATTTCCTGTTCTTCGATCAATATAGTAGCGGTTGAGCGATATACTGAGGGTAATAGAAAAGCGGTAGCCATACTGGCTGCTACGATCAATAAAAAAGGAACTATAAGTTGCTTCTTGCGGCGT
>JAZGGE010000175.1:0-31847 GCA_036480195.1 Methylococcales bacterium
ACAAACCGGCGCATAAACCACCAACCACCTGCCACAGCAAACAAAACGACTACGCCACCTGATCCCATCAGGAGTAAAGTACTTTTCCAAACTTTGTCGCGGAGTGCTTGCGCCTCATAATCAACCAGCAATATCCCATTGATGGGGTTTTTATCAATAGAACCATGACATTGAGTGCAAGGTTTCTTATTACGGACGGGGTTAGTGCTCCGCAACACTTCATGATTTTGCTCGTTCACTAGAAAACGAGTGGAGTTCTTGGTTAAGCTATCTGCAAGGGTGCAATTCGCGCAGGGCAATTCCTTGTCTTGAAGAAGCTGACGACCCAGTAATTGCCGGTTGGAAGCAAAACGCACCTCACCTTCCGGGTTGAGAATCATTACGCTATTGACATTGTCTTGTTGTCCCAGCCGATTGACAATGGTTCGCAGCCCATCTAGATCACGCTTGAGCATGGCATTTTCCAAGGCTGATTGAAGCAGATTATTCACCTCTGCTGATGCCAGGCTCCGCTCCTGTTCAAGTTGCCCGGTATTCATTCGAGTAAAGACGATTAGAAATAACAGCGATATACTGAGCAAACCCGCAAGGGTGCCAAGCATGAATTTTCGACCCAGTTTGTTGCTGACCCACTGAAGCATATGCTTAACCGATAGATCACTTTTGAAGGAGAGAGATTATCTTACTATAAACCCCTAAGAACCTGTTCAAGATCTCGCTGAAGGGCGCATCACCGCATTAAAAGTGGTCTCAAAATGCTTACATACGACCCGTATGCTGTGCTTTTTAGACCACTTTTGCTGCGCTGCATCCCTTGATCGAAATCTTGAACGGGTTCTAAAAATTCGTTGAGCCGTGGGAGCATAAACTTGACCCGAATTAACCACATAACTGACGGAAAATCACCCTTATTAATTCGGTCTACTTTGCCGCCGCAAGCTCGGCAGCCTTTACCGCCAGAGTAAGAGAAGTGCGGCCATTTTCTTCCACGACTCTCCGCTGGTGGGAATGATCTGCGATATAGTGCAGTTGATCAGTCATCAAATCGCTGGTAGCCCAAAGATACTGCGCTTGTTTTTCAACCGGCTCGGCAGTGTATCGAATTTTGACTATTCGAGTAGCGGTTATTTGTTTGCCTCGGGCACGGCAGGCTTGCTGAGAACCCTTATAGGACTCAATTGTTTCAATATTACAACCAGGGCAACTTTTGACGAGTGCTGTAATATTTTCTTCATCACCAATTGCGTTGATTGTCAGGGTTTGAGGAAGCCATCCTTCGATTGTGATGACACCTTTCTCGAAAAGAATTCGATGAAATGTGTTTTCCAGCCGTTCCGGTTGATCGAAACTATGATAATGGCTCACCAACGCCCCATTGTCATGCCGTACTGTACACATTACCCGATCTTCCTGTTTCGTCCCAGGGCGCACTTCTGCGTGCGCTGAAATCACCTTCCCGGATCCTAGCCACCATTCGTATAGATCAAAAAAGTGGACGCCGTGAGCTATAAAAATACCACCACTCATACTGTTGTTCCAAAACCAATGATCAGGACTGAACCGCTCATCGGTAGCATAGTTCTCCAAAGTCGCATGTAATACATATCCGAGGATTTGTGAATCAATAATCGATTTGACGGCTTCACTAATGGGCGTATGGCGCAATACAAAATTGACCGGCATGATAACGTTGTTTTCTTTTGCGGCATTCAGCAGTGCATCGGCCTCCTCAACGCTTACTGCAAGGGGGGCTTCACAAAGTGCATGCTTTCCTTCATTCGCTGTCATCATCCCCAGTCCATAGTGGCTAAATGGAGGGGTTGCAAAATGAACCATTCGTATATCGTCTCGGAGAATGAGTTCTTCCAAATCGAAATAGTGCGAATGCAACCCAAATTCCTGCGCTGCGATATCCGCATCTTTATGAATAGTATCGGCTACTGCAATGGGCCGTATGTTTTCAATTTGGGAATAGGCTTGTAAGCACAACCGACCGGTTTCACCGCAACCCACCAACCCTAGCCCAAGAGCATTATTGTTATTATTCATGATGTTCAAGCCTTTTTAATTTCGTTCTATTAATATGATCAGGTGGAGTCCATGATTTATTATCCGTAGGAGCGTGGATTTCATCCTGTATCAATTCTTCATAACGCTCAATCGATTGCTACCATCAATCGCCATGAACGCGACCAAATCAGAGGAGGAACCAACTTAGTACCGATTCCCCCTCTAAGCCAGCCCATCATTAAGTGAGCTTGTTATTGATCAATTACTCCCAATTGATCGATCTGAGAACGGGGCCATAAGGCCGGTCACTGGTGGGGATATGAGAAAGCCACCATGCGGCCCAACCCCCGATGACATCGCTAGAGAGTCCGTCTGCTGAAACACCTGCAACATTCGCTACAAAAGCATCATGTTGGGCTTTATGGCCATCATAATATTGATAACCCATTTCCCGCATAAGGCGTTCTTCTGTTTTAAAGTGCTCATTGACGAAACTGCGGAACAGCTCTAGTTTCTCCCCTATTCCGGATTGGTCGCCGCTGTTGACCTTGTCATACAAATCATTAAATAATCGAAAGAGCTCTTTGTGCTGGCCGTCGCATATGTCTACATCAGTACCAAATTGCTCTGCTGTCCAGGTAAGTACACCCATAATATTACTCCTCACAGTTATTGAATTATTCTCCATTGCACTGCTATAGTTGAATGAATAGTGCAGTGGAATTTGATTCTTCCCTGTTTGTTTGCTCCTTCGAGGTTGTTAATGCAGATATAGTGCCATTAAAGAAAAAAGAAGGTGGTCGGATCTCATTGAATGAAGTTTACGTTCTTGCATTATTCAGCAACCATTCATACTCAATGAGATAGGGCAGAATGCTACCAAGCAGGCTTGAGTGATTACCGATTTATAAAAAGACCGAGCGGCCTGTTGACAAAGACCGATAACTGCCATTTTGTCAGGCGTTGTTGTTACTAAAAATGCAAGGTGCTGAAAATAAAGTGATTATTTGTCTGACATATTGGCAGTAAGAATAGAGCTACGGTTCAAGCAAGAGATGGAAGAGGGTTCTAAAAAGATTTGTCCCTGATGCAAAAAAGGAAACGGAGAGCAGGGAGTTTTCTTAGAACCTGTTCAAGATTTCGATCAAGGGATGCAGCGCGAAGGCAATAGTAGTCGAAAAAGTGCAGCATACTGGTCGTATGGAAGCATTTTGAAATCAGAAAATTACAGACGCTAATGATTCACATTCCTAGCGTTGTGCATTACTAGAAGCTTGGTTTTTTGATCAGTTTTTCACCACGCTTAGCGAAGTACTGTCACCAACGGTAAACAACGTGGTTATAAACCAGAAGGGGAACCCACTGAATATCGGTTCCCCTTCTAAGCCAACTCGTTAATGAGTTTATCCTAAGCGGATCCTAAAAAATATTAACTATTCCCAATTGATGGATCTGAGAACAGGGCCGTAAGGCCGATCACTGGTGGGGATATGAGAAAGCCACCAAGCGGCCCATCCTCCGATGATATCACTAGTGAGACCATCTGCTTGAACACCTGCAACACTTGATTGAAAAGCATCATGTTGGGCTTTATGACTGTCATAGTATTGATAGCCCATTTCCCGCATCAGGCGTTCTTCCGTACTAAAGTGCTCGCCGACGAAACTGCGGAACAACTCCAGTTTCTCCCCTGTTCCGGATTGGTCGCCGCTGTTGACTTTGTCATATAGGTCATTAAATAACCGAAAGAGCTCTTTATGTTGCCCATCGCAAATGTCTACGTCGGTACCAAATTGCTCTGCTGTCCAGGTAAGTACACCCATAGTATTTCTCCTCTTAGTATGATTGTTTTCCATCTGCACCATTGTGTTGCATGATCAAGAATGCAGAGAGGAAATTGATTTTTCCCTGTTGTTTTTCGTCCTTCAAGTTGAGTGTTAGCAGGTATAGTGCCATTCACGAAAAATTAAGGTGGTTGGCTCTCACAATATGAAGCTTCTGTTATTCAGTAACTATTCATATTCAATAACATAAGGTCGTGCGTGTTTGGGCAGATTTTAGTGCTTACCTCTTTAAGAAAGAGACGACAAATTTATAGTGAAGATGATTGATGAC
Organism: Methylococcales bacterium; assembly: GCA_036480195.1. GTDB lineage: Bacteria > Pseudomonadota > Gammaproteobacteria > Methylococcales > JAZGGE01 > JAZGGE01. The sequence goes on from JAZGGE010000175.1 coordinate 4,126, forward strand.
TGCCATTTTGTCGGACTCGATTGTTACTAAAGATGCAAGCAATTGAAAGTAATAATAATATTGATCTGTCAGATTGGCAGATCTTCTAGATCTGTGGGTCAAGCACTATATGATGCGTGGTTCTAGACATATAATTGCCACTAAAGGTAAAAAGGGTTTATCCTTGCCGCGCTATACAGGTTCACGGAGTCAGAAATAATGAAGATAACTATTACCCCGATTGTTACATACCAAGTCAAATACGACGACAAAAGTTTAGGAGAATTTTTTCTTGATGAGTCGGTAGCAACGGCCCATAGGCTAAGAAATGTAAATTCCGAAGAACTGTTAGTCATTACGGAGAAAGAGCAGGGCCATGTTGCCGTTGAGCCCTCAGATATCCTTGGAGAAGGGGCGTACGAAGTGTATAAGGCTTCTCCTTCGATCGTAAACAGTGTTTCCCGGCCAAAACTAAAAGTAGTGCCGATTAGATAAAGAAGCCTTGGAGAATAACTCTCGATTATTCTTTTACCGACTGTAACGGAGGCTTGTAGCTTCCTAATGCCCAGCCTAAATTGATGGCATCCTGATTCTGGTTCGCCTATCGAATAATATTCCTCTGTTTCCTTCGGGGTTTTCTTCAGTCTACGGAGAGGTTGTGGATTAAAGTATCAATCCTTCCCGTAGAAATCCTGTCATTCCAATAGTCGGAAAGTTGTGTAAAATCGTTTTATTCCCGGCTATCGTTCAACTTTAAGATCTTGCTGCAATGGTAAACCGGAATTCTTCATTTACTACGATTTAGGAGCTAAAAATGGCGGTTCTTTCCAAAGCCGAGGTTGAAAATGCGTTGCAAAGTTATATCGATCCTTACATGGGAGTAGATTTCGTTTCTGCAAAGGCTGTCAAGAATATCAGAATCGAGGGTGCCAACATCGGGATTGATGTCGTGGTGGGTTATCCAATAAAAGGTTGTGAAACCGAGATACGATCGGCTGTCTTAAGGAAACTCAAAGAAATACCAGGTGTCGGGGAGGTCGATGTGGATGTTTCTTCCAGCATCGTGTCCCATGCTGTGCAGAAAAATCTAAAGCCTTTGCCAGGAGTGAAAAACATTATTGCGGTGGCATCAGGGAAGGGAGGGGTCGGTAAATCTACAACTGCTGTTAATATTGCTCTTGCGCTCACTGGGGAAGGTGCCAGGGTAGGAATGTTGGATGCAGATATTTATGGCCCAAGCCAACCTTTGATGCTAGGCCTTTCAGGAAAGCCGAACTCTAGCGATGGTAAGACCATGGATCCAAAAATAGCCTTTGGTATCCAGTCTATCTCCATTGGCTATTTGATAGAAGAAGAGACCCCGATGATCTGGCGCGGTCCAATGGTGACAGGGGCATTGCAACAGCTGATTACGTCCACGAATTGGGATAGCCTCGATTATCTGATTGTTGATTTGCCGCCTGGTACCGGAGATATTCAACTGACATTATCCCAACAAATTCCAGTGAGCGGCGCTGTTATCGTAACGACACCACAGGATATTGCACTACTGGATGCCCAAAAGGGCCTTAAGATGTTTGAGCAAGTCAGTATTCCGGTTCTGGGTATAGTGGAGAATATGAGCACCCATATTTGTAGACAGTGTGGTCACGAAGAGGCGATATTCGGACAGGGGGGCGGTGAAATCATGTCAAAAAAATACGCTGTCGATTTGTTGGGGCAGTTACCTCTTGATATCAATATTCGTCTTCAGGCTGATACTGGGCGACCTACGGTAATAGCTGACCCGGATGGCCGGGTGGCTGCCATCTATCGCGAAATTGCACTGAAGCTGGCAGGAAAACTCGCGCTGCGGGCTAAAAACTTTAGTGGGAAATTCCCTAAAATTGTCGTTCAAAACGATTGAGAGTTACGGATAGCTGGATGAGCATAAAATCTGACACCTGGATTCGGCGTATGGCCACCGAGGCGCGCATGATAGAACCCTTTGAGGCTGGACAGGTCAGAGAATCTGGCCAGGGACGTATTATTTCCTACGGAACATCAAGTTATGGTTATGATATCCGTTGTTCCAATGAATTTAAGATATTTACGAACATTAATTCGGCAATTGTTGACCCCAAAAACTTTGACGCGGAGAGTTTTGTGGATGTAATGGCTGACGTTTGCATTATTCCACCAAATTCATTTGCATTGGCGAGGACGGTGGAGTATTTTCGAATACCCCGTGATGTTCTGACGATTTGCTTGGGGAAATCGACCTATGCGCGTTGTGGAATTATTGTGAACGTAACGCCGCTGGAACCTGAATGGGAAGGGCATGTTACCCTGGAATTTTCCAATACAACCCCGCTGCCGGCGAAAATATATGCCAATGAAGGCGTTGCGCAGGTGTTGTTTTTAGGGGCTGATGAGATTTGTGAGGCATCTTACAAAGATAAAGGCGGCAAGTATCAGGGGCAAACTGGGGTGACGTTACCCAAGGCATGATGATGAGAATATACCTCTCTTGCGTCCAAGAATACCCGTTTTGAGTGGGTATTCTTGAACACGAAAGGTATAGATTGGGAATGGGATGTTTTGTGAACGCCACGCGGCCAGGAAAAAAGTTTTCCCTGACCTAATTTATTGCTATACTACGCTGGATAAATCCAATGATTTTTAATTTAGGCGCGTAGCTCAGCTGGTTAGAGCACCACCTTGACATGGTGGGGGTCGTTGGTTCAACTCCAATCGCGCCTACCAACAATGATAAAGCATCGCGGAGCGGTGCTTTCTTTTTTTGTAAGAACCTGTTCAAGATTTCGATCAAGGGATGCAGCGCAAGGCAAAAGTGGTCGAAAAAGCGCAGCATACTGGTTGTATGTGAGTATTTTGAGACCACTTTTAACGCCGTGATGCGGCCTTTAGCGAGATCTTGAACAGGTTCTAAGATAACTAAACATATAACTCCTAGCTGCAGGCTATAGAATGAATCACGGAAATGCCAATAATTTCGCTACCTGATGGGTCGCAGCGGGAATTCGATGATCCTGTCACGGTGATGGATCTCGCTAACTCCATTGGGAAAGGATTGGCTCAGGCGACCCTCGCAGGATCGGTAAACGGTCATTTGGTCGATACCGATTGGATGATTAATTCGGACGCTGAAGTTAAGATTATTACCGATCGTGATGAAGCGGGATTGGATATTATTCGGCATTCTACTGCTCATCTCTTGGCGCAAGCGGTCAAGATGCTTTATCCCACTGTTCAAGTGACCATTGGTCCTGTTATTGAAGATGGTTTTTACTATGATTTTTCGTTCGAGCGTCCTTTTACACCGGAAGATTTAGGCGCCATTGAAAAGAAGATGGCCGAAGTTGCGAATCTGAAACTGAAAGTGACGCGCAAAGTTGTACCAAGAGATGAAGCCGTTCGTTTTTTTCGGGAGCAAGGCGAACAATACAAAGCGGAGATAATAGAGGATATCCCGCGAGATCAAGAAATCTCGCTTTATTCTCAAGGAGAATTTACAGATTTATGCCGAGGTCCTCATGTACCTCACACGGGTAAATTGAAAGCCTTCAAGTTAATGAAAATCGCTGGGGCTTACTGGCGTGGAGATTCCAGAAATGAGATGTTACAGCGGATTTATGGAACTGCATGGAGTGATAAGAAGGCACTGAAAGCCTATCTTCATCGGCTTGAAGAAGCGGAAAAAAGAGATCATCGAAAACTTGGTAAAACTTTGAATCTTTTCCATTCCCAGGAAGAAGCACCGGGAATGATTTTCTGGCATGATAAGGGATGGCGCATTTATCAAACTGTCGAGCAAATGATTCGGAGCAAGCTCTCCAAACACAATTATGGGGAGGTTAGGACGCCGCAAGTGGTGGATCGTTCATTATGGGAGAAGTCTGGGCATTGGGATAAGTTTGGTGACGAGATGTTCACGACCCATTCGGAGCATCACGATTATGCTATAAAACCCATGAACTGTCCCTGCCATGTGCAAATCTATAACCAAGGGATAAAAAGCTATCGGGATTTACCTATCCGTATGGCTGAGTTTGGCTCTTGTCACCGAAATGAGCCATCCGGTACATTGCATGGACTTATGCGATTGCGTAGTTTCGTCCAGGATGATGCTCATATCTTTTGCACCGAAGATCAGATTCAAGATGAGGTTTCAGCATTTATCGATTTACTCTTTGAAGTCTACCGGGAGTTCGGATTCGATGATGTTTTAATCAAACTCTCAACTCGTCCGGATGATCGGGTCGGAGATGATTCAGTTTGGGACAAGGCGGAACATGCGCTTGAATTGGCGCTGAATAACAAAGCACTTGAGTGGATGCTACAGCCTGGGGAAGGCGCATTTTATGGTCCTAAGATTGAGTTTTCCCTCAAAGATTGCCTGGGTCGTATCTGGCAATGTGGAACAATTCAAGTCGATTTTTCCATGCCCGAACGTCTGGGTGCGAGCTATATAGCTGAGGATGGTTCAAAGCGAACGCCCGTTATGTTGCACCGAGCAATTCTCGGATCGATGGAACGGTTTATCGGTATACTGATTGAACATTATTCAGGAACTCTACCGCTTTGGCTTGCTCCCATCCAGGTCGTTGTATTCAACATCGCCGATCGTCATGCTGAATATGCAAGAAAAGTGGCCGATTCAGTGAGAAACCAAGGTTTTTACGTGGATTTAGACTTGAGAAATGAAAAGATTGGCTTTAAAATCCGGGAACACTCCATGCAAAGGATTCCTTATTTAGTCATTGTTGGGGATAAGGAGCTTGAATCGAGAATAATTACTGTACGTACACAGAGTGGAAAGGATCTAGGGGCAATGGATATTGAAGAATTTTATGGTCTGTTGCAAAATGATATTGGCCAAAATTTCAAAAAATAAATAAGGTTAGAGAGGTATAGAGGCATCGCTGCAAATAAAGAACCCCGTCTAAACGACCAAATTACCGCACGTTCAATCAGGCTCATCGGAGCCGATGGTGAGCAAGCCGGTGTTGTCTCGCTTGATGAAGCAAAACAGCTCGCGTTTGATGCAAATCTTGACTTGGTGGAAATTTCTCCCAACTCAGATCCACCGGTTTGTCGAGTCATGGATTACGGCAAATTCAAGTTTGAACAAAGTAAAAAACTACAAATTGCTAAGAAAAAACAAAAACAGATTCAAGTAAAAGAAATTAAGTTTCGGCCTGGAACAGATGAGGGCGATTACCAAGTCAAATTAAGGAATTTGATGCGTTTTTTGAATGATGGGGACAAAACAAAGATTACCGTAAGGTTTCGTGGCAGGGAAATGGCTCATAGGGAATTAGGAATGGATCTGCTGAAAAGAGTAGAAAAGGATTTGGAAGAATTGGCTGCCGTTGAGCAATTCCCCAAAATGGAAGGCAGACAAATGGTTATGGTGATGGGGCCGAAAAAGAAAAAGTGAGGAATGATTTTTGCCACTGCAGTAAAGACACTTAAAGTTAAGGAATGGAAAATAAATAAGTTGTGCATTATCGCGCAGTTTTTTTGTTTGTCTTCGTTCGAGTAGCAACAGGCGCATAGCAAGCTACGTAACTGTTGTTACTCGGGCGAAGACGGACAAAAGAACAAGTGAGAATGTATAAGTTATTTAATTTCCATTCCTAAGTGGGTGGCTTGTAGCAATCCTGCTCGTGATGTTTCTGTAATTAGTTATTTTAAAGAGTAATCCTTGGGTTATCGGAGTTAAGCAATGCCAAAAATGAAGACAAATAGGGGTGCGGCGAAGCGGTTCAAAAGAACAGCTTCGGGTGGATTTAAGTGTAATCAATCTCACCGCCGTCATATTTTGACGAAAAAATCCACCAAACGGAAGAGACAATTACGCAAGGATTCCATGTTGCACCCATCCGACGTTCGGAGTGCGGTGCGCATGCTGCCATATAGTTAGTTTTTGTCAGTACGGAAAAATTAAATCAGTTAAAGGGTATAACGTCGTTATTATACCTTTTGCGCTTAATGAATGCCGGTCTAGAGTGGGTGGTTTTTCGTGAAGGGCTAGGGTAGAAACGCAGGAAGAGTCATAGCTCTTGCAAGATTTTACAACGATGCTTTTCGCGAAAAGAAGCGACTGAAAATGGGTGTTCTTAGGCGAGAGAGGTGTTTTTGTTAAGGGCGATAAACAAAATAGAAATAGAGGGTGGAGGAATCGAATGCTTCCCTTCCATCCTGAGCTGGGAACGATCCTTGATGGATTGCGTTCTAATCAATTTTAGTTAAATAAAAGAATAATTAGGGGGTTTTTCATGCCACGAGTTAAGCGCGGTGTCACAGCAAGAAAAAGACACAAGAAAATTTTAAAACTGGCCAAGGGCTACTACGGGGCGCGGAGTCGAGTGTTTCGTGTTGCAAAACAGGCAGTCATAAAAGCCGGCCAGTATGCTTATCGGGATCGCAAGCAGAGAAAACGCCAGTTTAGACGACTCTGGATTGCACGTATTAACGCTGCTGCACGTGAGCAAGGATTGTCCTATAGCCGATTCATCAATGGTTTAAAAAAAGCGTCGATTGAAATAGATAGGAAAATTCTTGCCGATTTGGCGGTTCATGATAAAGAAGCTTTTGCAGAGCTTGCAAAATCTGCACAAGCTTAGGAACGAACGGGAAACACAACCCGTACTGGACTGAGTTTCTGCCCGTCCGTTAGTTTATTATTCTTGTTCTGTATAAGTGCAGAATTTTTCTGCACTCGTCACTCTCCATCTATATACAATCTGACAACGAACTGTTGTGACAACTTCCTTGGATGAAATGGTTACCGAAGCACTGTCGGCGCTTGTTAGTGTGGATAGTCTAATAGAGTTGGATAAAGTAAGAGTCCACTATTTAGGCAAAAAAGGTGTTTTTACCGAACAAATGAAAAAGTTGGGTAAGCTCGCCCCAGAAGATCGACCCAGTGTCGGGCAGCAAATAAATAAAGCAAAAAAGCTGTTTCAGGATAAACTGGGTTCCAGGCAAGCCGAGCTACAAACCCAACAGTTGGAAAAACGCCTTGGGGATGAGAAACTCGATGTGACTTTACCAGGGAGAGGTCGAAAAAGCGGTGGTTTGCATCCTGTCACTACGACTCTTAGGCGTATAAGTCGAATTTTTTCTAGTGGTGGGTTTCGAATCGAAGAAGGTCCTGAAATAGAAGATGACTATCATAATTTTGAGGCTCTGAATATCCCAGCGCATCATCCTGCACGGGCAATGCATGATACCTTTTATTTTGATGCGCATACCTTGCTGAGAACGCATACATCACCTGTGCAAGTAAGGGTTATGGAAAATGAAAAGCCACCGCTAAAAGTTATTGCACCTGGACGTGTCTATCGTTGTGATTCTGATTTAACCCATACTCCCATGTTTCATCAGGTTGAAGGTTTTATGGTGGATGAGGATGTTAGCTTTGCAGACCTTCGTGGCGTGATATATGAATTTTTACGCAACTTCTTCGAGAAAGATGTGGATATCCGTTTCCGGCCCTCCTATTTCCCTTTTACTGAACCATCCGCAGAAGTCGATATTCAATGTGTCATGTGTGAAGGAAAAGGATGCCGAATTTGTGGCCATTCCGGATGGCTTGAGGTGTTGGGATGTGGCATGATCCATCCGAGGGTTTTTGAATTTGTTGATATTGATTCCGACAGATACAGTGGGTTTGCTTTTGGTATGGGGGTTGAGCGGCTAGCGATGCTTCGTTATGGAATTAATGATCTTCGATTGTTTTTCGAAAACGATCTTAGATTTCTCCGTCAGTTTACAGGGTAACCCCATGCGTTTTAGTGAAGCTTGGTTAAGGGAATTTGCTGATCCGGCTATTGAGACAGGATTACTTGTTGAGCAACTTACCATGGCCGGTTTGGAAGTTGATGGTATTGAATCCGCAGCACCCTCATTTAAGGAAGTTGTTGTGGGGAAAGTTGATAATATCAAGCCCCATCCAAAAGCAGACCGTTTGCAGGTGTGTCAGGTAGCGGTCGGTCAGAACGAACCTTTGCAGATTGTCTGTGGTGCCAGCAATGTCCGAGTAGGTATGAAAGTTCCGGTTGCGTTGCCTGGCGCTGAATTGCCCGGGGGGAAAATAATAAAAAAATCAGAACTGCGGGGTATTGTTTCTTTTGGCATGTTATGTTCTGAGAAAGAGCTAGGTCTTGCTGAATCAGCTGATGGTTTGATGGTTTTGCCCGCAAATGTGCCGGAAGGAACCGATATTAGAGCGTACTTTGATCTTGATGATGCCGTTATTGAGTTGGATTTAACTCCAAATCGGGCAGATTGCCTAAGTGTCGAGGGTATTGCCCGGGAAGTCGCCGCATTAAATAAAATCCCATGGAAAAAACCGACAGTTGAAACTGTTCAAATTCGCCATTCTGAAGTCTTATCCGTCCAGGTTGATAATCCGAGCAGTTGTCCACGATATTTAGGTAGGCTAATTACAAACGTCAATCCTCGCGCTGATACACCCTCCTGGATGAAGGAGCGCTTACGGCGTTCTGGATTAAGAAATCTTGGGCCTTTAGTGGATGTTACTAACTACGTCCTGTTAGAGTTGGGGCAACCCCTGCATGCTTTCGATCGAGATAAAATTGAAGGTGGGATTCGGGTAAGAAACGGACATCCCGGCGAGAAGCTGTTGTTGTTGAATGACCAGGAAGTAGAGCTGGATGACGATACGCTGGTCATAGCAGGTAACACTAGGGCATTAGCGTTGGCGGGAATTATGGGTGGAAGTGATTCTGCGGTAACTGAGAATACCAAGGATATTTTTCTCGAATGTGCTTTTTTTACTCCCTCCATCATCATGGGGAAGGCACGGCAGTATGGTTTGCATACTGATTCATCTCATCGTTTTGAGCGAGGGGTTGATCCTGAGTTGCAAGAAAGAGCTTTGGAACGAGCAACAGAACTGATAATTGCTATTTGTGGTGGAAAAGCCGGTTCTTGTACATCCTGCTGTCAGTCGTCCGCAGTTCCGCAACAAAAATCTATCCGGTTAAGGCAAACACAGCTTAACAAGATTTTAGGTTTAGAACTGGATTCGTCAGCAATACAGGAAATGCTCCAGCGACTGAATATGTATGTTGAAGTTGATAGTCAGGATGGATGGGTCGTAAAACCACCTTCATTTCGATTTGATATCGCTATAGAAGCAGATTTGATTGAAGAAATCGCTCGGATTCATGGTTACAACAATCTTCCTTTGGCTAAAGCGACAATGGGGACGGAATTAACGAAAGATTCTGAGTCGATACTTGATAGTGAACACATTAAGGATTTATTGGTTCACAGGGATTACCAAGAAGCCATAACCTATAGTTTTGTCGATCAGATTTTACAAAACAAACTTGATCCAGAAACACTATCTATTAAGCTCAAAAATCCCATCTCATCAGATCTTGCTGTTATGCGAACAACTCTTTGGGGAGGTCTTATTCAGGCTGCGCAAAGGAATTATAACAGACAGCAGGATCGTATTCGTTTATTTGAAACCGGACTTCGGTTCGAAAATAGCAATAGTAGAATCGTTCAGAAAAAAGTGTTGTCCGGGTTAGCTTTCGGACGAGTGGAAGAAGAACAGTGGGGTACCACGACAAGAGATGTTGACTTTTTCGATATAAAATCTGACATCGAGGCCATTCTCGAATTGACCGGACAAACGTTCAAATTTGCACCGACCAAACATCCTGCTTTGCACCCTGGACAAACAGCGGCAATATCTGTGGGCAAGAGCCGGATGGGAATCATGGGAATGTTACATCCCACGCTTGAAGAGTCTTTCGGGTTTGACTCTAGCGTATTTTTGTTTGAGCTAGACGCAAATAGTCTTCTTCGAAAAAGTATGCCCGCCTTTAAGCCATTATCAAAATTTCCACGAGTTCAACGGGATCTTGCCATTATTGTAGATGACAAGGTGGCTGTAGGAGAATTGATGGCATCAATCTACGCTGTGGCGCCGGAAATCATTAAATATGTTACAATTTTTGACGTTTATCGGGGAGAAGGGGTAGAATTATCGAAGAAAAGTGTAGGATTCTCATTAGTATTTGAGGAGCCGACCCGGACACTTAAAGATGCCGAAATTGATTCGGTAGTTTCTGACATTTTGACTAGCTTATTTGATATGTTTAATGCGAGATTGAGGGATTGATATGGCGGTAACGAAAGCACATATAGCCGAACGGCTTTATGAGGAATTGGGATTGAATAAGAGAGAAGCGAAGGAGATGGTTGAGTTGTTTTTCGAAGAAATTAAATCCTCATTGCAGAACGGCGACCCCGTCAAGATTTCTGGATTGGGGAATTTTGAATTGCGGGATAAAAATGAGCGGCCAGGAAGGAACCCAAAGACGGGTGAGGAGATACCCATAACAGCCCGAAGAGTCGTCTCTTTCAGGGCGGGACAGAAACTCAAAGCTCAGGTGGAATCTTATGCTGGAACCAAACAATAACGAACTCCCGGAAATACCCGCAAAAAGGTATTTTACTATCGGAGAAGTAAGTGAGTTGTGTGGAGTAAAACCACATGTTCTTCGCTACTGGGAGCAGGAGTTCCCTCAGCTCAATCCAGTCAAGCGACGTGGGAACAGGCGTTATTATCAGCGTCATGACGTATTATTAATTCGACAGATACGGTCATTGCTTTACGAAAAAGGGTTTACGATAGGGGGTGCCAGATCCTATCTTACCAATAGCCGGAAAGATGAAGGGAATGGTGGGTGCGAGCAAATGATGGAAAGTATCCAGAACGAATTAGAAGAGATTTTACGGATATTGGATTGAATTTCCATTCGCTAATAACCCTATGCAAGAAACACTTATTCTCAGTAGGAAACGATTCATAATTGGTAGAGAATGGTGTAAAATACCAGAAAGTAGTCGGGGCGTAGCGCAGCTTGGTAGCGCACCACAATGGGGTTGTGGGGGTCGAAGGTTCAAATCCTTTCGCCCCGACCAAATTTATTTCGGAGCGCCTTTCAGTCTATCCACTTAACAATTGTAGTAATCCCGGTACCATTCTACGAAATTTGCAATACCCACGCGAATCGATGTTGCGGGTTTGTAGCCCATATCCCTAATTAAGTCATCAACATCTGCATAAGTTGCCGGAACGTCCCCGGCTTGCATAGGGAGCATATTTTTTTCTGCCTTCATACTCAGACACTCTTCTAAAGTTTCTATATACTCCATAAGCTCTACAGGTTTATGACTTCCTATATTGTATAATCGATAGGGTGCCTTACTAGTAGATGGATCCGGATGGTCACCATCCCAATCAGTGTTTGGCTTTGCCACAGTGTCTAAAACGCGAACTACGCCTTCTACAATATCGTCAATATAGGTGAAATCACGCCGGTGATTCCCGTAGTTGAAGACATCGATGGGTTTACCTGTAAGGATGTTGCGAGTAAACAAAAATAGTGCCATGTCGGGTCGTCCCCATGGCCCGTATACTGTAAAGAATCGTAGGCCAGTTGTGGGTAGACTAAAAAGATGGCTATAGGTGTGCGCCATGAGCTCATTAGCTTTCTTAGTCGCTGCGTAGAGGCTCACTGGGTGATCCACATTATCGTGGACGGAAAATGGCATGGATGTATTAGCACCATAGACTGAACTGGTTGATGCGTAAACGAGATGCTCAACATTGTTGTGTCTACATCCCTCCAGGATATTGCAGAAGCCAACCAAGTTTGCATCGATGTAGGCCCCGGGGTTTTTTATCGAATAACGGACGCCAGCTTGTGCGGCAAGATTGACGACTCTATCGGGTTTATGAGTCGAAAAAGTGTTGTCGATCGCCGATTTATCCTCCAGACTAATTCGGACTTCGGTAAAACCAGGTTGCGATTTTAGCCGATCGAGACGCGCTTCTTTTAAGTTGACATCGTAATAATCATTGACATTATCTATACCTATTATTTCATCGCCTCTTACGAGAAGCTTGTGAGCTAAAGTAGAGCCGATAAAGCCGGCTGTGCCTGTTACCAGTATTTTCATGGGTTGTTTTCCATTCCTTACAGATGTCCATCAACTGATTCTTTTGGGAAGGTGTTCTTAACGTCAAATAGCACATTCCTTGGCTTACCGAGGGCACGAATGGCGTTTACTCCCATACTTTTGAAATCATCATGTCCAACAGCGAGGATGATGCCATCATATTTTCCTTGCTCCAAAACCAAGGTTAATTCGATTCCTATTTCCTCTTGTGCTTCAGCGGGATCTACCCACGGGTCAAATATATCAATATCAGTGTTATATGCTTTCAGTTCATCAATCATATCAACTACCCGTGTATTTCGAATGTCCGGGCAGTTTTCCTTGAATGTTAGGCCAAGAACTAGAATTTTGCCTTTAGCCACATGAATGCGCTTTTGCATCATCAGTTTAACAAACTGGGAAGCGATATAGGCACCCATTCCATCGTTGATTCGTCTTCCCGCTAGTATCATTTCCGGGTGGTGGCCCACTTCTTGGGCTTTATGGGTTAAGTAATAAGGATCTACGCCTATGCAGTGTCCACCCACCAAGCCGGGGCGGAAAGGCAGAAAGTTCCATTTACTTCCAGCGGCTTCAAGAATTTCCAGTGTATTTAGCTCCAACTTATTGAAAAGTATTGCTAATTCGTTTATTAAGGCAATGTTTACATCCCTTTGTGTATTCTCAATCACTTTCGCAGCTTCGGCAACTTTTATGCTGCTGGCCTTATGGGTGCCAGCCGTGATAATACTCTTGTATAGCGCATCGACGAAATCAGCAGTTTCGGGTGTAGAACCGGAGGTTACTTTCCTAATGGTCGTAATCCTGTGTTCTTTGTCCCCAGGGTTGATTCGTTCAGGACTATAACCAGCAAAAAAATCACGGTTGTAAATAAGTCCGGACTCCTGTTCGAGAACGGGTATACAAATTTCCTCGGTCGCACCCGGATAGACAGTTGATTCATAAATGACGATATCATTTTTAGCCAGCGTCTGGGCGACTGCTTTACTGGCATTTTTCAGTTGGGAAAGATTCGGTCGTTTATTTTTGTCTATTGGCGTAGGAACTGTAACAATATAGACGTTGCAATCTTGTAAATCTTTAACGGCAGATGTAAACGTTAAATAGGGTACCTTTTTTAATTCTTCAGAAGGTACTTCCAGGGATTTGTCTTTACCGGATACTAATTCCTTTATTCGTTTGGTATTGATATCCAATCCAATCGATTGAAAGGTTTTACCCAGTTCAACGGCTAGAGGCAGACCGACATAACCCAGACCAATAATTGCGATTTTGGACTCAGAAAGCAGTCGCATTTTAACTCCTTGATTTAGAATGTGCCACAGGGTGTAGCTTAATACTATCCCTTATTATATACGTCTCGCGCCCAAGAACACCCATTTACAGTGTGCATCTTTTCGCGAAGAGCATCGTTGTAGAACCTTGAAAGAGATGACTCTTCCCGCAGTTCTACACCTATTAGCCCTTCACAAAAATCGACCTACTCAAAACGGGTATTCTTGAACGCGAAAGGTATAGCTTATGAATAGAGGCTATTAGCTTTGGTTACACTGCTGCTATCAGGAAGTTACCCTGAGAAGCTAACATGTTTCCGGATAGAGTGGTAAAAACCCAGTAATGATACTAGTATTTACTGATAGTAGTGGCTATTTCTCGTCCGGAATCGACGAAAAGGGAGTCGGCGCAAGGAATGTCTTGAGTTTTAATGGTGCTTAGTTCTACTTTGGCAGATTTCCAATGTAGGGTGGGCACCGCTCACCAGGTTCGTGGCCAGATGGAATGCGATGGGCGATGCCCACCCTACTCAAGGGTGAAAAGCTTAAATGTGACAAAGTAGAATTAGGAGCCGAAATTAATTATCTTCCGGAAGTGGCGTAGTATTTTTGTTTGCTTACAAGTCGTGGCAACAGGCGCATAGCAGGCTATGTAACTGTTGCCACAACGAAGAAGGCGAGCAAAAAGCCAAGTCAGGATGATCAAGTTATTTATTTTCCATTCCTTCAGTATTAGTAATTTGAAAAAATGGTAAGGCAGCTTGCCGGATTAATCCAAGGAAGTACATCATAGCCGAGTATTTCCGGACAGACGTCAGCCAGTAATATGCGAGAACACCAAAAACCGTGAAAAACTCTATATTTTACCAATTGTTGGAAAAAGATGACTTTGTTGAGGGCTGCCACTGGAAACGGCATACTTTTCTACAAAACTCTGTTATTTTAGAAGAAGGATCGCAAAGCGGGAAAGTATTTTTCATCCTGGATGGGTTGATACGCATATCGGGGGTAATTGAATGGGATGGAAAACAACGCATGCGTCCCGGTGTTCGGGATTTGGAAGCAGGTGAAGTGTTTGGCGAGTTGGCACTTATGGATAATTTGCCTCATTCTACAACTGTAACAGCCATCACATCCTGTGAAATCGCAGTAATCGATGGAAAACGCTTGCAAAATTACTTGTCGGAAAACCAGGAAATGGGGTGCTTAGTGTACAAGGCAATTAGCGAGATGCTAGTTGCCCGACTACGCAAGACCAATGAGAAAGTGTTTTCCCTGTTAGCTTGGGGGTTAAAAGAACGGGGCTTTCAGGAGCTTCTTTGAGAATGAGGTCGATATACCTCTCGCGACCAAGAATGCCCGTTTTCAGTAGGTATCTTTTCGCGAAGATCGTCGTTGTAGAACCTTGAAAGAGATGACTCTTCCTGCGGTTCTACGCCTAGCCCTTCACGAAAATCTACCCGCTCAAAACGGGCATTCTTGAACGCGAAAGGTATATAAAGCACTTGCTTGCAGACTGCATTTAAAGGGAACGGAACTTTCTGAGCACAAAAATGTATCAACTATCGCACACATCTGTTCACATTATTGTAAAACTCTAAAAATAACGATTCTATTGTTTTACGCCTGGCTATTTAAATAACTTCAACCTGTGCATTCATTAACCGGAAAGGTAGATTTGTCTATAATTTAGGATATTCACTAACAATACTGTCTTTTAGTCATAGCACACTTTAAATATTAAGGAATTCAGCTTTAATGATTCGAATTTTCCGTCACTACATATCAGGGGTTTTTCTAGGGTTAATTTTACTGGAATTCGCAGTATTCTTAAGCGCAGTATACGTTGGATACCTTGTTCGATTTTTTGAAGCGAAAAATCTTTCATTCAACTATACACACTTAACTACCGCTTTATTTTTCTCCTTCACCTTAATTGTTAGCTTCACCGGTATGGGGTTATACCGGCGAAGTAATAGCTGGGGAAAGGCCGGCCTACACCTAAGAATCCTGGCAGCATTTGCACTGGGTGCATTAGTTATGACGTTGTATTTTTACTCATTCCCAGACTTTTTTGCCGGACGCGGTGTTTTTGGTTTTGTGCTTATCTACTCACTGCTCGGTGTCACAATTTTACGTTACTTGTTTTACAAGTATTCAAATCATAGGGATTTAGGACGGAGGGTTCTTGTTCTTGGTGTAGGAGAAAATGCAAAGAAGATTGTTGAGCTTGGTGAAGAAGGAAGGAATCTTAATTTAAATGTTGTCGGCTGTATCAGAATGGGCGAGGAAGAATGCCATGTTGATGCGAGTAAGCTGGTAGAATCAAAGACATCATTGAACGAGTACGCAATCACTAATGATATTGATGAGGTGGTTGTTGCGCCGGATGAACGTCGATGTGGTCTCCCGGTGGACGAGATTCTAGATTGTAAAATGAACGGTTTTGATGTCGTTGACTTTTTGACTTTTTTTGAGCGTGAAGCCGGATTGATTAAAGTAGACAGCCTCCATCCAAGCTGGATAGTCTTTTCCGATGGCTTTCGAGTTGGAAATCTCCGTCATGTTGCAAAACGCGTGTTTGATATCGGAGCAAGCATCATTCTGTTAGTGGCGGCATGGCCCGTTATGATAATCACGGCTATAGCGATCTGGGTAGAAAGCGGGGGTAAGGGGCCGATTTTTTATTCACAAGTTCGAGTGGGTGCGAATTGGGAACTTTTTAAAATCATCAAGTTTCGCAGTATGAAGATTGATGCCGAGAAAGATGGACAGGTACAATTTGCAACACTTAATGACAGCCGAATAACGCGAGTCGGGGCCTTTATCCGTAAAACCCGCATTGATGAGTTTCCTCAGTTGTTTAATGTCCTGAAGGGGCAGATGAGTTTTGTGGGTCCACGGCCGGAAAGACCAGAGTTTGTCGAAAAGTATGCTGAAACTATTCCCTACTATTCTGAGCGGCACCGGGTGAAACCAGGTATAACAGGTTGGGCGCAACTTTGCTATCCCTATGGCGAAGGGGAGGAAGACGCCCTTGAAAAATTACAATATGATCTTTATTACCTTAAAAATTATAGTCTTTTTCTCGATATGATGATTATTTTACAAACTACTGAAATCATTTTATGGGGTAAAGGGGCTCGTTGATCATTTATGAACGTCGGGTTTTTTAGTCATACTGCAGCAGCGTTGGTTTATCTTTTACTGACGCTAGTATCTCTGACCCGTTGGAGGGGTAAACAACAAGGTTTTACTTTGGCGCTCGCCTGCATTGTAACGACGTTATGGGCAGGAGTCGTTGCCGTGCAAGCAGCGTATCATACGATACCGGTAGCTGTCATTTGGTCGCTGGAGATATTGAGAAGCGGCATTTGGCTTATATTCCTGGTGAGAATACTCAATTATGCGATGGAAGCCGACACGGCGGAATTCAAGTTTTTTAGATTCATTACCTATGAAATAGCGGGATTGACGACTCTACTGCTCGGTTTAGTCTGGCTTCAGCCTTTGTTGGCAGAGTTAGGTTACCTCTCCTCAGTGGGACACCCACAAATGGTGGGTCATGTAGTGTTGGCGCTTACCGGAATGGCGTTGGTGGAACAGTTTTATCGTAATACCCGTCCTGAACAACGATGGCACATCAAATTCCTGTGTTTCGCCCTGGGGGGGATGTTTGCTTATGACTTCTATCTCTATACCAATGCACTTCTTCTCAATCGAATATCTGGAGATTTATGGATGGGGCGTGGAGGTGTATTGGTTCTATTAGCACCCCTTTTTGCGATTTCGATGGCAAGGAATCCAGGGTGGGCTCTGGATATTTTCGTATCCCGCAATATTGTTTTTCACACTGCGACTTTGCTGACAGCCGGTTCCTACTTACTGCTGATGTCGGTGGTAGGCTACTACATCAAGTTTCATGGTGGAGAATGGGGCGCTTTCGTCCAGATTGTTTTCCTGGCCGGGGCTTTTCTAGTTTTGCTGTTGCTGCTCTTTTCCGGACAGATTCGAGCGAAACTCAGAGTCTTTCTGAGTAAACATTTTTTTAATTATGCCTATGACTATCGGGAAGTCTGGTTAAAGCTAATTAGAGGTCTGTCGGAAAAGAACCGTAGCGTTCCGTTGGAGGAGCGGGTCATTGGCGTATTGGCTGATCTTGTAGAAAGTCCTTCAGGGGTTTTGTGGGTGGGGGATAAGCAAGGTGACTTTGTTTGGCGAGCGAATTATCGCAATCCTGCAATAGAAATTTCTAAGATTCGCCGAGATGATGCTCTGGTTGAATTTATTAGATCTGAGCGATGGGTTGTTAATTTGAATGAAATCGAAAGACTCCCTGAACTTTACAAGGGGATGGCTAGACCGTTTTGGCTAGAAGACTACGCCAACCCATGGTTATTTGTACCGTTGTTTCAAGATGACAACCTAATAGGAATAGTTTTGCTAAACCAGCCGCGAACAGCGATTAATTGGAATTGGGAGGTTATCGATTTATTGAGAACCTCAGGGAGGCAGGCGGCTAGCTACCTGGCGTTAAAAGAAGCAGCCGGAAAACTGGCTGAAGCACGGCAATTCGAGGGCTTCAATAGGCTTTCCGCATTTGTTATTCATGATTTAAAAAATTTGATCGCACAACTCTCCCTGATCGTTCGAAACGCTGAAAAGCATCTCGATAATCCGGATTTTGTAAAAGATGCAATAGGAACGGTGGATCATGCCGTAACAAAAATGAGTCGATTAATGTCACAGTTGAAGAATGCCAAAGCTGATGATTGTGCTGTGGAAGTTAACCTTGATGATGCAATCAAAGAGGCGATTAAATCCAGAGCCAGTCAACTACCTGTTCCGGTTTTTAAAAACATTGGAGAAAAGTCGTTTAAGGTCACAGCGAATGCAGACCGGTTGGCATCCGCGTTTGAACATGTCATCCACAATGCCCAGGATGCCACAGATAAATCAGGTTTTATTCGAGTAAGCCTACAAACTTACGAAGATCAAGCTATAGTTGAGATAGAAGACAACGGATGCGGAATGAATATTGATTTCATTCGTAGTCGCTTGTTCAAACCTTTTGAAACGACCAAAGGATTAACCGGGATGGGGATTGGTGCGTATGAATGTCGTGAATATATTCGCTCTTTGGGAGGGGATGTGGAGGTAATGAGCATCGTGGGGGAAGGCTCCCGGTTTTCGTTTAGAATTCCGTCAAAGACGGAGGAAGTTCAAGCCGAATTAATTGAGGTGGCCCAGTGAGTGAACATGTACTGTTAGTTGTAGAGGATGACCCTGGATTACAAAATCAGTTACGGTGGAGTTTTGACGACTACAAAGTGCATCTGGCCGGTGATCGTGAAACGGCATTGGCGTTAGCAAAAAAACATTCGCCTGCAGTCGTTACCCTGGATCTTGGCTTACCACCTGACCCTGGAGGAGTAACCGAAGGATTGAAGACTCTAGAAGAAATTATCGCGCTGGCACCGGAAACAAAAGTGATTGTTATCACTGGAAATGACGACAGCGAGAATGCTGTAAGATCTATAGGCAAAGGTGCCTACGATTTTTATCAAAAACCCATCGACCCGGAGACATTATCTCTGGTCGTAGATCGGGCATTAAAGTTATTCCAGTTGGAGAACGAACATCGAAAACTAGCCCGCTTGCACATCAGCAATCCGTTAGACGGTGTTATCGCCGCGAGTCCTGAAATGCATGAGGTTTGCCGTATGGTGGAACGGCTTGCACCTACTGACATGACTGTACTGCTCCTCGGCGAAAGTGGCAGTGGTAAGGAAGTGTTCGCCCATGCCCTTCACAAACTGAGTCATCGGGCCAATAAGGCGTTCATTGCCGTAAATGCAGCGGCTATACCGGAAAATCTTTTGGAAAGTGAACTGTTTGGCCATGAAAAAGGGGCCTTTACAGGGGCAGTCAAGCAGGTTAAAGGGAAATTTGAGATGGCCCAGGGTGGAACTTTTTTTCTTGATGAAATTGGCGATATGCCAATTTCTTTGCAACCAAAGCTATTGCGCCTACTCCAAGAGCGTACAATTGAACGGGTGGGCGGTAGGCAGGAAATTCCCATTGATGTTCGGGTGATCTGCGCAACCCATCAAAATGTTGATAAATTAATCGAAGAGGGAAGATTCCGGCAGGATTTATTCTTTCGCGTCAACGAAATGATTATTGAGATTCCGCCAGTGAGGGAGCGTACCGGTGATGCCTTGGTTCTCGCCAGAGCGTTTATGGAGAAATTTGCGAAACAAATGAAACGCAATTTAATGGGGTTCAGTGAAGCCGCAATCACAGCAATAGAGGGCTACGAATGGCCAGGAAATGTCCGTGAGATTGAAAACAGAATAAAACGGGCTGTCGTCATGGCTGATGGCACATTAATTGACGTGAAAGATTTACAACTGGATCCGGGCGACGATTCCCAAAAAATGAAAACCCTTCGCGAAGTGCGTGACAAAGCGGAACGGGAGGCAATTTGTCTTGCCTTAACCGAGGTGGGTGGAAATGTCTCAAAAGCAGCGGATCTTCTTGAAGTCACCCGGCCCACACTTTATTCGTTGCTAAACAAATTCAATTTGAAGGTATAGTAGCATAATGGACTTTGCCAATTGTCATATCGCACAAAATGTAAGCATGATTAAGCGTATTTATTTTCTGATATTATTTCAAATAGCTTTTTTGCCTAGTATTTCCCTGGCGATGGCAGGGGAGGACGCTTTGTTCAAGGAAGCCCAAGACTATTTCGGACGTGGTGAAACCAAGGCCGCTATTATTCAGCTAAAAAATCTGCTGAAGGAATCACCTTTGAATGGTGATGCCCGGCTTCTACTGGGACAAGCCCACATAAAATTAGGTAACGGGCCCTCTGCTGTAAAGGAGCTGGAAAAAGCCAGGGATCTTCATATTAGCAAAGATCAATGGTTAGTGCCGTTGGCGCGTGCCTATCTAATGAGCCGCAAGCCCCACAAAGTTCTGTCAGAAATTCAGCCAGATAATGATTTGTCTGAGAAAACACGATCAGAAATTTATGTTTTGCGTGGCACGGCCAACTTTGCAAAGCAAAATGTGGAACAAGCGGAAGTTGATTTTAATGCGGCGCTAAAAATTGATAAAGAAAAACCTGACGCGTTGCTGGGCTTGGTGCGTCTGGCGCTTAAAAATAACGACAAGCCGTTGGCAATTACTCTCGCCAAAACAGTAATCTCTAAAGACGCGAACATGGGAGAGGCGTGGGTTTTGCTTGGTGAAGCCCAACGATTATCCGATAATGCCCAGGAAGCGGTTGATTCTTTTGGTCGCGCCATTACTATTCTGAACAACAATATACCCGCTAGATTGGGGCGGGCAACGGCATTAATTTCACTAAAGCAGTTCGATAAAGCACAACAGGACGTAGACCAGATTCGCACCGATTTCGGTGATATACCCTTGGCCATGTATCTTCTAGGTCTTATTGCTTTTCAGAATGGCGACATGGATGGTGCAGAAGCATCGCTGCGAGAGGTTCTTAATGTTGCGCCGACCCACATGCCGAGCCAATTACTCATGGGAACTATCAACTACGGAAAAGGGAATTTGGCAGTAGCTGAAAAGTATTTGGTCAAGTTTCATAAGGCTACCCCGAAGCACTTGCCAGCTATTAAGCTTCTTGCTGCCATTCATATGAAGCAAAACCATCCTGGAAAAGCGTTAGCTGTTCTGGAACCTGTACACAAAGAAGTGAAAGATGATCCCCAGTATTTGGCCCTTCTGGGCAGTGCATACATGCAAAATAAACAGCATGACCAAGGGACGGAATATCTGGATCGTGCCGCCAAGTTGGCACCCGATGTCGCTGCAATACAAACTCAACTGGCCTTGGGGCATATCGCTGCAGGTGAAATGGATCAAGCTGTTGGTGCATTGGAGCAGGCCGTTGACTTGGGGCAAAATCTGGTTCAGGCTGACATTATGCTTGTGGTTGCGTTGATTCAAAAGAAAGAATTTGAAAAAGCAATTAATTCGGCAAGGCAACTTCAAAAGAAAATGCCCGACAATCCCATGCCGGACAATCTGATTGCCGCCGCCTACCTGGCAAAAGGAGATAATTCCAAAGCCGAGGAACATTGGCAGAACGCGTTGGCTATTAACCCCGACTATTCAACCGCCTCTCTAAATCTTGCTAAGCTTGATATCCAGCGTGGGAAAATTGACGATGCTGCCCGTCACTACCAGCACATACTAGATTCCGATTCGAAACATTTGGGTGCTCTAGTTGGAATGGCCCGTATTGCCGAAACAAAGGGAAATACCGACGAATTAAAAAAATGGTTGGAAAAGGCGAAGGAAAATAACCCAGATTCTATCCAGCCGCACTTAATGCTGGCGAACTTTAATTTATCAATCAATCGTCCCCTAAAGGCGCTGGATTTGGCCAATGTAGCAAAAAAACTGGATCCAGATAATCCTTCGGTTCTACGTATTCTCGGAATGGCGCAACAGGCAGCTGGGAAAAATGCGAATGCCGTTTCAACCTTTACGAAACTGGTCGCCCGTACTAAAAATAGTGCCGAAGCCCATAATCTGTTGGCTAAGGTACGCTACGCAAACGGGGATGTGGATCGAGCAATGGCGGAATGGGATCGTGCTTTGCAAATCAATCCGGATTATTTGCCGGCGGTCATTGCCAGAACTGAATATGATATAAAGGAAAAGCGGTTTCAGCAAGCGACTACAAGAATAAGGAGTCTTATAGAGGTTTATCCAAAAATTGCGGTTGGTTACCAGTTGGAAGGCCAAGTAGAGTTTGCGCAGCAGCATTATGGTGAAGCGGTTGTCGCATATGACAAGGCATTCGAAATTAGTCCAAGCAGTTCGCTGGTAGTAGCATTGCATCAGGCCTATCTTAGGAATGGAGACAGGATAAGCGGTCAAGCCTTGTTGGAAAAATGGTTAGCTGAACATGAAAGCGATATTCGGAATCGGCTGCTGTTGGCGATGGATTATCAAAATGCTGGAAATAAGATAAAAGCAATGAGTACTTATGAAAAAGCATTCCTTCTAGCACCTGAAAATGTTGTTGTGGTAAATAACCTTGCATGGCTCTACCAGGAAATGGGTAATCCCAAGGCGTTATCTTTTGCCGAAAAATTATTATCTCTGGCTGGAGACAGTCCGGAAACGGTGGATACTGCGGGTTGGATCCTGGCGCAAAATGGTGAAGAGCAACGCGCATTGGTATTATTACAACAAGCAGCGATGCAAGCACCCCATATTCCAAGCATTCATTACCATTTGGCGGAAACCTATGTAAAGGTAGGACGACAAGGAGATGCGCGGAAAGAGTTAACCCGGTTGCTCAAAGGAGGCAAATCTTTTCCTGAGAAAACTCAAGCCGAGAAATTACTAAAAAGCTTGTAATATACCTTTCGCGTTTAAGAAACCCTATTTTAGCGCGCATCCTTTCGTGAAGGGCGTCGTTGTAGAAGCTTGAAAGAGCAATCGATGTTTCCTGCATTTGATTTAGAACAATTGCCCCTACCCACTTCCGCAAAATAGGGTTCAAGTTCCTGGGAGGTTGTCCGAGAATAGAGAACCTACTGCGAAAAAGTCCATTTTGGCCATATTTTCCGATCATTATCGTTAAATAGTCCACTATTCGCCTCAAATGAACGAAAAATCTGACTCAAAATGGATTTCCCTCGCTACGGCTTCTATTCTCGGACAGCCTCCAGCTGACATATTTTCGTCACGAAATTCCAAATTTCGGCAATCTTTTGCCACATTGCAATATTTCTTCCGCCCTTCGATAAGGCTGATCCATCCCCATATCTGATAAATGATCATTCTACTTCAGTTTTTTGCTAATGGCCTCTATCTTGCTTGGCATGTAAGGTAACTTCAATTCATAAGGAAATAGGTCTCCAATGAAGCAGATATTAGTTGTTGTTGTCCTGGTTCTTGCCGTGTTACTGAGTATTGTAATGTCAATGGTGATGGAGAATCAGAGCGGGGTGTTAGCGAACTTACCCGGATTGGTCTTTGTTATTGGTGGCACACTCTTGACTACGGTAATGAGTCAGTCCCTCCAGAAAGTTATGGGTGTATTCAAGAATATAAGGAAAAAACTAGGGAAACAGAAGGATAGTATAGGCAATCAAGTAGAAACTATTGTCCGAATGATTGAAGACTTTCGTGATGGTCGAGTTCGAGCTGCTGAACGGGAGTTGGAGTCGTTACCTGATGGACTGTTTCGATACGGAGCTCGTCTGGTTCTTGACAATACACCGAGTTCGGATCTCTCTAGGTTATTACAATGGCGTAGCGGCTCCATGCGAGAGCATGATGCCGAGGATGTTCATATATTGAGATCAATGGCTGCTTTTGCCCCGGCATTCGGAATGCTGGGGACAATATTCGGCCTGGTTCAAATGTTATATGGACTCGGTGATAGCGGATTGGATGAACTTGGAAAAACAATGGGGTTCGCTATGATGACAACGGTCTATGGCTTGGTTGCTGCAAACATCGTCTTTAAACCATTAGCGATTAAGTTGGAAAGACACGCAAAAAAGCAGCAAGCCTGGCAACATACTCAGTTTGAATTAGTGCTGATGCTTCAACAGCGAAAACACACTCGCTTGGTAAGGGACTATATCCATGCATTTTCCGGGTTAGGGGGTATGGGTGATAACGAACAATCCGGTTTGATAAAGGTGTAAAAATCATGGCCTACAGAATACAGAAAAAGCCCAGTGAAAGTCTGGTAGCTGTTCACACAGCGCCGACGGATCCTTGGTCAGCAGCCAATCTAAATCTCGGTGAAAGCAAGGATAGCTGGATGTTAAGCTATATTGATGTTTTGACCTTGTTGTTGACGCTGCTGGTATTACTGTTGGCGTATCAGCGAATCGAACATGAGGATAAGGTTTCTTCCTCGTTTCCAATAAACAGGGAAAACAAAGTTGCTGATAAAGAACGAGGCCAGGGTTTGGCAGAACAACAGGCCATTAGTAGTGACTCAGATGTTGCTGAACAGCGTGATAAGCCCTTTCTTCTTGTTGGTGGTTCTTCCATGAGTGGGGAAAGTAAAGTTGCGGAAGAAGAACATCGGGTTAAGCTAGATGACAAACAACCAATCAGCAATGATCCAGAGCATGGAGAACACCATAATAAACCATTCGTTCTTATTGAGGAACCCACTGTCGTCGCTGCTGTAGAGCAAATTTCATCACTATTTGATAAGGTCATTGACACAGCGGCAGCGTTAGCCAAATCTGAAGACAGCCCAGAAAAACCTAAAGCGATTGGAGATGAAATAAACCCGACTGCTGAGTCAGATACTAAAAAAACCTCTATAAAAGATTTGGCATTAGCGGTGGTGAACGAAGTGACTGAGTCAACGAAAGATCTCCCCATCGTTGATATTGCAGCATTGGAATCCTTCGTAGAAAATGTAAAGAAAGCTATTTCAGCTGAAAGTGAAGATTTGCCAAGTGACAAATCAAAGCTTGATTCTCCGATGCAGGAAAATGAAAAGAAGATTGTTGCTGCAGCAGATCTCAAGGTGAACGCCGATGCGACTGAAACATCGTCGACTCAAGACACGGAAAGTCAAAAAAATCTAGAGAAGGCTATGGAAAAAGTGGCGTCCAATGAAAAGGTTGATTCGAAAGAGAAAAAACCAGTCGGAGATTCAGATAGCAAACTGAGCCCAGTCGAGGGAGAGAGACTATTTCGTGGGACGAGTGATGTGTTGAAGGCTAACGTGCTGATTACTGAACTCGCCAATAGTGACAATGATCTAGTAGAAATTACTCAGGAAGGTCGTTCCATCCGTATAGAAATAAATGATGGTGTTCTATTTGGCAGCGGCAAGGGCGAATTAAAAGCAGGCGCCGGCACATTGTTGAATGATTGGATCGATTTGTTAAAACAACAGAAGGGCACAATATTTGTTGAAGGTCATACTGATAGCATACCTATATCGACTCCTCGTTTCCCTTCAAACTGGGAATTATCATCAGCACGTGCCGGTTCGGTTACCCGATACTTTCTGGAGCAAGGGATTGATCCTGCTCGATTGCGGGCAGTAGGGTATGCCGATACGCACCCACGGGGAGACAACAATACACCGGAAGGACGAAAAAAGAATCGCAGGGTTTCAATTGTAATTCAGCCGTAGGAAGCTGGCCAAAATGGGATTTTCTGCAGTAGGTTCTCTATTCTCGGACAGCCTCTTAGCCCTTCACAAAAATCTACTCACTCAAAACGGGCATTCTTGAACGCGAAAGGTATAGATTTAGAAACTTGCACCAACTAAGACTTCAAGTTGAGGTAAATAGCTAACTATTTCTTGTTTAATTGCTTTTCGCTCAGATCCTGCAGGAATTTTCTGATCAAGATAGGATAATACGAGATTGAGTTTCAAAATTGCCAAATCTGGTTTTCCATTCCAGCAGTCATTCGCAGCAGCAAATAAATCAACAGAGATTTGATCTTTGGATAGCAGTTGTTCTTGCCAGGTGTTACCTAGAAAATGAGTTAGTGGAAATGTATCGTTATGTTCCTGAAGGTCATTAATTGCCGAACCTAAGGCAACAATTTCTTCCCAGGAATCTTGAGGATTTGCTGTTTGTGGCGGTGTAGTACAGTTTATACCACAGACAAGTGGTGAGGGATTTCTCATCCAATTGATAATTGATTGAAAAGGTACAATTCGCACTTCGGGTTTTAATAATGCATAAGTAATAAATTCTTCAAGCACCTCTTGTCTTTCACGAACCGTTATTTGGTCAGCTAAATCAGCTTTTTTAGAACTAAAATTGCCAGTATGTGCTCCAAGCATAAAAGGTGCGCGGTTTCCGTTTTGCAATCGAAGATCTAGTGTATATTTAAGAGTTGCTAGTGTTTCTGCCTTATTTAATTTTGCTTGCACCCAAATATTCCAGTCAAACCCCGTGATTTTTCCACCCTGTAGGTCAAACCACGCCATGTTTGCTTTAACTTTGTCTCTTATGGAATGATCCACCCCATAATCAGCTGTTTTGGTGTCAGGCGGGACAATCAATGGAGTTACACCAAGCTCCCACAGGCCGGTATGAGAAGAGATTGGAGTTTTATTTGGGAAACCATTATCCACCATGGTTTGATTGCCAGGGCTTCCAGAATCTAGTGTATAGGGCCATGGATAATTGGTGCCATCCATTGAATGATGCCAGCCTTCCTCAATACTTGTGTCATACGTCAAGCCTTTCTGTTTTAATACTTTAAAAACTGCATCGTTGTATTCAAGAAAAGGTGTTCTAAATCCCGTAAGTTTTGCAAGATCAGTCCCCATTCCAGTTGTTGAGCTTGAATTTCCGGGTTGTTCGTTTGGGTCAAAGGGCTTGCTTAAATGTGTCTGCACATCGCCGATTTCAACTTCCCATTGGGCAAGGCTAAAATTGCTCCCGTGACCATGACTAAAGGTGTGATTGCCAATTTCATGACCATCAATCAACGCACTGTGCCAAGCACGCTTGATATGGACTGGATCATCACTTTGCCATTCTTCCTGATAGGATGATGTATTGAAAAAAGTAACTCTTGCTGATGTGGAATCATAGGTTAACGGATTGCCGGAACCCGCCGGGTTTTGTTTGTTTCTCATGTAATCCAAAAACCAAGTTAGCCCTCCAGTGCCTCCTGACCCCTCGAGACCGGAAACCCCATTGTCATCAAATCCAATACTGACAAACATGGGAACCTGGTTTGGAGCTAAATCTTGCGGAGGTGTCTGGGAATACACTTGATTATCAGTGTAATCATAAGCTTGCGAGGCTAAGGAGAAAAATAAGCTGGTAATTAAAAAAAATGAGCTGAAATTTAAGAAACGGAAATAGGCATTTTTCATCGATTACGTTACCTGAGATACTTTAAATGCTAACCAAGTTATAAAATTACTCTTCCTTAAGCATCTGTTAATATAGTTAATTCTACCGTACTTTTCCAGATAATAAAAATGATATCTTGGTAAGGCCTTTTACTAATCGTCAGGTTGCTAGATTTTAGTTTTCGCAATGTGGGCCCGTAGATGTGTAATCTACGTCTCTCAATGGTTCGTCTAACAGCCTATACTGTTTTTTCAAACTACCTGACCTCATCACTGTAAATCTATATGTTATAGAAATTCATGGAAATTTTGTTCTGAGCCTAAATAACGACTTCTCTCTGTAAGAGGAGCTTTACCGCAGCCTCGGACGATTTCGCGGCTAAAGCCCCTCCTACGAAGATATCAAAACATTTTTCGCGAGAGCAGGGATTCTGATCGTAGATCTTGCTTGCTTCCAGCTATTTCAGTGTATTCCAATCGTTAAATGAGCCTGAACCGGATATCCAGATCTGTTCTTGATGAGTCAAAAATAGGGTTGTGTTTCGGAAAAATATAAAGCCAATTGTTTTGTCGGTTTTGGTTTTACT
>JAZGGE010000176.1:0-16188 GCA_036480195.1 Methylococcales bacterium
GTAATGAGAGATAAGCCAACCCATACTAGAGCCAATGTTGTTTTTAGTTTCATGATGAATTCCCATGGTTTCAGACCAAGGCAACATCCTGCTGCATTGATCCGTTATAGTTATTATCGTTAGTCCATCGCGAACTATTGTAACATGCTGTGAATTCGAAGAGTTTTGGTTGATCGTTACGACTCGACTCAAAGTTTTGTTTGATTTAGTTTGTCGCGGATGATATAGATAATGGAACGATCTTGTTTTGTACGGAAATGATCGCAAGTTCGGGGGAACGGGTCGTTGTTTCTAATTAATCTTATGATGAAGGAGTTGAAAATGTCTGTTGCAAGAGTTACTGAAGTTTCCGCCGGTTCGACAAAAAGTTTTGATGATGCGATTGAAAAAGGAATCAAGCGGGCTAATAAAACTTTGAGAAATATTGAAGGTGCGTGGATTCAGGATCAAAAGTTGATCGTAAAAAAAGGAAAAATATCGGAATATCGAGTGAATATGAAAGTTAGCTTTATTATTGAAGATTAATCGCTATTCTTTCTATCTGTACCGGTTAAAGCTATTCAGCTCTCCTTCTCACTAATGGGGAGGTGGATAGTGACGCCTTATAGGTACATTGTAATAGTTTAAAAACGAGATAACTGAGGTGAAATAAGAGTGAAGTCTATTAGTTTTTTACTGCTGATATTGTCTGCCGGTTTCATGACTCCATCCCAAGCAGTTGAGATGGATGATGATATGAGTTGTATGGCACTCAATCTGTACTGGGAAGCGAGATCAGAAGGTTATGAAGGTATGATGGCTGTGGGATGGGTTGCTTTGAATCGAATTAACAGTAGCAAGTATCCGGATACAGTCTGCTCTGTAGTCAAACAGGGTGGTGTTCGTGCCCCATGTGAATGGAATTGGTATTGTGATGGTCGCCAGGATCAACCTAGAGAGTCAAAAGCATGGGCTGAGGCACAAAAAATTGCAGGTGAATTATTGACCAATCCACCGGCAGATCCTACTGGAGGTGCTTTGTGGTTCCATCTGGATTCCATGTCTTCACCGGGATGGCTTCGGAGCCAAGAACAGAGCGCTCATATCGGGCGGCATCTTTTTTTTCGTTAGTGACTTTTTGGTTGCTAGTATACAATCTATGGAATTTCAGTCGGTTGTGGTTGAGCTAGTTCAGTTTCTAATCCTGCGGTCATCGACTCCGCATGGTAAGAGGAGCGAACCATGGGACCGCTGGCGACATGCTGAAAACCCATTTTTAAGCCTACTTCCGATAACTGTTCGAACTCATCTGGTGTGACATAGCGTTTTACAGGTAGATGGTCGAGGCTGGGCTGAAGATACTGCCCCAGGGTCAGCAGATCTACTTTATGTCGGCGAAGGTCGTGCATGACGGCTTCAATTTCTTCGAGGCTTTCGCCTAATCCGAGCATGAGTCCAGACTTTGTTGGTGAATTTGGGCAATGCGATTTAAATTCGCTCAGTAAATCCAGCGAGACTTTATAATTCGCGCCCGGTCGTGCTTCTTTGTATAGGCGAGGGACTGTTTCGAGGTTATGGTTAAATACGTTTGGAGGCTCAGACTTTAGAATCGCCAGGGCTTTTTCCTGCCGTCCCCTGAAGTCAGGGACTAGAGTTTCGACTACGATGCCTGGGTTGTCATTCCGGATGGTTTTAATACATGCAGCGAAATGAGCTGCGCCACCATCCCTAAGGTCATCTCTGTCTACCGATGTAATGACAACGTAGCGTAGCGCCATGGATACGATGGTTTTTGAAAGCCTTTCTGGTTCCAACGGATTGGGCGGTTGGGGTTTGCCGTGGGCTACGTCACAAAAAGGGCAGCGTCGGGTACAAATGTCGCCCAATATCATGAAAGTCGCGGTTCCGCTATTAAAGCATTCGCCCAAGTTGGGGCAGGCAGCTTCCTCGCACACAGTATAAAGTTGATTCTTACGGAGTGCTTTTTTTATTCGGGCAACCCCGCTTCCAGAAGGTAACTTAGCACGTATCCAAGCAGGTTTTTTTAGTGGCTGGGTGGTTTTTTCCACTTTTATTGGAATGCGCGCCAGTTTTTGGGCGTTACGTTGGTGAGTTGTCGTTGATAATCGGGACGGTGCCTGGAGATTGCTGTTTATTGCAACGGTAGATGAGGTTTCAGGGTGATTGGTATTGGACATTTCGATGGCTTCTATTTTGTAGTGACTACATCATAGCAGAGCAGTCTGGCCAAGTGGCCGATAATTGGCACAGCAACTTCTATTTCTCTGACCGGTGGGCAGTAGTCTGATAATTGACAGACTTCAAGGCCAACGTAGCCACAGGGGTTTATCCTGGAAAAAGGTGAAAGATCCATTGCTATATTTACGCTTAGGCCATGATAGCAACAACCTTTTCGTATTTTCAGACCGACAGACGCAATTTTTCTACCAGAAACATAAACACCTGGAGCATCCTTCTTATTTTTGGCCGCTACGCCATATTCGCTTAATGTTGAAATGGCTGCGGTTTCCAAAGTATTAACTAGAGTGCGGATACCTAGCTGCTTACGGCGAAGATCCAATAACGTATAAATTACCAATTGTCCCGGACCGTGATAGGTAATTTGTCCCCCACGATCGGTTTTTACTATTGGAATGTCAGTGTCACAGAGCAAATGGTTGGGGTTGCTATTCAGGCCATGAGTGTAGACAGGTGGATGCTGCAAGACCCAAACTTCATCCCAGTTATCGTCTGTACGTTCCGATGTGAACTTTCGCATAGCCGCCCACGTGGACTCGTAATCTCTAAGCCCCATGTTGCGAATGACAAGCGTGTTGCTAACGGCTATACCTGCCCAATCGAATTAATCAAGTGGTTGGGTTATGGTGAATGCACCTCGAAGATCCCCTAATGCGAAGCCACGCGCTTTATCTTCAGGGTAGAGTTTGTCGAGTCTAGTGGTAAGCTTGGGGTCAAGCTTTTCGCCATGACAGGATAGACAAACGCCACCTGTAGGAATCGCTTTCATGTAGCGAAAATACCGCTTGCCTAAACGATTGACGATTTTGAAATGTTCAATCTTTGTTGGATCTTCCCCCGCGTCTTTTCGTTTTTCAAAATCTTCCAGAATATTTTTTTCCCATTTGTCGGGGGCGTTATCGGCGTTTCTCGTCTTCAATGATGTTCGGCTAATCTCCCAGCCGTATTTAGTCGAAATCTTTTGGGCAATACCATCAGCTTCAGTTTTACATACGTTGACGGCATTCACTGGCCCGCCTTTTTTCATTCCTTCTTGTAATTTACCTTTCAGTTGTCCGGCAAATTCTTTAATAACTTTGCGGCTATCGGCAGCACGTTCGTCTAGTGTTATTGCAAGGGAAGCGGCGCTGGTAAATAGGATGATACCAAATAAAATAAATTGCTTTTTCATGGTGGTTGCTCTTGGATATTTCGTATAAGAAATGCTCTTCCACTTTTAGCGCCACTATTTGAGTGTCAAGAAGAGGTCTTATGGTTTATCAGGTAATACAATCTTTAATTCGTTAATACGCCCCTTGACCATTTGGATCATACAGTCCTTCCAGAAATCACCTGCTCCAGTACCAGAGGCAGCATTTTTTAAATGCCATTCACAATTAAGCGCACGATAGGCTTCAAAACCATGTTGAGAGGCGTCAAAGCTATACAGAGCCCCTTTTGTCGAGGAAGCGGCATCGATTACCCTCAGTTGAGCACGCATCCTGACGATAAGGAGAGTAAGGTCTTTGTTTGCTGTGGAAAGCTTGGCATCGAGGCAACTGCTTACATCAGTTCGATCATCAGATTTATTATAACATTCTTGCAGTGGCGAAGCAGAGATGGACGCTGAGAAAAGGTATGTGGTCAGAAATGAAGCTATACGATATATCGTCATGGAGGGAAGTATTGTGAATAGAAGAAATTGTGTGGGCTTAGGTAAATTGATTAGAAATGAGGCGATGGAGTTTCTATTTATTGACATCCTTTGTCACGGATATCTTCCGATGTTGGTTTTCAGCCAGTTTTCGATTACCTTACGGATGCTATGATAAAGAGTGGGAGAATAAATGTCCAGGGTTATAACATCTTCTGAAATTTGAAAAATGATGTTTTCATGATGTTCTTGCAGGTAGAGAGTGTCTCTCAAGACATTATGGAGGTTTTCTCTTAAATTAATTTAGATCTATTGATATAATCGATTATTGGTTTATAATAGCGTTGGTTTTATATTAAATCATTAATGAATTATTAGATTTGGAGAGAGTATGAAAGAGAATTTTGAGAAATTATCAGAAGTTGAAATTAGAAATGTCATTAAGGATGCAGAGAAAGCACTGAAAGGTCGGGAAGATAAGAAACGTAAGGAAGTACTTGCGCAAATTAAGGAATTAGCTGGGTCAATTGGAGTTTCAATAGAGATTAAGGAAGGCGCGAAAAAATTAGGTCGGAGGGGAGCAAAAGTCGCGGTGAAGTTTAGGAATCCGGATAATGACGCCGAAACCTGGACGGGTAGAGGGATAACGCCAAGGTGGTTGAAGGGATTGCTTGATAACGGGCGCGACCTGTCGGAGTTTGAAGTTTAGAATAACATTGGGAGTATTTATTCCTTAAGGGGTAAGGGGCAGGAATTAAATAATTTTCGGAAGTGATGTAAGGTTTTGTCCAATTCAAAGCCTGCTCAGTACTTGATACCTGGGGTTAGGAAAAGAGGCGCGTTGCGAGCTATGTTACTCTTTTCCTTTCACCGAGATGGGAAGAAAACACGTCAGTTTCGGAAGATATTTAATTTCCATTCCTTAGTATAGTATTTGGAATAACCCCAGTTGTTTTCAAGTTTTAGTTTCTAGTATTCGTATGAGTTATTATGATGACAACTAAGGTTAAATGGGTGTCTGATTATGTTCCGGTATTTTCATTATTGGGCCACTGTAACATTTCCTGCGCATGAGCGAGCGTTTGAGGGGTGATTTTTACGCCCCCAAGCATACGGGCGATTTCTTGTTCCCGTTGGTTTTCTGAAAGCAGTTTAACCTCAGTTTGAGTCGAATGTTGCTCACTATTTTTTGTAACCATGAGGTGATGATGCCCTTGGGCTGCAACCTGGGGTAGATGGGTCACGCATAAAAGTTGTTTATTATCTGCCAGGTTCCGCAATCGTTGACCAACGATTTCCGCGACGCCACCGCCAATACCGGCGTCTACTTCATCGAAAATCATGGTGGGTGTTGCTTTGGAGTGGGTTGCTGCCACCTGAATAGCTAAACTGATGCGGGAAAGTTCTCCTCCAGAGGCTGTTTTCCCCAGTGGTCGTGAAGGCAGTCCCGGGTTTGTCCGAATGAAGTACTCAATCTGGTCTATACCATGCGGTTTAGGTTGAGGGTCTGGCGGATTCTCTATCTTAATATGAAATTCACCCTCAGGCATGCCTAAGGTACGGATGATGGCAGTAATCTCCGTATCAAGTATTTTTGCATATTTTTTGCGGTGGTTAGAAAGATCATTTGCTGCTTTTTCATATTGAGATTCGATTGCTTTCAGGCTTTGTTGCAGCTCATCAATTTTTTCAGTGCTGTGCGTGAGGCGGCCTAACTCACAATTAAATTCTTCGAATGTTTGAGGTAGTTGTTCAGGGGCGATCTGATGTTTCCGAGCCAGGCTGTGAATTACCGCTAATTGTTCGTCTAGCCATTTTAGGCGTTGCGGATCAGATTCCAACTGATCCTGTTGTCGTCGCAATTGTTGAACAGATTCCTGGATTTGGATTTGAGCGTCATTTAACATCTGGGTGACTTCAAGGTATTCCGGCGCAATTTCGCTAATTTCCGAAAGTGCATCTATGGCTTGTCCAAGTTGGCTGTTCAGGGAGAACTGTTCATCGTCGTAAAGTCGATTGATCTCGTGTTGGCCTGTAGCGAGGATTTTATCCAGGTTAGCATGCCGGTTGAATTCCTCAACCAATGCTGAGTAATCAAGGGACGTAAAGTCCAACTGGTTGAGTTCATCGATCTGAAAACGTAGCAATTCTTCCCGGGCAGCTTGGTCTTCGGTTTGTTGCACCATTTCTTTTAATGCAGTTCGGGTATCATTCCATTGCTGAAAGAGGGTGCTTACTTTTTTCTGTAATGGCGTATTCCCTGCAGATTCGTCCAGGAGCCGCCGTTGTTCTTCACTTTTTAACAAAGTCAGATGGGCATGTTGGCCGTGTATTTCCACCAAATGAGAAGTCAGAGATTGTAATGATTGCAAGGTTATTGGCCGACCATTAACAAATGCTTTGGATCGGCCATCTGCTCCAACTATTCGCCGGATCAGGCACTGATCTTCTTCATCCAGGGCATTATCTTCAAGCCATTGTTGAGCTGCAGGTATAGCACTGATATCAAAGTCAAGGTTGATTTCTGCGCGCAGGCAATCGGGTCTGACATACGATGAGTCGGCGCGTTCCCCAAGGGCCAAGCCTAATGCAGTCAACAGAATCGACTTCCCTGCTCCGGTTTCACCGGTCAGAACGGTTAGGCCTTGATTCAAGTCAAGGTCAAGAGTTGCGACTACCGCAAGATCGCGAATGGATAATGAACGAAGCATAGTCAATAATTAGCTGTGGTTATAACCGCTGCTCCAGTTGAGCTTGGCTCGAAGGGTTTCAAAGAAATCATGGTTACAGGGGTGGAGAATTCGGATTGGATCAGGTTCTTGTTCAATCATGATTCGGTCATCAATTCTGATGTCAAATATTGCAACATCATCACAGGTTACTTGTGATTTTATCCGTTTATCCTGAGAGAATGTAATTTCAATGGTACTGTTACTGCCGATGACGATCGGACGATTACTCAGGGTGTGGGGGTTAATCGGAACTAACACCAAGGCATTGAGCGTGGGGTGTAGAATTGGCCCGCCACCAGATAGTGCATACGCAGTTGAGCCTGTAGGGGTTGATACTATTAAACCGTCTGATCTCTGAGAGTTTAGGAAAATACCATTTATATGGGTTTTAATTTCGAGCATACTCGCGGTTGTCGAGCGCTGAACAACAACTTCGTTCATCGCCGTTTGAGTACGGATGGTCTCTCCATTTCTCACGATTTTGGCTCGTAGTAGGAAGCGATCTTCCGCCAGATATTCTCCACCCAATATCTCGTCTAGTCTATCTGCCATTTCGTTCGGTGAAATATCAACTAGAAAACCCAGACGGCCCAGGTTGATACCAACGATTGGAACATCGTGGGGTGACAGTGCACGCGCAGCGGTTAAAAACGTTCCGTCTCCACCAATAGAAATGACGAGATCACAATTACCCCCTAGCTCAGACAGGGAACACTGATTAGCTTGGGTATTCGTTAGATAGGGTACGCTATGATCTTCGACAATAACCCTCAACTCTAATTCGTCGGAAAGATGGTGATATATTGAGGACAGTATATCCGAGTAATCCTTGGCGTTGGTCTTACCGAACAAGCCGATTGTTTTGAAAAGTATTTCCATCGATTGGTTGTCTGTTTCTTTTTCCTGTTAGCAGTCCATTAAGATTATATTGACGAATATATCAAGCCGAAACGCGGTTATCTGCAACATTTCACGTCCTTGAATTAGCTCTTTAAGCCGTCCGGTCATACGTCCAGTAGCAGGCGATCTCTCTACTTACTCCATACACCAATATAATCTGTCGGATTTCTTAGCTTGACATGTAACAATGGGGTTGCTACTTTTTTATTAGCACTTGAAGATAGGGAGTGCTAAAGTCTCATCTGGTTTTTTACTCAACGACAAGTGTAAAGGATGGCACGAATGATCCAGTAAGACTGTTATATTAATATCTACCGGGCAGCTTAGGCATCCCTTAAACTAAAATTATTATACTGAGGTTATGCCATCAAATCTTCCTGATTTAAGTGATCGAGCGCAGCAGTTGCTCAAAACGTTAGTAGAACGCTACATAGAAGAAGGTCAGCCGGTAGGGTCACGGGCGTTGTCCAAGGGATCAAGCCTGAGTTTGAGTCCTGCCACCATAAGAAACGTGATGGCGGATCTCGAAGAGATGGGGCTGGTTTCTTCACCTCATACCTCGGCGGGTCGCATTCCAACAGTCAGTGGTTATAGGTTTTTTGTCGATTCGTTATTAACGGTGAAACCTATGAAGAGTAAGCAGATCAACAAATTGCGAAATGACCTGGGCATCCATGAGCGCTCTGATAATGTGATTGAATCGGCATCTAAACTGTTGTCAGATATTACTTGTATGGCGGGTGTTGTTACGATGCCCCGTGATAATGGCGTTTCATTTCGGCATATCGAATTTTTATCACTTTCCCAGTCGCGAGTGCTGGTTATCCTGGTGACTAACGAACAGGAAGTTCATAACAAAATTATCCATACCTCCAAACAATTCAGTGCTGCGGAATTACTGCAAGCTGCTAATTATCTGAATTCTGTTTTCGAGGGGAAAGATTTGGTCAGTGTGCGTAAGAAAGTACTCATGGAGCTGATCGAAGCCCAAAAACGGATGAATCAGGCTATGATTGATGCGATTAATATGGCTCATCTCGCGTTTCAAGAAGATGGCGATAAAAATGATTATGTTTTGTCCGGTGAAACCAATTTAATGGAGTTTGCAGAGTTAGCGGATATGGGTCGACTTCGCCAATTGTTCGAAGCATTTCATCAAAAACGTGGCATTATTCATCTGCTTGATCAATGTCTCCAGGTGCAGGGTGTGCAGATTTTTATCGGTGAGGAAGCGGGCTATGACCCACTGGGAAGCTGTAGCCTGGTATCTTCGACGTACAAGGTGAATGATCAGGTGGTAGGTGTCCTCGGCGTAATTGGGCCGACTCGGATGGCCTATGAACGAGTGATTCCGCTTGTTGATGTGACCGCAAAAATATTGAGTTCAGCCTTGAATCAGAAAAATTAGCCCCCAAATCAAAATCTTTGAAGAAAATCCTTAATCCCGGGCGCTTTCCCTGGGTAGTCGATTTATCGCTTAAAACCATTATGGGAGCAATGTATGAATGCTGAAGATGAGGCACAGGAGTCTCAGAATACGACAGAGAAAATTGATCAAGGTAACGATGATGAACAAATCATTGATCTTGAAGCCGAAGAGTTTCTTGATGACTTGGAAGAGGGAGTACGAGCTGAAAAAGACTTGGCTCAAGAGTTGGAAGAAATGTCTCAAAAGGCACGGGAAAACTGGGATAAACTGTTGCGGGTTCAAGCCGAGATGGATAACTTGCGGCGCAGAACAGAAATTGAATTACAAAATGCCCACAAATTTGCCCTCGAAAATTTTGCCAAGGAATTGTTGCCAGTTATTGACAGTTTGGAACTCGGCTTGCAATCAGCCACTGCAGATACACCGGAAGTTGCAAAGTTGGTGGAAGGAAGCGAATTAACACTGAAGCAGTTTAAAAGTGCTTTCGATAAATTCAATATCGTTGCTGTTGACCCTTCGGGGGAACCATTTGATCCAGGGTTTCATCAGGCTATGGCCATGCAGCCTACGGATGAAGCAAAACCCAATACCGTGTTGAATGTCTTCCAGAAAGGTTATTCGCTTAATGATCGGTTGCTTCGTCCTGCGATGGTGGTCGTTGCACAAGCTATTGCCAATGATGAAACGCCTCATATTGACGAACAGGCTTGAATTACTGACGACCGACCCCATATTAATTTTCAGGCTTTATTAACATAAATAGATTTTCGTTTGGAGAACTCAATGTCAAAAATAATCGGTATTGATTTAGGAACCACAAATTCTTGTGTGGCTGTCTTGGAGGGTGGAAAACCACGTGTTATTGAAAATAGTGAGGGTGCCCGCACAACGCCGTCGATTGTTGCTTTCAGTAGCGATGGTGAAGTTTTGGTTGGGCAGTCAGCAAAACGACAGGCAGTTACTAATCCTACAAATACCTTATCTGCGATCAAACGGCTTATTGGCCGTCGATTTAAGGACGATGTGGTACAAAAAGATATCCACATGGTGCCTTACAAAATCGTTGAAGCGGAAAATGGTGATGCCTGGGTAGAAGCCAACGGCAAAAAAACAGCGCCACCGGAAATCTCAGCCCGAATCTTGATGAAGATGAAGAAAGATGCCGAAGCGTATCTGGGTGAAGAGGTAACAGAAGCGGTTATTACCGTACCTGCTTATTTTAATGATTCTCAACGTCAAGCAACCAAAGATGCAGGCCGTATCGCCGGACTGGATGTAAAACGTATTATCAACGAGCCAACGGCAGCATCCCTGGCCTATGGTATGGATAAAAAACATGGTGACGCCAAAATTATTGTGTACGATTTGGGGGGCGGCACATTTGATGTTTCGATCATCGAAATTGCTGAGATTGAAGGGGAACATCAATTCGAAGTGTTGGCGACCAACGGGGATACATTCCTTGGAGGTGAGGATTTCGATCTGCGGGTGATCGATTATCTTTCCGATGAATTCAAGAAAGAAAATGGTGTAGATCTGCATAATGATCCACTAGCTTTACAGCGCTTGAAAGAGGGAGCGGAAAAGGCCAAGATCGAGCTGTCATCGTCTCAGCAGACCGACGTTAATTTACCCTATATTACTGCCGATGCCAGTGGTCCAAAGCACCTGAATATAAAGTTGACCCGGGCGAAACTGGAGTCCTTGGTCGAAGATTTGATTGAGCGAACCAAAGAACCCTGTCAAATTGCATTGAAGGATGCGGGTTTATCCAAATCGGATATTACTGATGTGATTTTGGTTGGTGGGCAAACCCGGATGCCGAAAGTGCAAGAAGCTGTACAGGAATTTTTTGGAAAGGAACCCAGGAAAGACGTAAATCCAGATGAAGCGGTTGCAGTGGGTGCAGCGATTCAAGCGGGTGTCTTGGGTGGTGATGTCAAGGATGTGCTTTTGCTTGATGTGACTCCATTGTCCCTGGGTATTGAAACCCTGGGTGGGGTTATGACAAAGCTTATCGAAAAAAATACCACTATTCCCACTAAGGCGAACCAGATCTTTTCTACCGCCGATGATAATCAGACGGCTGTGACATTGCATGTTCTCCAGGGTGAAAGGGAGATGGCATCCGGAAATAAATCGTTAGGCCGTTTTGATTTGGCGGATATTGCTCCGGCGCCTCGAGGCGTGCCTCAAATCGACGTGACTTTTGATATTGATGCCAACGGTATTCTGAACGTGTCCGCGAAAGATAAAGCGACGGGTAAAGAACAGTCTATCATCATCAAGGCTTCCAGTGGATTGTCGGATGAAGAGGTCGATCGCATGGTTAAAGATGCCGAAGCCCATGCTGAGGAAGATCGTAAATTGCATGATCTGGTCAATACGCGTAATCAGGCCGATGCAATGATTCATGCTACTGAAAAATCGATGAAAGAACTGGGAGATGACGTAGAGGCAGAGGAGAAAAGCAAAATCGAAGAGGCTGTCAATGACCTTCGAGAAGCACTCAAGAATGATGATAAGGATGCGATCGAAGAGAAAACCACAGCATTGACTGAGCTTTCCGGAAAACTGGCTGAGCGGGTTTATGCTAAAAAAGGCGGCGATACGGATGCTGATGTCAGCAGGGAATCGACGGAAACAGATTCAGCCGAATCCGACGCTGCAACAGATGATGTGGTTGACGCTGAGTTTGAAGAAGTTGAAGACGATAAAAAATAATAACAACTGTAATTGTTCACCACAGAAGATTAGTTTCCACTGTGGTGAATAGTTGCAATCATCAACAGGATCTTTAAAGAGGCCGCTGGCTATGCCAGCGGCTCAATACGTTATGGCAAAAGAAGATTATTACGAACTCCTTGGGGTAGCGCGCAACGCCAGCGATAGTGAAATTAAAAAAAACTATCGCCGTATGGCAATGAAACACCACCCTGATAGAAATAAAGATAACCCGGATGCGGAAGAGCAATTCAAAAAGGCGAAAGAAGCTTATGAGGTGCTTTCCGACCCGAAAAAGCGTGCTGCGTATGACCAGTTCGGCCATGCCGGTGTTGATCCTTCCATGGGTGGTGGTGGAGGTTTTGGTGGAGCCGAGAGTTTCAGCGATATTTTTGGTGATGTCTTTGGTGACATTTTCGGTGGTGGTCGGCAACGGGGAGGAAGTGTCCAGCGAGGGGCCGACCTTCGTTACAATCTGGAACTGTCTCTTGAAAATGCGGTAGCGGGAGCGGAAGTTAAAATCCGTGTGCCGGTGCTGGCGAATTGTACTGAATGCAAAGGCAGTGGAGCGAGCAAAGGTAGTACTTCAGAAACCTGTACAACCTGTCATGGCCAGGGCGCTGTGCGGATGCAACAGGGATTTTTCTCTGTACAACAGACTTGCCCTGACTGTCGTGGTGCAGGTAAAAAAATCAAGAATCCGTGTCCAGCGTGCCATGGTGAGGGACGAACCCAGCAGAGCAAAACCCTATCGGTTAAAATTCCACCGGGTGTGGATACCGGTGATCGCATTCGTCTTGCTGGCGAAGGTGAGGCCGGGGGGAAGGGGGCTCCAGCTGGAGATCTGTATGTACAAGTGGGCGTTAAAGATCATGCTATTTTTAGCCGGGATGGTGCCGATCTCTATTGTGAGGTGCCTATTGGTTTTCCGCAGGCGTGTTTGGGCGGGGAGTTGGAAGTTCCGACACTAAACGGTAAAGTAAAGTTGAAGATTCCTGCTGAAACGCAGACGGGTAGATTGTTTAAATTGCGCGGAAAAGGTGTTAAACCGGTGCGGGGGGGCGCTTTAGGTGATTTATTGTGCCGGGTACGAATCGAGACACCAGTAAACCTCACCAAAGAGCAAAAGGAAATGATTGAGACTATAAAGCAATCGCTCACTGGTGGAGGTAGCCACCACAGTCCGCAGGCACATTCCTGGGTTGATGGTGTTAAACAGTTTTTTGATAAGTTGAAGGGATAGATGGTAAGAATAGCAATTGCTGGTGCTGCCGGACGGATGGGAGAGAGTTTGCTCAAGGCGGCTGATTTAACTTCGGAAATCAAGGTGACGGTAGCTCTAGAGCATGCCAGTAGCAAGGCGATTGGACGCGATGCCGGTGAGCAAGCGGGACTATTGGGACTATTGGGTACTACCATCACAGATTCTCTGGATGGAAAAGAGGGGGAGTTCGATGTTTTAGTCGACTTCACCCGGCCAGAATCAACAATCAATCATTTGGACTTTTGCAAATCTCACGGAAAAGGCATGGTCATTGGGACGACCGGATTTAGTGAATCCCAACGAAAGGAGATTAAATCTGCTGCAGAGGATACAGCCATAATGTTGGCACCGAATATGAGCGTTGGCGTTAACTTGTCTCTCAAGCTTCTGGAACTTGCTGCCAAAGTGATGGGCGACCATACTGATATTGAAATAGTCGAGTCCCATCACCGCCACAAAGTTGATGCACCGTCAGGTACAGCGCTCAGAATGGGGGAAGTGATTGCAGACACTCTGGGCCGTGATCTTAAGGAATGCGCAATCTATGGCCGCGAAGGTCATACCGGAGAACGTGATCAGAAAACCATCGGTTTTTCGACCATTCGGGCTGGTGATATTGTGGGTGAACATACTGTGATGTTTGTTGATGAAGGTGAACGGGTCGAGATTACCCATAAAGCGACCAGTCGAATGACTTTCGCAAATGGAGCAATGCGGGCTGCACTATGGATTGCAAATAGAGAAAAAGGGCTTTATGACATGCAGGACGTACTGGGGCTTAAAGAATAAGTACAGTTCGGATTGATACGGGAAAGTTCTGTAATGGCTACAATGGAGCGGGGTCGTGAACAAAATTAGCACGGATGAGCATGCCAGTATTTCTGTAGCGTGTCAGAAACTGATTAGCTCCCAGCAAACGCTGTTGCTTTCAACTGCATCTCAGGAAAGTGTGCCGGATATTAGCTATGCGCCCTATGTTCGAGATCAGCAAGGGAATTATTATATCTACGTCAGTGAATTGGCAGCCCACACTGGAAATCTCCTAATGAATCGGCAAGCATCCGTCTTGTTCATTCGTCCTGAAGCAGACTCCACCAACCTTTTTGCCCGGGAACGGGTGATATTTAATTGTGCTGTCAATGGGGTTAAGCGAGAGGATGAAATTTACTCATCGACATTAAAAGCACTACAAGACAAATTTGGCGAAGTCGTCAATGTGCTCTCTTCACTACCTGATTTTCACCTGTTTTCATTGGAGCCGACGCGAGGGCTTTATATCGTTGGCTTCGGCCAGGCTTATACTATTAATCTTTTAGATAATTCTCTGACACCAGTGACCCCTCGGTCAAAGTCCTAAATAATCAATAGGATTCTTCATTATTATCGGTTTTGTAGTTTTTTCCGGTCTTTGCTCCGTGCCTTTAGGATATACTCACAGCAAAGCGGGTAGGAAAATGACCGTCGATATCTGAAAAGGCAAACTAAAATGAGTGAATCCATTGGTCCCAAGTTACGCAGACTATGGCAAGCGGCTAGCTCAAAGCCGGGTGGCAAATGGTTGTTCAGCAAATTGCTGGGAAAGATAGTTCCCTACACAGGCAGTATTGGCGCCACTGTAGAAACTATGGAGCCGGGTTATTGCGTTGTTAAGCTGACCGACCGTCGCCGGGTACGAAATCACCTGCATTCTGTCCATGCCATAGCGCTGGGTAATCTTGGTGAAATGACCACAGGTCTTGCTCTATTGAATAGTCTCCCAGACAACGCACGCGGTATTCTTACCGAACTCTCTATTAAGTATTCTAAAAAGGCGCGGGGAAAACTAACTGCAGAATGCCGTTGCGATATTCCAACAGATAACTCTGAGCGTGAATATAGATTGTTGGGTGAAATTCGGGACGAAAATCATGATGTGGTTTCAATCGTTAATGCCCACTGGTTGATCGGTCCAGATAAAAATCTGGATAATAAGCATGGCTGAGAAAACACAAGACAGTAAGACTTTTACTAATTTGCTCGGTATTGAGCTACCTATTATATGTGGGGCAATGTACCCATGTTCTAACCCGGAATTGGTCGCCGCGGTTTCCGAAGCAGGTGGCATGGGCATAGTACAGCCACTTAGCCTCACTTATGTATACGGATATGATTTTCGCGAAGGATTACGTTATATCCGCAGCCTGACCCAGAAACCCATCGGTGTTAATCTAATTATTGAACAGAGCTCACAGCGTTATAGCGACCGTGTTCGGAGTTGGCTCGATATCGCCCTTGACGAAAATGTTGAATTTTTCGTTACCGCGCTGGGCAAGCCGGACTGGGTTGTAAACAAAACAAACCCGGCAGGTGCAATAGTTTTTCATGATGTCACAAATAACCATTGGGCTGAAAAAGCGTTGGACTGTGGCGTTGATGGTTTCATCTGTGTGAATAATCGTGC
Organism: Methylococcales bacterium; assembly: GCA_036480195.1. GTDB lineage: Bacteria > Pseudomonadota > Gammaproteobacteria > Methylococcales > JAZGGE01 > JAZGGE01. Next base: position 15,361 of record JAZGGE010000176.1, read on the forward strand.
AGGCGGCCATGCTGGACAATTATCACAGGAACAACTATTCGAAGACCTGTCAACTTTCCAAAAGCCACTGGTTTGTGCGGGCGGGATCGGTAGTCCGGAAACGTTCAATCAAGCCCTGCAAATGGGCTATGCAGGTGTCCAGATGGGCACACGTTTTATTGCCTCGACAGAATGCGTTGCGCACACAGACTACAAACAAGCGATTATCGAGGCGCAGGAAGATGATATCGTGCTGACAGAAAGAATAACTGGCATTTCAGTCAGCGTTATAGAAACTCCCTATATCAAACGCGTTGGTACCAAAGCAGGCCCAATCGCGAAATGGTTGCTTAAGGGAAAAAAGACCAAGCATTGGATGCGTATGATTTATTCGTTGCAGTCGATCTGGTTGCTCAAAAAAGCCTCCTTAAAGGGCATGAATTACAAAGACTATTTCCAGGCCGGAAAAAGTGTGGAGGGTATTCATGCAGTGAAATCAGTTACTGAAATTATCGCTGAATATAGTTCGGTTTTATCAAGGAGCTGAATGGGCGTTAGGTAAGTTGTAGACAGAAAAACAGTATCAATCCGGTTTTACAGCATATTTGCCACTCCCAAGCAATATAACAGCAAAACCACAAAACAGGTAAAAGCCTTGCAACTCGAGGCGATAACCACCCTGCTCAGTCAGAGTAAAAATCTCCCCCATATGCACCAGAATAATGGCAAACAGCATATTAACAACAAGAAGCAATCCACCCCAACGACAGAAAATTCCAAGAATAATGAACAGTGGTGCCACAACTTCACCGAGATAAACACCATAAGCCAATTCTGAAGGAAATCCCG
>JAZGGE010000177.1:0-18293 GCA_036480195.1 Methylococcales bacterium
TGGCCTCTATTCCTTCAAGTTCCAATAAATATCTAAGACGACGCTCAACAAATAGACCATGAGTGGTTTGAACCTGATTTGGATATAAGGTGGTAAATGTCAGTATTCTCATCTACCCTGCCTTCTATTGTTGCTCTTTCCTTAAAAAAGACTCAAACATCAGCAACGACCAGATTGGTGAACTATAATCTCTCAATCCTGCCTGGTGTTGATTGACCATTTTTTCTAAAAATTCTTGTTTGAAAAAACCCGTTTCTGCCATATTAGAACCTAAAAGGCCCTCCCTCACACGATCTCTTAGAGGCCCCCGAAACCAGTTTGCCAATGGAATCGAAAACCCCATTTTCGGTCGATAAAGCACGTCGTCCGGCAAATAGGATTCCAACGCTTTTTTGAACACGTACTTTCCTTCCGTACCTTTCAACTTAAGTTCCGGCTGCAAAGTAGCCATCCACTCCACCAACTCATGATCAAGCAACGGGACTCGAACCTCCAGAGCATGAGCCATACTTGCCCGATCTACTTTGGTAAGAATACCACCGGGCAAATAGGTCTTAAAATCCAGGTATTGAACCAGTGGAAGAGCGCTATTGGTCGGGGCATTATCTATATGACTGCGGAACACATCAACGCCCTGGTAGCCCTGAAGTTCTCGCTTCATCTCTTCGCTGAAAAATTTACCCCGCAGTTCGTTGGAACAAACCGACACACTGTGAAAATAGCCTTCCATCGAGTCACGAGCGATCGATTCGAATGTAGATTTTGCCCTCAGGACCTTTGGCGCCCAATCAGCTTTAGGGTAGATTTGGCCAAGTAAACCAAAAACCGGTTTTCGAATTGAGTCGGGCAACCAAGTACGCATTCGATCCTCGTAAGTATGCCAAAGGTGACGACGGTATCCACCCAGATTTTCATCTCCGCCATCTCCTGACAATACGACTGTCACGCCTTTTTTCGCCAATTCACATACCCGGTAAGTCGGCAATGCCGAACTATCGGCGTACGGCTCATCATACAATCCAGCTAATTTATCAACTAATGAAAAGTCATCCGATTCTACCTGTTCAACTCGGTGGGTTGTCTGATATCGTTTGGCAACTTTCGCAGCAAATTCGGATTCATTAAACGCGGGATCACCAAAGGATATGGAGCACGTATTAACCGGATTATCGGATAATCCAGCCATCATCGCCACAATTGCACTGGAATCAACCCCTCCGGATAGAAAAGCACCCAGTGGCACTTCCGCAACCATACGAATTTTCACAGCTTCCCGGAGTCGTTCAATTAGTTCTTCACCGGCATTTTTCTCGTTAAGCTGCTGGTTCGGAGAGAATGTCAAATCCCAGTATCGTCGAGGTTGGTAGCGACTAACTCCCCGTTTGATAGATAAAACGTAACCCGGTGCCAGCTTATAGACGCCTTTGTAAATTGTTTTTGGATCTGGAATATATCCGAAACTGAAATAATCTTCAATCGCAGTAGGATCGAATTCCCTGGATATTTCAGGGTGAACTAATAGGGTCTTAAGCTCCGAACCAAAAATCAGTTGGCCATTCGGTAATTCACTATAATATAAGGGCTTAATTCCCAAACGGTCTCGCGCGAGAAAACATGTCTCTCGGTTTCGATCCCATATGGCGAACGCGAACATTCCTCGAAAGTGATCCACACAGGCTTCGCCCCACGCTTCCCACGCATAGACTATAACTTCCGTATCACAATGAGTTTTGAACGCATATCCCATAGTCTCCAGTTGTTGGCGTAATTCAACAAAATTGTAAATTTCGCCATTGTAGGTTACGACAACCGTCTTATCCTTGTTGAACAACGGTTGTTGCCCACTGGAAATATCAATGATAGAAAGACGCCGGTGCCCAAATCCTAATCCGGATTCTATATGTATTCCTCCTTCGTCAGGTCCACGATGGAATTGTGTTTCATTCATTTCGGACAACAAATCCCGATTGATTTCCCTTTTTCCCCGGATATCAAAGATTCCAACTATTCCACACATACTTTATGTCACTTCAATTCCTGATTTAGTCGTCTTCCCCACGTCTAATACCTCAAGATTCTGACGCCACTTTCAGGCTTTCGTCGATCATAGGAAACATTGCATCCATATAGCGTTGCAAAACATCATGGGCTCGCTCTATATCATTCTCGTATTCTGTTGCAACAATGATCCCCGCCGCATTGCCTGGCTTCCCCAATAATTTATCCCTTCCTTCCAACAACTTTGCGATATAACGGTTAGAAATATGCGTTCCTGATAGCCATTCCCAACGCCAGGCCAACAATTTCTTTCCTTCACCATGAATTCTACCTTGCCGAACGTCGAGAGGCTTTTTACCAATATTGGCCGCAACCAGATACTCATCTGGCATCTTCCAAACAGGATGCTTTTCCGGAATCAACACGTTTCCTGAACTAATTAATTCACCACCTTCTCTCTTTGTACGATAGAAAAAGACAAAAAGCTCAACAGCAGTCTTACCATTGCGATACGTCACTTGCTGGGAAATATCCGAGCCCTGATAGCGGGGTTTCCAACGGGAAATCGATGTATTGTCTATACTCCATGGTGTTTTCGCCACTGGAACTGGCAATTCAGTGGGCGGCTGAACCATAGCCTCTTTTTCATCCAAATGGGCCGCCCATAAGGGCCAAATGAGGAACAAGGGAAGCACCACTGCTGTAACGTGTAGAAACTTTTCCTTCTTGGCTTGCTTAGATAAATCACTGGATATTGTACTCATATCTGTTTCATCGGCCAGTTCCTGCTCACTCCAATATGAGCCAATCCAGAACATGAACATCATGACTAAACCAAAAAACAGCCACCCGTAGATAATATGATCAATCCCCACTGCCAATTCCATATTGCTATAATGGCCAATCATGACAATCGTAAAAGCACGAAGCCCGTTAGCAATAATCGGTGTCACAATAGCAAAAACGACAAACCCCAATCGGCGCAGAATAGATCTATAAGTTAAATAGGCATAGAGACAACCGAGTGTAATTGAAGCAATTAAATATCGAATCCCACTACAAGCCTCCGCGACCGACCAGTTTCCGCTCGGAAGACTGAAAAATGTTCCCTCCCGGTAAATAGGGATGCCGGTAAACTCAACCATCATCACAGTAAAGTCAGCGGTAAAATTTAGCAAGAGCGGAATAAACGCTTCGCCCATGGGGACCGCAAGCAGTAAAAACCCTAATGGAAAAGCGATTTCCTTGACTGTATTCCAGCCCAATACAGACCAGACAATAGCGGTAATCATTCCAACTAGACAAAGTTGTTGTACCACAAGAACGTCGGCCAAATGCGCCATAAACCAGCCGAACCCCAGACCCGCAAGGAATAAAAGCCCGATATAATTAGGAGCTGGCGAACAATGGGATAGCTGATGCCTACGAAGCCAGATGAGGTAAAAACTGATCGGAAAAATGATGTATCCGTGAGTAAAGGTGGTCGACCGATTCCATGTGTCAACAGTTGATATTACTGTTTGATGATAGACTCCAAGTAAGGCTAAAACTATAATCACAGTCAGTGCTGCCGGGAAAAACCATAGTGATTTTATATTTATCAACACTTTATGAGAATTCTCTAACACAGAACTCATGACAATCTCCGATATCTGATCAGTTTTAAGGTTTTTATCCCAGATTACAGGAAATCCAGGGGCCAACGATTTTACTAATCGACAATGGGAGCCTTTGCCAAGCAGAAATAAACAATCGGTATTTTGGGTTTAACGGATTGATATCCGGCATTTCAGTTGCCTTAACCAAATCGAATTCATAGTGGAGCGGCTCCGGTTCAAATCCCCAGTGTTTTTTAAACCGATAGGATCCCGTCCCCTCTTTGCTGCGTCCATAATCAAATATTTTAATCCCCTTTTCCACCGCCCGTCGCATAACCTCCCAATACATAAAATCATTCCCCTGCACCCTCCTTGCTGCGGCTGTTCCTCCGCCATAGTAAGGCAACACCTGATCTCGAAAGTAAAAATTCATGACACTGGCAACCAGCTCACCCTGGTTCTCAATGGTAAGCACTTCACATTGATCACCAAAAGTTTCTTTTAATATAGAAAAATATTTCTTGGAGAATACTGGTGTTCCCAAGTTGCGGACACTTTCTGCATAAGCGTCGTAAAGCCTGTCTATATCCGAATCAATCACCGATACCAATCCGGCCTTAATGCCCTTACGAACCATCGCTCTTTGCTTGCGTGGAATCGCCTTAAGATTTTCCTCAGGATTAGGATCTAACGCCTTACGGAATGTCACATAAAGTTCTTTACGTGGCCTTTGTGGATGGCGTTTAACCTGATTTCTCATTTCCAGTGAATCGACACCTAAATCTCGGGCCAGCGTGCCCGCTGCATTATCCAGGCTGGTTCTCGCATCATCAGAAACGGCTGCAATCCCACCGTATACACAAAATGGGCTTGAAATCAGAGTATTGCCAAACAACACACTTTTTACGTGACCTAACGGCAATACCCCTTCTATCACCCCTTCTTTTTCTGCATAGAGGAAATGACATGAATGGCCAAAGGCCTTTTCAATGACCTTCTTCCAGGCAGATTTATGGAAAAACGTAGCTTCTGGACATGACTCCACGAAAGCATCCCACTTTTCCGATGATTGTTGATCAAGTTGTTTAATTTCGATATTTTTCTTCAAAGTGATATCGCCTTAAGTTAATCCAAATATAAGCACACACCTAAAAATTTAACGTTACTCCCAATGGACAGGGTATCGCGTAATTACTTACCTATAGAAAAGTATAGTAGAAGGCTAGGCGGCAGGTTGGGATAAGAAAACCTGTTCCATGGTATTCCACTGGAAGTCATCTAAAAGATGACTTAACCTGAGCTCCATTTTATTCAAGTTAAGATAGTGCCGAAAACGAGTTTTTAGATCGATTCCTCTTTGTCTCGGTTGTTCAGGGTCAATTTCCCAAGGATGGAAATAAAAAACACAGGCTTGGCCATCATGTTGATTTACCCGCTTTAATGCCCATTTGGACAATGGGTACGGAAATAACCTGAAATAACCTCCGCCACCACAGGGCAATTTATTTTCGCCCAATTGCACCGTCGTCACAGGAATTTCAACCAGTCCATTTGCTTTTTCCGGTTCAAAAGCAAACCGGGGCGCTTCTGGCATACCGTAGAGATCGTGTTTTACCGGGTAAATACTGGAACTATATACAAACCCGGATTCTCCCAATATCTCCAACGCCCAAAGATTCTTAGCTCCGATAGAATAGCTGGCTGCTCGGTACCCCTTGATACTTACACTACCAATATCTTCCAGCATTTGCTTGGATTGAATTACATCCTGTCGAAATTCATCAGGTGTTTGTTCTGTCACCCGAGTGTGATCAAGCCCATGACAGGCCAATTCATGTCCTTCGCTGACAATTTTTTTAATAAGCTGAGGATACCGTTTAGCAACCCAACCTAGGGTGAAAAATGTCGCTTTGATCCCTTTTTGACTAAATAGTGCCAAAATACGATCAGTATTTTGCTCGACCCGACAAGGCAATGAATCCCATGCTTTCCGGTCAATATATTTCTCAAATGCGGAAACTTGGAAGTAGTCTTCCACGTCCACCGTCATTGCGTTAGTAATAATAGGAGTGGTCACTTATATTGATCCCTTAAAAGCATTGTTTCCCAAATAATGGAAAATATATACTCTTCGCACTCCACCCCGCATTTAAGAATGTTGCCCGGAATAAACCGCACGTTAACAATGTGTAGAATGGGATCGGTACAAAGAAATTATTGGTCACTTATATTCTATTGTTTTGTCGACTGACGCTTCTTGATCATCATCCATTTCTAGGTGAAGTAGTATTGCCTTCCGCAATAAAGCCTTCTCTTTTTCTTGAATGTCTATAATATTGTTCACCTCATCTTCAAGCTGTTTCAATCGCTTATCTACACTGCCATGTGGAACAACCTTAGGATTGGATCGTGATTGGCTTTTTAAAGGAGAAGTATTGATAGACCGCGATCCAACCTTATAACTCCTCTGAACTTCTTGCTTGGGCGAATCCTCATCTAACTCCTGGGTCACAATACTAACCGCTTCTTGATCGATGATTTTTAACTCTTCCAAAAAAGCATAGAGCAACAATCGATCGCACAACGTATTTATTTTTCTTGGAATACCATTAGTGAACTGAAAAATATCAGCGAAAATCTGCTTGGTGAATTTGGGGTTTTCCTGCCACCCTGCAGTTTTCAATCGGTGTAATATGTACTGTTCTGTTTCATCCTGATCCAACGGGCGCAGATGGTAATTTGCAGTTACCCGCTGACGAACCTGCTCCATCGAATCCTGCAACAAAATCTTGCGAAAATCCTCCTGTCCCAACAAAAAACTCTGAAAGAATGATTGCCCGTTTTCTTCAAAGTTAGAAAGCATCCGCAGTTCCTCCAGTGATTGCTTAGGGAGGTTCTGAGCCTCATCCACAACTAGAAGCACTCGTTTTCCTTCTCGGGCCTTGGATCTAAAAAACTTCTCGAGATTATTTAATAATGTTGCTTTGGTCGTGCCTTCATGAGCAAGATCGAAGGTAGCCGCAATCATTCGAAGGGTATCGATCGCATCCACCTGCGTCGTAACCAGCTGACCCGCAATTACATTGTCGCCTAACAATTCTTTGAACAGCTCCTTGACAAGCATGGTCTTACCCGTTCCAGGACTGCCGGTAACAACAATAAAACCTTCACCCTGAGCCAGCCCATATTTTAAGTAGGCCAACGCACGCTTGTGTCCAGTGCTATTGAAGAAAAATGCCGGGTCGGGGTTCAGCTGAAAGGGCTTCTTTGTTAGATTATAAAAGGATTCATACATAGGAAACGCAATTAAAAACGTACATTGATATTGGCCGAAATCCGGTTCTCATCATATTCGTTTGCAGGCAAAGAGGATGTTTGAGTCGTATGCCGGTACTCCACTGTCGCGAACATCGCCTTTGCATAATTCTTAAATGTCGCGAGGTTTCTGGTTAAAGCTAGCGAAACGTCCCACCGCTTATCGCGTCGGTCGTCTGCTTCGCTATCAGTATTTCGAGTCCATTGCATTCCAATATTAGCTTGTGTTCTGGTAGTAAAACGCCAATTCCAAGAGGTAATTACCCCTATTGATTGCTCTTCATTTCCGCTATTCAGAAATGATCTGTCTTCCTGGTAACCAACCAATCTAAAAGTACTTTTACCCGTATTCCCGGTAAATGAGACTTCACCACGACGACGCTCTAGAACCTCGTCTGTCAATGTAGGTATTCCGAAGGATGCCCCCAGGGGTTGACGGGTAGCCGGACCCGTAAGAAGATTTCCAAATTGATCCCGCGTTTCGAAAATTGTCTCGCCCAGCAAAACATCCTGTGTCGTCGTCGTATCTTCAAAATAGCGAGCTTCAAGTACAGTCCGCCGAGTTCGATGCCGTATCAGTCCGTTCCAGGTTGTCCCAATATTGGTACCGACTTCAGTATTACGGTAAGTCCCCTGCAACGTGGTTCGACGGGTTGGATTTAGAGTGAGTGTTGCCGTATACAAATTTTGTCCACCGGAACCCTCAAACTGAAACCACCGATTTGGAATCCATCCAAAGCCGGCCACATAAAACTCACCGTTCTTATTGGTATCTGTTTGCCTTTGAAATTCGTTATCAAAATATCCAGCACGCACAAAAACGTTGAACTTCCGGTATAAATGGTAACGAAGGGTGGCATCGTAATCTCGAAACAAGACATCGTTATTCCCAATAGATAACACATCATTCCCTCCGCTTCTGTTAATTTTTCGATTATTGAAGTTAGCTGCCCATGTGACTCGGGAAAAACGATGCCCACTGATAAGGTTTACGTTAGCAAAATAGGTTTCACTGTCTGATGCACCTCCAGAGGCGAGCATCACCGTTTCATAACCTCCCCGCACAAGGCCGGAAACGTAGCCGTTTAAACGGGGCCGCCAGCTCGGACTCACCCTGAACGTGTATATATCAGAGCGATTTCCAACACTACTAAGATTATCCCGAGCATTCCTGCCCGTATTGGTAAGATTCTGCTGGCTCGCGGTGCTGCTCACATCTAAAAACAACCGCCGCTTAACTAATTCCGCATTAGCATTAGCCTGCAACTGATGGTGCATTTTGTAACCAAAATCACCCCCCTCATTTATTATATTTTGCATCCGATAATTTAGATCCATATCCAACCTACCACGGTTGATTATCGATATACCAGGGTTCATTTCGCTTACAAATGCCATTTTCTCTGAGCCTGAAGATCCCAGATTGATATTATCTGAAAACGTCGTTTGTACATCGACAGTCGGAACAATTTGCCAGTCCCTGGCAAAAACTACCGAAGATGCAACTACAAGAAAAACAGCAAAGACAACTAAAAAAAATCGAAACCCACAGACGTTAGAATAATCACCGTTAGCGGCCATAATATCCGTAGTACGAATAGCCATAATATTGTAGTCCAATCCCCTTTTTCATTTTATTTAGAACGCAACCCACCACATCACAGGATTCCACAACTTTGGCAAGAGCATCTTTAACAACGTATTGTGGCGTAGTCTCCGATTCGACAACCATAACAACTTGCCCAACTAACTTCGCCAAAACAGCGCCTTGTGTCGCCGCTAAAATCGGTGGTGAATCAAAAATAATAATCCTATCCGAATAACGCTCAGACAGTTCCCGTGTAAATTGCTTCATATCGTTACTTGCCAGCACTTCCGTGGAATGCCGGTGTTTTTTACCCGCAGGAATAATCGATAAATTTGGAATATCTGTCTTAAGCATCGCATCTGAAAATCCAATGGAGGGATCAACCAACAAATCGATCAACCCGATATCAGATTGAATTCCAAGAACTTTTGAAACAGAAGGCTTCGCGACATCCGCATCAATCAACAGCACCGTCTTGTCACGCTCCGTAGCAATACTCAATGCCAGATTGATCGCTGTGAATGTCTTCCCTTCACCAGGCAAACTACTGGTCACTAATAATAAATTGGCATTATCAATCCCATTATCCCCCTCAAAGAAAGCATTTTCCAGAAGTGGCCTCTTGATCAAGCGATATTCCTCTGCCATCTGACTATGGGCCGAATCTGGAACGAGCATTCCCTTTTTCTCAAGCATTTCAAAATCGAAGGTAAAATCAATCTCTTCAGTCTCTCTCTTGACAGGCCGAGCGGACGACTCCTGAACTTTTTTAACCTTATTCGCTCTTTCGGCCTGCTCCATTGCAATGGATCCACTGACTTTCAATGGTTCAGAGAAGGAAGAACTCTTCCCGCTTTTTTCCAACGCTTTTTCAATAATACTCACTTAATTACTTTCTCCCTATTGAACTACGAGATTGATTGCAAGTTCAGGCCTTTCATTTCCAAGATCAATATACCCACGAAAATAACGAGCAATGCGGAAGCAGTAATTGAAAATCGAAGGAACTCTTTCCATTTTCTCTGCCTCACTTCAGGAATCCAGTTCATGGATACGGTACCCAAAATTGGCAATCCTGTTGCTTCCCGCAATTTTTGTACATTGGAGAATGTTGGCCGTAACAGACTAAGAAGTATAGCTAAGCCCATTCCAGCAAAGAGCGAACCAAGAAAGACAGCCGTTGACAATAGTATTCGATTTGGTGAGGAAGGACTTGAAGGAACTTGCGGTGGATCAACAACACGAAATTTCACCGAATCAGTAGTTTGTTCCATACTTTCGGAAAGCCTGGCGGACTCTTTACGAACTAACAAAGATTCGTAATTGCTTTTGATAGCATTATAGTCCCGATTCAGATTTTGCAGCTCGGTTTCCACATTCAATCGCTTATCGCTTTCCTGCTTTAACCGCTCCAGTCTGCTTTCATAAGCAGACACCCGTGCACGCATCGAAGCGACATTTGCTTCTGTTTCTGCCAAAGAAACCTTCATCTGTTGATACACAGGATTCCTTCCAAAATCTGCTTTGGAGACACCGTTATCGCCGTCCGATCCGGACGACTTGTTTTCTTTCTGTTTTTTCAATGCCGCGAGTGATTCTTTTGCCGCAACGACGTCAGGATGATTTTCGGTAAATCGGAGCAACGAATCATCTATTTTACTCTGCATTGCCTGTATTCTTGCGTCTAACGGATTCAAAATCGTATTTTCAGGATCAAAACCAAAATACTTGGGATCCAAACCATCCAGTTGGCGTCTAACTTCATCTCTTCGGTTCATTTCTTGATTCAATGACAGATTGGACGTCTCCAATTCTCTGTAAATAGACTGCATCTGTTGAGATACGTTAGTACCCTCACCAGGCATCAATCCATAGTTCTTTCGCTTGAAGTCTTCGCGGGCTAACTCAGCCTGCCGCAATCGGCTAACATAATCCTTAAGCTGTTGATCGATGAATCGCAGAGCCTCATCCGGCCCTTTTCGACTGCCATCCAACACCTCCTCCACGAAAATAGTCAGCACGGATTGAACCATTTTTTTCGCCAACTTCGGATTTTTGTCTTCTGCCGTGATGGTAAAAAGACTACTCCGCCTGTTCACTATGGTATTTCGCCCCCCCTCTATCGCGAGTGATGACTTTAAACGATTCACAATACCTTCCATATCCTTTTCATCATGAGCGTTCAAATCCATATCGGTCATTCGGGCTACTTTCTCCAGATTGGGTCGGGTAAATACGAGTTTTGACATTAACCGCACTTTACTCGCGATGTCCGATTGAAATACCATGCCCCCCAATAATGGTTTTAACAACGTATCAGTATCTACATGAATACGAGCGTTCGCTTCATACTTATCTGGCATCTGCGAGACGAAAATCCACCCGGCAACGCAAATGACCCAAGCCGCTACAACCGCCCACCACTTGAAACGGCTGGCACCTTGAATATAGGCAAGAATTTCAGCGAACACTTCATGCATACTGCTACTCCACTCTCAATTTTATCCCTAATTAGAAAAAAGCCTCAGGTACAAAGATAATATCCCCAGGCAGAAGCTCAATATTTGCTGACATATCTCCGTCACTGATTAAATCATCAAGCCGAATACGAAACTGTTTACGTACGCCATTGACATGGCGCACAACACTCGCCCGATTGCCATCAGCATAGTCATCATAACTTCCTACCTCGACAACGACATCAAGCAACGTCATATTTTCACGATAGGACAAGGCCATCGCCCGACCAATCGAACCTCCACTCGACCCAATTCCACCGCTGGATCCAGATCCACTACTCGTACCTGCATTGGATCCACCGCCCCCAAAACCTGACCCCCCACCCCAGAATCCTATAATTCTAATTTGCTCACTATATGGACCTACAAATTCAGTGACAATCACGGTCACCAATGGGTTACGTATATACTTCGCCAACTCCTGCTCAATATCCCGGGCTAACTGATAAGGCGTCTTACCGCTGGCAGGCAACTCCTCCACCAGCGGCGCGGTTATTTTGCCGTCTGGACGCACTGGCACACTACGGGAAATCTCAGGATTCCCCCAGACAAACATTTCCACGTTATCCCCAGGCCCAATGATATAGGTATAATCACTGGGTAACTCCGCTTTGGTCTTGATCGGAGGATGTTCAGCACATCCAGCCAAAATCACCGCCAATGAAAAAAATATTAGTACGGGTTGCATTGGAATTTTTCTTTTCACGCTTTTACTCCCTAAGTTAATTTAGAATACCCGCCACTACTTAAAAAACCGCTAATTTTAAGTGTAGCAAATGAATCAGGACTTAATAGTTTCATTTTTGTTGACAAGATCATCTCAATTTATTGAGTGCTTCTCCCACCCGTGATCCATAAGTAGATCAACCATCGTGATGCTATCATTATTATAATGATGTCGGATTAAGGTGATTTTCGTCAAAGCATTTGCCACCACACCGTCATTAGATGTTCGCTAATTTCGTCTAAATATCACAATCATAGAGCGACGAACACCTGATGAAGCACATTAAAGACGAACAAAAATCCGGTGCAATCTGCAGTTTATTTTCGGACAATCGCCTAAAGATCTTGCTCACATTACAATGTTTAACTTGATAGTATATATCAACGCTTAGCTCTGAGCATAAAATTAGCTCTACGTATTGCAGAATACTACACAGCGTTAGTTGCAAACTCCTATCTTTTAGGTTATAAGTTGTAGGTTTTTTGTTTGAGGAGCAATCGAATGCCCAGCGACCAACAATCGCCAATTGATGAAACCCCATTCAACTTCACACCATACGAATTCGTAAAAGGTGAGGAGTACATGGATGACAATCAGACCGAACATTTTCGAAATATATTAAAAAGCTGGAAAGGCCAATTAATGGAAGAGGTCGATCGCACCGTCCATCACATGCAGGATGATGCCGCTAATTTTCCGGACCCAAATGATCGCGCCACTCAGGAATCTGAATTCAGCCTTGAACTCAGAACCCGAGATCGTGAGCGCAAACTAATAAGAAAAATTGATGAAGCACTCACTTCACTGGATTCTGGAGATTATGGCTTTTGTGAAACCTGCGGTATAGAAGTAGGCGTTCGCCGACTTGAGGCCCGGCCTACAGCAACGCTCTGCATTGACTGTAAAACCCTGGATGAAATACGGGAAAAACAGATGGGCTAATTTCAAGCAAGAGTACTACATAGATGACCATTACGCAGGTTTAAACATTCAGTCAATAAAATCTTGACGGAGGCTTTATTACACGAATGGAAGTTGGTGGTCTACACCTTTTGCGTCTAAAAACGCCCGTTTTGAGTGGGTATTTTTTCGCGTAGGGCAAGGCATAGAAGTGTAGGAAGATCAACTCTTTCAAGCGTCTTCAACTATGCGCTTCGTAAGAAAATGTGTGCTGAAAATGGGTATTCCTGGACTCGAAAAGTGTACTTAATTCTGGCTCCCTAAGCAGGCAATCTAATCACTACAGAGATCCAAGCATCCCCGAGTTACCACGGTCGCTTCGCACCATCACCATCTGGCCCGCTCCACCTGGGTTCACTTTACACTGCACTCGCCAGCTTTCTGGAGGCACGATCAAGAAACGGTTCATGGCAATTGCGAATTGATGACTTAGATCACTATCGGACCATTCCGGGAGCAGCGGAAGCCATACTTATCACCCTTGATCGACATGGTTTTCAGTGGGATGGGCCTGTCCTTTATCAATCGAGCCAAAGTGAATTCTATAGCCGTGCGTTGACCCAATTAACAAATCAGGGAGATCTCTACCCTTGCATATGCTCTCGCAAAGCTATTGCTGCGCTTGAAAATGGTAACCATTACCCAGGCACATGCCGCTACAATACGATTGACCCCCTTTCTCCCCACGCCATCAGAATTAAAACCCCTTCACAACCGATCACTTTCGAAGACGGAATACAGGGTATATTTCGGCAAAGCTTATCCCGTAGTTGTGGGGATTTCATAGTACACCGACGCGATGGTATCATTGCCTATCATTTAGCGGTTGTTATTGACGATGATCATCAGAAAATAACCGAGGTTATCCGGGGTATTGACATTCTCGACTCTACTCCTAAACAGATTTTTCTCCAACAACGATTAGGCCTTAGCACCCCCCATTATCAACACATCCCCATCATTATCGATCGAAATGGCAACAAACTAAGTAAACAAACAAATGCAGCGCCCGTTGACAACAGCAAACCCTCAGCAACGCTTATTCAACTACTCAACCTCTTAAATCTGGATACACCTGGTGACTTGAACAATTCAACACCTCCAATCATCCTGGATTGGGCTATCGAAAACTGGGATAGCTCAAAACTTTGCGGACATCGGCAAATATATGCATAAAAAGACAAGCTAAAATTCTATCTTTTGTTAAAATGGATTGTCGTACAGTAGCAGCAACCACTCCAGGAAAGTATTCTATATCAATGGCAAATCACTCGCTAACCCACCTGAAAGAACTCGAATCCGAAAGCATCCACATTATTAGAGAGGTGGCGGCTGAGTTTGAAAAACCGGTGATGCTCTACTCCGTTGGCAAAGACTCAGCCGTCATGCTTCACTTGGCCATGAAAGCCTTTTATCCAGGAAAACCCCCATTTCCCTTAATGCATGTGGATACAACTTGGAAATTTCGTGAAATGATCCAATTCCGGGACATGCATATGAAAAACCTCGGACTTGACCTCATTGTGCATATTAATGAAGAAGGTGTCAGACAAAACATCGGCCCCTTCAGCCACGGCAGCAAAAAGCACACCGACATCATGAAAACTGAGGCACTCAAACAGGCTTTGGATAAGCATAAATTCGATGCTGCCTTTGGTGGTGCTCGTCGAGACGAAGAAAAATCAAGAGCCAAGGAAAGAGTCTATTCATTTCGGGATAAAAACCACCGCTGGGATCCCAAAAACCAACGCCCCGAACTCTGGAATATTTTCAATGGCAGAATCGACAAAGGCGAAAGCATCCGCGTTTTCCCCCTCTCCAATTGGACCGAACTGGATGTTTGGCAATATATTTACCTGGAAAATATTCCTATTGTTCCGTTGTACTTTGCCAAAAAACGCCCTGTCGTTGAACGGGATGGCACATTGATTATGGTCGATGACGAACGGATGCCTTTGGAACCAGGGGAAAAACCTATGCTTAAAGAAGTCCGCTTTCGAACTTTGGGTTGTTACCCGCTCACCGGTGCAGTTGAATCGTCAGCGACGACGTTGCCTGAAATTATCCAGGAGATGCTATTGGCAACAACTTCGGAACGCCAAGGCAGAGTTATTGATTTTGACCAATCAGGCTCCATGGAACAGAAAAAACGTGAAGGATATTTCTAATTCCTTGTTGTTGTATCGCAACATATTTCTTCACAGCATGACAACGTCAAACCACACAAATATCCGCTTCAATATCACCCCTAAAATAAAATATGTCTCATCAATCCGAACTCATTAGTAAAGATATTGAAGCCTATCTGGCTCAGCATGAGCAAAAAGATCTACTTCGCTTACTCACCTGCGGTAGTGTCGACGACGGTAAAAGCACTCTCATTGGACGCCTGCTACACGATTCCAAGCTCATTTACGAAGACCAATTGGCCGCAGTAAAAGCCGATAGCGTCAAATCCGGCACAACCGGTGGTAAGATCGACTTGGCTTTGCTAGTTGATGGCCTCCAGGCGGAAAGGGAACAAGGTATTACCATTGATGTCGCGTACCGATACTTCTCTACCGCTAACCGTAAATTTATTATTGCTGATACCCCCGGTCATGAGCAATACACCCGAAATATGGCCACCGGGGCATCGACCTGCGATCTCGCAATCATTCTTATCGATGCCCGCTACGGCGTCCAAATACAAACCAAACGCCACAGCTTCATCGCGTCTCTACTCGGCATTCAACATATCGTCGTCGCCATCAACAAGATGGATCTGGTTAACTATAGCGAGTCTGTATTCAAAAGCATTAAAAAAGACTACCTCACTTTTTCTCAAAAACTGGATCATCTCGGTATCCATTTCATCCCATTGTCTGCACTGGAAGGAGATAACGTCGTTAAATCCAGCGAGCAGATGCCCTGGTATCAGGGTAAACCATTGATGGAAATTCTTACCACAATTGAAATCAATGACTACAGAAATTTCAGCAATATGCGGTTCCCGGTTCAATACGTAAATCGGCCCAATCTGGATTTTCGGGGCTACTGCGGCACAGTTGCCAGTGGCATCTTAAAAAAAGGTGATGAAATCATGGCTTTACCTTCCCGGAAAACAAGCCGTATCGAAGCCATCGTAACCCAGGATGGTGAATTAGAGGAAGCATTCCCACCTATGTCCGTCACCATCACCCTGGAAGATGAAATTGACATCAGTCGGGGCGACATGATTGCCCATAGTAACGATCTTCCCGAGGTAGATAACCGTTTCGAGGCACATATCGTCTGGATGGCCGAGCAACCATTGGCAGCAGGCAAGCAATTCTATATAAAACACGCCACCCGTACTGTTACAGGCTCGATCTCTGCCCTGCATCACAGGATTGATATAAATACCCTCGAACAACACTCCGTGGATCAGCTAAATCTGAATGAAATTGGGTTATGCGAAGTCGCCCTAAATGCTCCAATAGCGTTTGACTCCTATAGACTTAGCCAAAGAACAGGTGCTTTCATCATCATCGACAGGTTAACCCATGGTACTGTTGGCGCCGGGATGATTGTGAGTTCCACAATCCGTGACACAGAAAAACGCCAGGTCACACCAGATGAACGCGCCGCCCGTTTTGGACAAAAACCAGCGACTCTCCTAATTTCCGGTGATAATCAACAGCAATTCGCCCAGACATTGGAACGTAAGCTTTTCGATACGGGCCATATCTGTACCATGCTCAATGACCCTGAATTAGGGAAGGAAGCACACAAAACGGCTAGACTGATCAATCAAGCCGGAATAATCTGCCTGTGCACACTGGATTCATCTATTTTGGAAGCAGACTCAAACGTTATTAAAATCTCCAGTGAGTCAATGAAAGCCGATGAGGTTATAGCAATGCTGAAAGAACAGAAGATTCTGCAGGAAGGGTAAGGCAACTCGCAATAAATAACCCACCGATATTGCGCCGGATTTTTGTTTGTCTTCAAGGCGTAACGCAGGGCGCATAGCAAGCTATGTAACCGAAGTTGCAACGCTGAAGACAGACAAAAAGACAAGCAAGATGGGGGGGTTATTTATAGCGGGTTGCCTAAGGTTCTTCTGCGCTGCGAAACCAGCTCCATAGCTCGTCCCATAGCCAAGTCAGAACTATCCGGAATTTCAACCCGCAGCACCAGCCTCATCCTCCTGCACCAAGAATAAAACAATCAGAAACGCGACCAAACAAGTCAATGATGCTACGGCATAAACAACTTCTGGCCCGGGATTCGACCATAATTCACCACTAGATAAACTCCCCACGGCTCCACCCACTCCAAAACTAACACTACTATATAAAGCTTGCCCCTTGCCCAGATGTCTCCCCTTAAAAAAACGATGCACCAAATGAATAGAAGCGACATGGGCAGAACCGAAAGTCGCAGCATGAAGTAGCTGGGCTGCAATAACACCCGCAAAACTGTCCACCACAAAGCCTATCAATAACCAGCGAACAACCCCAGCCAGCATGCTAAACAACAAAATAGTCTTGAGGGAGAATCGCTTAAGAATGGCATGCATAAAGGCGAATATCAAGACTTCTGCAAACACACCCAGCGACCAAAGCATCCCTGTAGCCATTCCACTGTAACCATGCTGCCCCAAATAGATGGAAAAAAAAACATAATAGGGGCCATGTGCCATTTGATTTAACATCGCTACAATGAAAAAAGCAATGACATGGGGCCTACGAAGAATGCTGCCAACACTAATCTGTCCATCTACTTTGCCGGCAATATTGGGTTCCGGAATTAACTGGCTGGCCAACCATATACCAGTAAGTAAACCAACAATTAGAATGGGTAGATTTTTTATATCCACAGTGTCTAACGCCCACCCCACACTGAGAACCGTCACAATAAAACCGATTGAACCCCAACTTCGAATCCGGCTGTAATGGTGGGAATTCTGATGCAAATGAGACAACGTAACAGCCTCCATCTGGGGTAAAGCCGCATTCCAAAAAAAACTGAATACGGTTATGACGCAGGCCAACCACCAAAACTCTTGGCCTGCCCATACCGCTGCAAACACCACTGCTGATAAAAATGTAGCAATTCGAATGATCGTAATGCTTTTGCCGGTATGGTCGGCAATCCAGCCCCATATATTTGGGGCAACAATCTTGGTACCGACCAACAGCGCCATAAGTTGACCGATTTCAGACGGCGAAAAGCCTTCCGATTCCAAATACAACCCCCAATAAGGTAAAAAACCACCTAAGGTAGCAAAATAAAAAAAATAGAATCCTGACAAACGCCAATATGGCATCCCGTTATACATTTCTCTCCCCTCATCACCGTTAATATACCTCTCACATCCAAGAATACCCAATTTCAGCGGGCATTTTTTTGCGAAGAGCGTCGTTGCAGAACCCTGAAAGAGATAACTCTTCCTGCAGTTCTATGCCTAGGAGCCTGTCCGAGAATAGAAGCTGCAGCGAGGGAAATCCATTTTGAGTCAGATTTTTCGATCATTTGAGGCGAATAGTGGGTCTATTTAACGAAAATGATCGGGAAATCTGGCCAAAATGGACTTTTCCGCAGTAGGTTCTCTATTCTCGGAC
>JAZGGE010000178.1:0-7369 GCA_036480195.1 Methylococcales bacterium
TGTGGATCTGTCAAATATGGTGGTGGCCAGAGGTGTGATTAAAAGTAATGCGAATACTTTATAGTGATACTCTACTCACCTTAATGAAGGTGCAAATTTGTAGGGTGGGCAGGCTTTTTTTGCCCACTGCTATTCACGCTACTGTTAAAGGGTGGGCAAAAAAGCCTGCCCACCCTACATTTTTTTAATTTATTGGTTGTGATCCAAAAATCTGCATCACTTTTAATCGCACCCGGTGGCCAGTACTCCTTCATTTTTGTATTGACGGAGTACTAATTTGCTAAAGCAGAAGGCTGAGAACCTGTTCAAGATCTCGATCAAGGGATGCAACGCAAGGCAAAAGTGGACGAAAAAGCACAGCATCAGACTAACTGACATCAATAAATAGAATCAAAAAGGTTATAGAAATTCATGGGATTTTATTCCGAGCCTAAAATAGCGACTTCTCTTCGTAGGAGGTATCAAAACATTTTTCGTGATATCAGGGATTCTGAGCATACTGGTCGCATGTGGGAATTTTGAGACCATTGTTAACGCCGTGATGTGCCCTTCAGCGAGATCTTGAGCAGGTTCCGAGAAGGGGCCAGCTGTGAGGCGCACGAAAATAGGGGCTACTCGAACCAACAGCCATTAGGTGGTCTGACGAACTAAAGTTACCAACCTTGCTTGCCTTTTTGCTCCTGACCAAACGAGCTCAATCGTTACGTAGAATAACTATGCGCCTCTTGAGAGAGTTCGGTCAGAAACAAAAATACTGCGCAATCTTGGTAACTTTATTTCATCAAACCACCTTTAATCAACCTGAACGATACGACTTACTAATAGCCAGCTTTTGCATTCGAAAACGTAAAGTACTGGGTTTAATATCGAGTATCGTTGCTGCACCATGCTTACCTTCGACGACCCAACCACACGTTTCCAATACTTGTAATATATAGTTTCGTTCGACCTCCCCCAGCGATCCTGAAGGGATTGGCATACTGGTAACGATAAGTTGAGAGATGGAGGTATCAACGATCTCGACAAATTGTCCCTTAGCAAGAATCGCTGCCCGCTCAATGATATTTTGCAACTCCCGTACATTACCAGGCCAATGATAAAGCTGAAGATTTTCCATGCTTGTGGGCGAAATATCAGCGAATGCCCGGCCGAGTTTACGGCCAAACAGAGCGAGAAAGTATCTTGCAAGTTGAGGAACATCAGAGATTCGTTCCCTTAGGGAGGGAACCTGCAACGGAAAAACATTGATGCGATAATAAAGATCCAAACGAAACGTACCCTCATTCACCATTTCTGTGAGGTCTCGATTCGTCGCCGCGATTATCCGGGCATCCACTTTAATGGTTGTCGCCCCACCCACCCGTTCAAATTCCTGTTCCTGCAGCACCCGCAATAATTTGGCTTGTGCTTGCGGTGAAAGTTCTCCGACTTCATCAAGGAATATAGTTCCCTTATCTGCCAACTCGAACCGGCCCTTTCGTTGTTGGGTTGCTCCCGTAAAAGCACCTTTTTCGTGCCCGAACAATTCGCTTTCTATAAGTTCACTGGGTAAGGCAGCGCAATTGATTTTGACAAGAATTTTGTCTTTCCGGCTGCTGGCATTGTGCAAAGCTCGGGCAATCAACTCCTTTCCAGTGCCGGTCTCTCCAACAATAAGAACGGTGCTGCCAGTATCCGCCACCAATTCTATTTCGTTATAGAGCACTTGCATCTTTGTAGAGTCACCTACCAGCTCTTTGAATTTGAAGGGTCGATTGATTTCTTCCTGCAGCGAGATATTTTCTGTTCGTAACTCGCGGATTGCTTCCTCGGCCAGCTTGCGATCGGTAATATTCACCAACATTGAGCGACTTGCGACGACACGCCCAGTCTGATCAAAAATAGGCCGGAGCGATACGCTTGCCCATGCAGACTCACCGTTTGCCTGGCGCATTTCAATCTCCTGCCCTTGGGTTTCCTCACCCTCAAGGAATTGACTGAAGACTTTATCGGCCATCGGTTTTCCAGCTGCTGTATCCGCGACCAGATCCAACACATCACGGCCGACCAGGTCATGTTCCGTATAACCGAACCATTCCATTGCATGTCGATTGGCTCTCTTGATTTTTCCATCGACACCGGTAGACAGATACGCGATGGGCGCCTCTTCGTACAAATCACGAAATTGTTTTTCGCTAGCCTGCAAAGCGTCCTCTGCACGAATACGCTCAATTTCCGCTGCTGCCCGTGCAGCAAAAATCTTAAAAACCGATAGATCATTAGGTTCCTCATTCATCGGCTTATTATTCATTGCGCCGAGAAGACCCAGTATCGTACCGTACCTGTCAATGAGTGGGACTGCAAGATAACTGACTGCTTCCAATTTAACCAGCTCGCAGTCATCCGGAAAAATCGCTTGGATGTTTTGAGGATAAAACACAATATTCCCCAATAAAACGGACTCACAAGGTGTCCCCTTTAAGAGATATACCATCTCATCCATATAACCATCATCAGCCCAAAATGCCAGGGTGCGACCCCGTGTTTTATCCCGGGTGAATTCGGAAACGAAAGCATAGCGCACGCCCAGCGTCAACGCTAAATAACAAACCAATTCAGAAAAAAAGGCTTTCCCTGTGGCCTTCGCGGTTCCCTCCATAATAAGCCGAAGCAGAGTTTCAGTTCGTGCGGTATGTGGATCGGTTTTCGAGTCATTACTCCCATGTTTAGAACCAATGGGTAGTAATTCAAGGCCTCTTTCCGATCTCTTTTGAGTAGACGTTATCATGTGCTCATCTATTTGGTGATTTTCGAACAGACTCCAAGTAGGCTGTCCGATCTGTATCGATTGTGATCATTGCCAGTAATTATCGATAAAAAATAAAGGCGTTCTCCACAGATAGGCTAACGAAAAAGTGTTAATGAATCTTTAACGTTCTGTTAATGAATTGTGACAAATTGTTAATGACCCGTTAACAATTCAAAGTAGGTTACGAACCGAATCACCGCTATCAATACCCGATTATCAACATGCATGATATTGATTGCGCCACTTTCCTGGAACAAGATAATCCTGACACCTTGATTCTGGCAATCTTGTGTGACTTCAAAGGCAATCCGACACAAGATGTAGTAAACCTTATTACCAAACGCCTCCATGAGCTATTCAAAAAGGATATTCGAAAATTCCGGGACTACATGGGAATGCTTGAGGTATTATCGGAAAACTGGGAATTAGGCGATTTCTCTCAAAGAATCTACCACCTTGCTTGTCTTTTTGTCTGTATTCTGCGTTGCGACATTAGTTACATAGCCCGCTATGCGCCTAATATCGCGCCTTGAATACAAACAAAAATCCAGCGCAATCTGGTCTATTCTTTTCGGACAATCGCCTTAAAACAACAAATCAAAGAGGCTGAGAAAATGATTACCCAAGTTAAAGTCGAAAAGTTACCATCCTATGAGCTAGGGCTGGAAAAAGGGATAGACCAAATGCTTCCAGTTATGTCGGCAGATCAGGCTTGGGTAAAAGTTGCAATTGATTGTGTAATTCAGCTATTACGGCTGAAACTGAATATTGACGCCGACAATCTGGAATTACTGGCCACCGAGCAGCAACGTATCGAATACCACCGGCCAAACTTGGTCGTCCACGTTATCGAGACCGGCAATTGAAAACACCTTTTATCCTTCACATCGAAATCCAGAATGATAATGACACAGTCATGCCGTTGCGTATGTTGCGCTATACCATTCGTGTTTAAAAATGTGCATTTTAAGTGTGTAGATTTTGTGTAGGGCAAGGCGTAGAAGCGCAGGAAAGTAATCTCTTTCAAGCCCCTGGTAGTGACCAGTTCGCAACAGTGACCAATGGTTTTACCCCACCTCCAAGATTTACTGATCCGTTTTCTTATCTCTCTGCTTTGGCTGATTGAGACAATTCCCCACAACTCGTCAGGTGTGTATATAGGTAATTTAGCTCGTTTATAATCCTTTGTGTTTCTGGTAACCAATCCGTTTACCTCCCCATATTCCCCGGAATAATACTGAACTGCATCTTCAAAGTCTTTAGAGCCTGATTTTATAGATCGCTCAAGCACATACGAACTCACTTCAGAAATTTTGAACAGGTGTAATAACTTCTGTATCTCAACCTTGGATCTATCCCTACTTGTTGTTTTTGATATTAGGTAGTCTAGCGTAGTGATCGTCGTTGCACATAAGTAACCCTCAATTTCTTTATTTTCTACAAAACTGGCAAGATTAGCTGATAACTCAACAAAAGGCTCCCTATTTAATAAGGCATTGCTAATTTGGTATAGCTAATATTCTATTTCTTTATTTGTAATATTAGCAACGTAGATAGCTCTAGCCTACTTACATTTAGCACAAAGCTATACTAATTTAGCAATGCCTTTAATAAAACATCAAGGATAATGTTTGTATCAAATAAAATCTTCAAAGATACTTTCCCTCTAAGTGTTTTTTGTAACCTTTTACATCTACATTACTGGACTCTAGAATTCCAACTAATGACTTGGTAACAGGTGATATTTCTGGTCTTTCAGTTTGTTCCGTCAATATCTGAAAGTAATCTCCTACAACTTGCGAAAGGGATTTATCCTGTTGTTTAGCATAATTCTTTGCACTTTGGATTAGCGAATCTTCCAACCTGAGTGTCAATTTTGTCTGCATAATAAATATTCTTGACGTACTTAATTTTATTCTATTATACGTCTTATTTTGCGTGTTGCAAAACTTTACGGGTGTGATTAAAAGTGATGTATAACTCAAGGAATGCTGGCTAAAGGCAACGTTATTTATCTTAACTATGAAGAGCATGAAGGACATGATGAAAAGAAATATTTTTTCTTATTCATACTCTTCATGGTAATAAATCAAGCCATAAATGCGCAATCACAAAGCGCTTGTTGTCGGATCTTTCATTTCACATACGTTTCCACACATCAATAAGGGTCTACGATAAATTCGATGCTAGATCTGCTTGGCTCGTTTATATGGGTGCGATTAAAAGTGATGCAGACTTTTGGATCACAACCAATAAATTAAAATAATGTAGGGTGGGCAGGCTTTTTTGCCCACCCTACAAATTTGCACCTTCATTAAGGTGAGTAGAGTATCACTATAAAGTATTCGCATTACTTTTAATCACACCTCGTTTATATGGAACGTAGCAATGTCGTATCGTCTAGGTTTAGAGAAAGCTGTCCGCAAGGAGTGCCGATGGCAGTGTATTTGTGAGAGGATGAATGAAGCGAATGTAGCGTAACCATTTTGAAGTGATCAAGGATATCATTTCTTTTTTACAAAAGTACGGTGGATGATCGTAATACACCAAAATTTGCTCTTTTTTAGTAGTTATTTTTTACAGGAACCAACACCCTAACAAGAGGGTATTGGGATGCCAGAAGTTGTGGTTAGCTCAAGATTGCAGCATTGAGATCATAAACAACAGTACTGCTTAATTTCTGCAAGGCTATTAAAATCGAACCTGTAACATGAATTAATCCAAACGCGATTTCAGGAACATTTCACACCGGGAGAAACTCCGAGTTTTTCACATTGCCAAATCGTGCTAGACTCCATCAACTACTTTGAATGCTGTAGATAACGTTGACAATGAGTAACATCAAGTTAGAAAACTTGCCTTACTATACTTATGCTGATTATGAAATTTGGGAGGGTGAGTGGGAGTTAATTAACGGAATTCCTTATGCAACGGCTCCTAGTCTTAGGGTTAACCATCAGGCGATTTCTAGTTTGATTGTTTTTTCTTTGACAGAAAGCATTAAAGATTGCGAGCAGTGCCTCGTACTCATGGAGCAGGACTGGAAACTTAATGAATCCACAATTTTACGTCCCGATGTCATGCTTGTCTGCAATGAACCGGGCGATGCCTTTGTTACCAAACATCCAGAAATCATATTCGAAGTTCTCTCAAAAAATAGTATCAAGAAAGATCAGAATATCAAGTTCGAAATCTATCAGGAAGAAAAAGTCCCTTATTACATAATCGTCAGTCCGGATGATCTAAAAGCCAGTCTTTACCGGCTGGAAAACAATAAATATTCAAAACTGGGTGATTTTACCCATGAGCAGTTTGCTTTCGATGGTTTAACCTGCAATGCAAGGATAGATTTCCAGGAAGTATTTCGTCGCTTTCGCGACAAATAAACTTCGAGGTTCTTTCTCCCAAATTTCACGCAAACTAATGGGTAAACTAATGGGGTTAGACTCGATTTAGTTAATCGCCACTGTCAATTCCAGAGAAGCTGATTAGGGTTAGCCTCGGGGACACCTAGAGTTGCGTAGCGGGCTATGCGCCTCTTTGTACGCCTTGAATAGGAATAAAAATTCGGCGCCAGTTTCGAGTTTTATTCAATTTTGGTTCCTAAGCGAGCAGAGCCACCGCTATCAATACACGATTATCGATATGCATGATATTGATTGCGCGACATTCCTGGAACAAGATAATCCTGACGCCTTGATTCTGGCAATCTTGCGTGACTTCAAAGGCAATCCGGCACAAGATGTAGTAAACCTTATTACCAGACGGCTCCATGAGCTATTCAAAAAGGATATTCGAAAATTCCGGGACTACATGGGTATGCTCGAAGTTTTATCCGAGAATCGGGAATTAGGCGATTTCTCTCAAAGAATCTACCACCTTGCTTGTCTTTTTGTCCGTATTCTACGTTGCGACATTAGTTACATAGCCCGCTATGCGCCTGATATCGCGCCTTGAATACAAACAAAAATACAGCGCAATATGGTCTATTCTTTTCGGACAATCGCCTTAATGCAACAAATCAAAGAGGCAGAGAAAATGATTACCCAAGTTGAAGTCGAAAAGTTACCATCCTATGAGCTAGGGCTGGAAAAAGGAATGGAGAAAGGAATGGAAAAAGGGGAGAAGATTGTTAAAAACCTGTTGGAGCGATTTAATGCTGAACAGGTCGCCGATTTTACCGGATTAACAGTAATCGAAGTAAACAATATCGCGAATAAAAAGGCGAATTAGCTCCCAAAAGTTTGATGATAGACGATCTTTCTTATGCCCTCTTTTAGCTGTTAGGAAAGCTATTGATCGGGCTTGAATTTTGTAACATCTAGCTCTTTTATGATGCGGTAATGCTTATAGTTACCCGTAATTAATGGCATTCCCGTTGAGATAGACGTAGCAGCTATCAGTGCATCAGCGATTTCTACAGAATGACTAAGATAATGTTGTTCAACATAAAACATGTAACCGTTCAGACCCCTAAACAACATATATTACAGTAAGTTACAGACGGCTAAAATGGCATCATAGATACCGATTTAATCGTAAGTCATTGATTGTTTGTGAGGGCCAATCAAAATAGATGTT
>JAZGGE010000179.1:0-3823 GCA_036480195.1 Methylococcales bacterium
CAGCATTTTCAGCTTGGAGCGTTAAATTTAGCTCTGTTGGGATTGCGAGACCAAGATCAACCGGAAGATGAAAGCCCTGGTCGATTAGGTCAATTATCCTGGGTTCCGGAGCGATTAACCGGTCAACTAATGTAGGATCTATAGCACTACTTTCGTCTATCGCACCGGCGGATGTCGAGTACATACAGGTGATCCAAATGAGCGTTAGTATTCTAGAAATAGTTGTTGTTATTTTCATTATATATAAGCCTTATATTACGATTTAGATGCGCTTAATTCGTACATACTTCTACGTAGAATACTACTACGGTAGCAGTGTAATTGGAAAGTTTCTGTGTAATTTTACACAATCAGATGTGTAATAAATCGCGTGAATCTCTACGATATATCCTTTGCGATGGTGGATTTCACTCGAAGAAGTTGTCACTTTAAGCAATACGTAAGAAATGATTCTCAGTAGTCCCGCTATGCTAATGATGGATTTTTAGTTGTAGTTAATAACTTACACCTGGATCCGTGAGTCCATAACGGCGCAGAGCACAAGCTCTTGTTTCCACAGCGGTTCAAAAAATGCCCGTTTAACCGATGGGTGAAACTAAGATTTTTTGATTCCACTGTAAAACCAATATCTTGCACTCTACATCCGCCCCGGACTCACGGATCCAGGTTACAGTGCGTAACGAATAAGTTAGCGACAAGGTAAACATATAACTTTATCCGTCGGATTACACTAGCCATGTTCAGTCCACAAAACCTTGAATGTTGTAAATAACGAGTATTTTATAAGGTCTATTAAGATAGATAAGTGGGTGCATCACACCAATCATGCTTGATTCTTGGAAAGTAAAAAGGTAAAACGGTCTTGGTTTCTATCAAAAGGCATTTTTAACCACATATGTTTATCGACGGAAGAAATATTCCCAGAAATACTGTTGTTGATACCGATCTTGCTATTATCGGTGCAGGAGCAGCGGGTATCACTCTGGCAAAGGAGTTTTCAAACTCTACGACTCGAGTCTGCTTAATTGAAAGTGGAGGATTGGAACCTGATCCTGATACGCAAGCGTTGTATCAAGGTGAAATAACCGGTCTTTCGTATCCGTTGGGTTCGTCGAGATTACGTTATTTTGGCGGTAGCACTAATCATTGGGGAGGATGGTGCCGTCCCCTGGATGCCATTGATTTTGAACGCCGCGCCTGGGTACCAAATAGTGGTTGGCCTATTTCCAGGAATGACCTGGATCGCTTTTATATTCGAGCGCAGAAGTTATGTGAAACCGGGCCGTTTAAATACGATGCGATGGAATATTGGTCGGAAAAGGTAGGATTTGAGCCTATGCCGTTTCCGGGCGGGGCGGTGGATACCCGGTTTTTCCAGTTTAGTACCCCGACTCGATTTGGGAAAAAATATCATAAGGAAATTGA
Organism: Methylococcales bacterium; assembly: GCA_036480195.1. Taxonomy (GTDB): domain Bacteria; phylum Pseudomonadota; class Gammaproteobacteria; order Methylococcales; family JAZGGE01; genus JAZGGE01. The sequence goes on from JAZGGE010000179.1 coordinate 1,426, forward strand.
GGGTTCCATCAATATTAAGACTCTGCTTCACAGTAATGTGGTTGAAATTGAGGAATCAAGACACACATCAGATATTTCGCGGTTACACGTCGCTACACTTCAAGGTTCGAAGTTTTTCGTAAAAGCATCAGTCTATATTCTGGCAACAGGAGGTATAGAAAATCCCAGGCTGTTGTTAGTGTCAAATCGGGTAAATAGTGCGGGTCTTGGTAATGGCAATGATTTAGTTGGACGTTTTTTTATGGAACATCCGATCATACCGGAGCTTGCGAAGGGTGTTTTGCTGGATCTAGAGGTAATGCCGGGTATCTATCGCAAATCTGTGCGGCTCGAAGGGACTCGGGTCAGACCTTGTCTGATGCCCTCGGAAAATTTTATGAGGAAGAAAAAACTGTTGAATAGTTTGATCTCGTTTGTCCCAACCAAGGAATATAGTGCGGAAGGTGGTATTGTCCCGCGCTTCGTAGAGGATCCACAAGATAAAGATCCAAATCAAGCCTGGGAAATAGCGCTTTTAAACAACATGGCAAGTCATACGACAAGCTTCCGTAAGAGTGAACAAGATCCGCTTAAGGCAGCACGGCTTTCATTCGGCGGAAATTGCGAACAAGCACCAAACCCGGAAAGCCGAATCACACTTTCTGATCAACAAGATGCTTTAGGGTTACGTCGTACGCGTCTTGATTGGCGCTTGTCTACTGAGGATAAACGAAGTTTTCGTTCAAATATCATGGCGATCGCAGCTTCTTTTGGCGCTAGAGGCGATAGTCGAGTTAAAAGCTTATTGTCCGATAATGATGTTTGGCCTGAAATAAATATGTGGGGAAATCATCACATGGGAACAACTCGAATGGGTGATACTGAGCAAAATGGCGTAGTGGATCGGAATTGTCAGGTGTTCGGCTTAAAGAATCTCTATATTGCAGGGAGCTCTGTGTTTACAACATCGGGTGCCGCCAACCCGACGTTAACGCTTGTTGCCCTGGCCGTCAGGTTAGCGGATCATATCAAGTCTCTAAAAAATTAGGAGGGTATTCATGGATCTAAGTCGACGGCAATTATTGATCCTCTTTGCTGGATTACCCTGGTTAGCCGGGTGTTCGCTGCTCAAATCGAAAAGTGGCGGCGAAGCAGATGACGAGCAGTTGGGGCGTCATCTGATTTCTTCGTTGACTGATCTCCCAAGTGCCCGGATTATAGGGAGGAGCTATTATGAATCACTTAAGCAACAGCCAGATAGACCAAAGGTCGTGCAGGTATTGGCCGAACGATTGTCTGGGAATAAGGAATCGGTGATCAAACTCGATAGAGAGGCTTTGCGGAGACAGATTCATTCCCAATACCGGGAAGAGTATTTAGCCGGGCAAACAGTGGAGCTACAGGGATGGCTCCTAGCAAGAACTGAAGTCGAACTGTGCTTGCTTGTGGTGTTGCTGAGGGATAGCCTGCCAGTACATTCAGAGGGGTAGAATATACCTCCTTATTTGCTAGAGTAAGCCGTACTTCTATCAAAAATTTCCTTTATAGCATCCTAAAGACAATCTGAATTTGGTCTATCCTTAGGTTAAGGTTATCTTTTTAAGGAAAATGCTATGTCTGATACCGATCCACATATACTGATAGTGGATGATGAACCCCATAATCTGGAGATCATTTCCGAATACCTTGATGAAGGTGATTACCGGTTGAGTACTGCTGAAAACGGTGCTATAGCATGGCAAATGCTGGAGTCAGAACCACAGAGCTTCGATGTTATTCTTTTGGATAGAATGATGCCAGAGATGAATGGTATGGAAGTTCTGGCCAAGATGAAAGAGCATCCGATCCTAACCCATTGTCCGGTGATTTTGCAAACGGCGCGAGCGGCTAAAGAAGATATTATGGAAGGGATGCAGGCAGGTGCCTACTACTACCTTACCAAGCCGTTTGAAGAAGATATGCTTTTTTCCGTTGTTGATACGGCAGTGCGTGAGCGGTTGCACTACAAGGAATTACAGGACGATCTTGCCGAGAGCGCCAAGACACTCGGTTTAATGAACTCTGCAAGCTTTAGTTTTCAAAGTCTGGATCAGGCTCGTTCTCTCGCTTCCCTTGTGGCTAACGCATGTCCTGAACCCTCCAAGGTTGTGATGGGTCTTTCAGAGCTGTTGATCAATGCCGTAGAACACGGCAATCTTGGAATTACTTATGATGACAAAACCCGTTTTAACGAGCGGGGTACCTGGGGTGAAGAGGTTGAAAAACGGTTACAAGCAGAACAGAATCAAAATAAGTTTGCCCATATTGAATTTCAACGAAGCGATCGCGGGATTAAAGTAGCTGTCAAAGATCAGGGTGGTGGCTTTGATTGGCAACCCTATATGCAAATGAGTGTAGAACGGGCGACGGACAACCATGG
>JAZGGE010000180.1:0-11163 GCA_036480195.1 Methylococcales bacterium
AGGAATTGGCGAACGGGGTTGCAGCTACATTTCCAGGATTATGGGGTTATGTGGGTGTCGATTTTCTATTTGCCGATAATCAACTGTTAGTGTTGGAGGTAAACCCCAGATTAACCACGTCTTACGCAGGTTTAAGTCAGACGATAGGGTACAATCCTGCAAGGAAAGTATTGGCTATGGCAGGACTATTGAGAGAGAATCAAAAAATGGGGCAAAAATGCCAACAAATGTAATCGGTTGGGATATCGGTGGTGCACATCTTAAAGCAGCACGGGTCACTGAGGACGGTTTTATTGAACAAGTGGTTCAAACGGCGTGTCCTCTCTGGAAGGGAATCGATGCGCTCCATGGCGCGCTGGAGACCATGATAAACGACCTTGGACAACTTCAAGTTGATCAAAGTTGCCACGGTATTACCATGACAGGTGAGTTAGCCGATCTTTTCCCCAATAGAGAAGAAGGAGTAAAACAGCTGCTAAACACAGTTAGCCAGTATCTGCCTGCGGGAAAAATAGAAGTCTTTGTTGGCCAAACAGGGTTCCTTGACGTTGAACAACTTGATGGTGCTTTGTACGAAATTATTGCCTCGGCAAATTGGATGGCGACTGCGCTATTTGCTGCATCCCAAGTTGGATCTGCCTTATTTGTCGACATAGGCAGTACCACGACAGATATCATGGTACTGACCAAAGGTGACGTAAATGCCAGGGGATTAACGGATTATCAGCGATTGCAGTACGAGGAATTGATCTATAGTGGGCTGGTGAGGACGCCTGTGATGGCTGTTGTGAACGCAGTGCCTTTTGAGGGGCAGTGGATCTCATTAATGTCAGAGCATTTCGCAACACTGGCTGATGTTTACAGACTCTGTGGAGAATTGCCGGAGCATGTAGATCAGCTGCCAACAGCTGATGGGAATGAAAAAACACTCACTGGCAGCGCCAGGCGGCTTGCCCGAATGCTCGGCAGAGATATGGAGTCTGCTGCCTTGGTGGATTGGCAGCGATTGGCTGGTTATATAAAACAAAAACATATTTCAACATTACAAAATGCATGTGAAAGGCAATTATCCCGTGGGCTACTCAGCAAAGATGCGCCGATTATAGGCGCTGGTGTGGGGCGATACGTGGTTAAAGAAATAGCTGGGCGGTTGGGTTACACCTATATCGATTTCGCGGATTTTGTCTCTGTCGGAAATGACGACACTGGAAGTTTCAATGTTGCAGATTGCGCACCTGCGGTAGCAACAGCCATTTTATTGTTGAATCAACGGACAAGTTCAGATCTTGAGTAGTAGTTTTTACTATACCTTTCGCGTTTAAGAATACGGGTGCGATTAAAAGTGATGCACATACAGATGTCATCTATTTTTACCATGAAGGACATGAAGGACATGAAGGACTTGAAGAAAGAATGCTCTGTTTCTTAAAATTAATCGTCAACCGCTCTTCCTTCATTATCTTCATGCTCTTCATGGTTATAAAAATATATTATTAATGGTATCTCAGTGCCTAATGAAGCTATTCTTTATTTATAACTTGTCACTTTTAATCGCACACGTATTCTTGGATGTGGAAGGTATGATGAGTACTAATCGTCGTTGCCCGCGTGCCAATACCGCCTGTGAGAAAGACGATATAGATCAAACCCAACAATACCGTCCACACCGATTTTAAATTGAATCGCCCCCATCTTACCCGTTTGCAACACGGTAGCCCCGATCTGCCGGTATCTCTCGACAACTGCCTCATTCGGAAAACCAAAGCGGTTATAGAAACCGGTAGGAAAAAGGGCGAACCTTGGTTGAACGCTTTCTAACAGACTTTCCGTGGATGAGGTCGCACTGCCATGGTGAGGAACAACCAAAATATCACTTTTTAACGTCTTACCGTATTTCTTTACTAAATCATTCTCCGCTGGCTTTTCAATATCACCTGTCAGTAAAATCGCATTTTCCCCAGCAGTTATTTTCAAGACACATGAATTGTCGTTCTCGCCAGAGTATCCCGGATGAGACGGGGAAATTATGGAAAATTCAACCCCATCCCACTGCCAGTTTTGGTTAGCATCGCAGCGGGTTACATTGTCCCAGGGTAGTTGTTCGGGCGCGCTGGTTAGCACGCTATCCACACTAAAATATTGCCGTAGGCTATTTGCACCACCAATATGGTCATTATCGCCGTGGCTTATCACCAGAATGTCAATTTTTTTGATTCCTCTGGATTTTAGAAATGGTAGGACTACGGCAGATCCCATGTCAAACTTGTCGCTGAATTTTGCTCCGGTATCGAATACTAACGTATGTCTTCTCGTTGTCACAACAACTGCAAGTCCTTGTCCGACATCGAGTAAAGTGAGTAAAATCTCGCGTTCCCCGAGATGGTCCTGCTTAGGAATTATCAGGGGTATGAGTAATACCAATCCGGCCCAACGCGCTGGAATTCCACGAGGGGCACACAAAAGTAAGACTCCTGCCATTGCAAGTGATAAAGCGGGTAGACTGGGTTGCGTAAAATCCCATTGGCTGAAAGAGACCGTCGAAAGCCATCCTAAAAATATCCATATGCCTTGTAATGCTATGTCAGCGATGTGGAGAATTCCGTTGGCGATTGTCGGTATGGGGTCTAACAGGAGTACTCCGAGGAGGCAAAGGGGTACGATTAAAAAACTGAAGATGGGTACTGCCACCAAATTGGCTAGTGGTGCGACAAGGGATATTTGTTGAATATAATAGGCCAGTATAGGTGCCATTCCCAGCGATAAAATGATTTGTACCTTTACCGATCCGATCCAGTATCCGGGGCGCCCGATTCGTCCAGCCAATGAGAATACGATCAACGCGACAGCACCAAAAGACAGCCAAAATCCCGATTGCACCACTGCAATGGGATCAATTACAACAACGAGGAACATCGCAATTGCCAACAGCCGCCATGGGTCTATGCGGCGCTGGAGAATAACGCCGCCCATAGTAACAGCAACCATTATCAATGCCCGTTGAGTTGGAATCGAAAAGCCGGCTAGTCCTGCGTAGACCAACGCCGCAAGTAAAGAAAGGGTTGCAGCGACTCGGGGTGGTGACCATCTTAGCCATCCAGTGAAAGCCCAAAACCATTGAGTCAGAAAGTAGACGAGTCCGGCGATAAGTCCGATATGCAGCCCAGAGATAGCAACGAGATGGGATGTGGATGTTCGGCGAAAAACATCCCATTGCTTCGCTGAAATATTTCCACGATTGCCTATGGTAAGGGCTGAGACAATACCTGATAGAGGACTGGATGCAAGGGCAATATTTAGCCTGTCATTTAGCCGTTGTCGAAAGGCGTCTAGAGACCAGCGACTCTCTGCCATTAATTGGTTTTCGGTAGTATTCCGCACATATCCCGTTGCGCGTATGCCCTGCGCGAATAACCATTTCTCGTAGTCAAAACCACCTGGATTCAGGCTCCCACGAGGCTGTTTTAAGCGGATAGTAAGCGTCCAAGCCTGTCCTGCTTTTAGACTTGATGCTGCCGTACCGTCGTACCACGTTAATCGCACTAGAGAAGGGATGACTGGTCCAGCAGGGGTGTTAACCGTTTTTATTTTAAATTCGAACCGTACAGCACGATCACTTTTTTGGGGAATACTGGCAACAGTACCTGTCACAAGGATATCTTGCCCGTTCCATTCGTTTGGGAATGATTCCGAAAGGGTGAGACTGGCAATAAAAGCCGCCCAAACGAAACCCAGTAGACACAGTCCGACAGTATAGATTTGTAACCCTGCGAGAAGGACTCCAGTCAGTAACACCAAGCCAAGAAAAACAGGTCCGGGGAGTACGGGAAGCTGTTGTAAAACACAGCTTCCCGTAACAAAGGAAAATAAGGGCAGGGTTGATGTGGGAAGGCGCATTTCTTCGGTAGCTGGGATCCGGCTCATCCACTACGTTTTCAGAAAACGGCGAATGGGGTGTTTTATAAGGTAGAATAAACCCTCATCTTAAGAAGCTGCAACTTAATTGGGCCAATGCCAAAAAGAATATTTCAACGCTATATGCCCGATCCGGAAATGATCCGGCGACATAAGAGCCTTCAGTTTTTGGGTGATCATATTCATGATCCTAACCTTTGGCATCTTAGCCGCCGATCCGCGTCCAAAGCCTTCGCTATCGGTCTTTTTGTCGCATTTGTTCCAATCCCTGGACAAATGGCCGTAGCCGCAGTACTTGCTTTTTTACTGCGGGCCAATTTGGTCATTTCTGTTGCGCTTGTTTGGATTTCCAATCCGCTGACTATTCCGCCCTTGACCTATTTTTCTTACAAGATTGGAGCAGCCATTATCAATGTGCCGGTTTACGAAGGTTTTAAGTTTTCAGTGAAAACTTTAGTGAACGACATGGCAATTGTTTGGGAACCCGTTCTATTGGGTTCTCTCGTGGTTGGGACTGCTTTATCTATTATCGGTTTCTTTGGCGTCCTTCTTTTTTGGCGGCTTATGGTTTCCAAACGCTGGAAGCTGCGGAGCTTTAGTCGGAAGAGCAAATAAAAACATTCTCAGTCCAGGGGTGGTGATTCGAGCAACCGCCCATCTTGTAGATGCCATACCGTACCCATACGATTTGCCAGCGATACGTCGTGGGTTACAACGAGAAAGCTGGTGCGATACTCCTGATTGAGTTCATCGATCAGGTGAAAGATGTTCTCTGCCGTTTTGCTGTCCAGGTTGCCAGTGGGCTCGTCCGCTAATACGCATTTAGGTCGGGTAACCAACGCCCGGGCGATTGCCGCTCGTTGTTTCTCACCGCCTGATAGCTCGCCGGGTTTATGCCTTAATCTTTCCTTCAGACCTACCCGTATCAAAATATCTTCCGCCGAAGCTTTTGCGGCGCTGACCTTATCGCCACGAATCAAGAGTGGCATCGCCACATTTTCCACAATAGTAAACTCACCTAACAAATGGTGGAATTGATACACAAACCCCAGCATCCGGTTTCGAAGGCTGCCCAACTGTCTTTGACTTAAGCCTTCGATACTCATTCCATCAAGCATGACTTGTCCACCGGATGGGATGTCCAGGCCACCAAGTAAGTGTAATAACGTACTTTTTCCGGAGCCTGAAGAACCCATGATGGCAATACGTTGTCCGGCATCGACCGTAAGACTTACCTTATGCAGGACTTCAACGTCTAAGTCACCTTGGTTAAAGCGTTTGTCCAGATTTTTACACGCCAAGACTGGGGAATTACTCATAACGCAATTCTTCTGCGGGATTGAGTCGGGAAGCTTGCCAGGCTGGATATAATGTTGCCAGGAGCGTTAACAGAAAAGACATCCCGGCAATGTAATAGACATCCGACCATTCAAGTTTTGAGGGTAAATCGCTGATGTAATAGACATCCGCAGCGAGAAACTGTACCCCCATAAGCCTCTCTATTGCCGGTACAATTGTTTCCACGTTCAGGGCCAGCAAAACACCGCCGACGACTCCCGTTATTGTTCCCACGATGCCGATTATTGCACCAAGAACAACAAATATTCCCATTACGCTTAATGGAGTTAGTCCCTGGGTGCGCAGTATCGCGATATCCGCACGTTTATCAGTTACCACCATCACAAGAGTAGAAACTATATTGAACGCTGCCACTGCAACTATCAAAAGTAGAATGATAAACATGACTCTTTTTTCTGTTTTGATAGCCCGAAAAAAATTACTATGAACCTGAGTCCAATCGGAAACCTGCAAAAAACCAGGTAGCTTATCGTACAATTTGTGAGCGATTTGTGGTGCCTTAAAAAGATCATCAAGTTTTAGCCGGACACCAGTGACAGACTCTCCCAAGCGATATAATTTAGCTGCATCTGACATATGTACCAAAACAAGATTTCTGTCATATTCGTACATACCGACCTTAAAGATACCGGTTACAGTAAAACGCCGCAGTCGGGGTATAATCCCCGCAGGAGTGGAATTGAACTGAGGAGTAATCAAAGTGACTTTATCTCCGACAAAAACATCCAGATAGCTTGCTAACTCGGCCCCTAGAATAATACCGTATTGACCTGGCATCAATTGATCCAATCGACCGACTGTTAGCTTGGAAACCACTTCTGATACTCTTGGTTCCAGTGCAGGTGAAACTCCACGAAGCATAGCACCGCTTACTTTTCGACCGGCATTTATCATGACTTGGCCATTAACATAAGGTGCCCAGCCTAGAATGTGAGGTTCTTCCTTCAATATGGGTTCAAGAGTCCGCCAATCATCCAATTTTCCTTTTGAACTAATGATAGACGCATGGGATGTCATGCCGAGAATACGTTCCCTAAGTTCCGATTCAAAGCCATTCATGACAGACAGAACCGTAATCAGGGCGGTAACACCCAAAGCGATGCCCATCACTGAAGTTAGCGTTATAAAGGAAATAAATTGGGTACGGCGTTTAGCCCGGGTATAGCGCAGGCCGATAAATAGAGGGAGTGGTTTAAACATTGGGGCGCATTAAACCATAAAACAGTAAAGAAATGCAGTACGATCTGCCCTCACTTTTGGCAATTAGGGCAAATGCCGTATAAATATAAGCAATGATCCGTTAATTCGTAACCTTTCTGTTCCGCGATTTCCTGCTGTTGTTTCTCGATAAGGTCATTGGTGAATTCTTCAATTTTTCCACATTTTACACAAACGACATGGTCATGATGATCTCCCCGATTGAGTTCGAAGATTGAGTTCCCACCGTCAAAATGGTGACGTTTAACCAGACCAGCAGCCTCGAATTGGGTGAGTACGCGATAAACGGTGGCAAGGCCAATTTCTTCTCCTTCTTCTAGAAGTGTCTTATAAACATCTTCCGCCGTCAAATGCCGGAAACTGCAGTACTTTCTTTCCAGCATTTCCAGAATTTTTACGCGGGGCAACGTCACCTTAAGCCCGGCGTTTCTAATTTCTTGGCTCTCTATCAATTCTTAATTCTCCGGAAAAGATGTTTTGATCAGTATGATCGAGTATTATTCCCAGTTTCAACGGAACGGGAATGACATAACATCGGAAACTGGCGGCTAGACTTCTGTTCATGTGTACAGCGCATATTCAAGCGCTGCGTGGGCTATTTATGTGCCCATTCGCGTGATGCGATAAATGGACAGAAAGACAAGCCAGCATTGGATGGTATAAAATTTACGTTTCTAAAGTCAAATATACTCGGCCTCTGGAGTTCATGAAGCAACACTGCGTTATTATAACCTACTTGGCAAGTCTGTTTTTAAGCTCTTGTGTTTACAAGATTGACATCGACCAAGGAAACATCATCGATCAGGATATGATTAATCAGCTTCGCCCTGGTATGAGTAAACGGCAAGTTCGTTACATTATGGGAACACCTCTGGTGATGGATAGTTTTCACAAAAATCGATGGGACTATATCTACTCTAAACAACCCGGTGGAGAAGAACGTACTCAAAAAAGAGTTTTAATCTTGTTCGAAGGGGATGAACTGACGGGTATTCAGGGCGAAATCAAACCGGAAAAAACTTCAGCAACACCACAAGCCAAAGAAACAACAGTGATTGTTCCGAAGCGGGATATTGAAAAAACTTTCTTTGGGAAGATTAGATCTTTGTTTGGTTTTGGCGATGATTAGAAGGCTATCTTCAGAATTCGATAACATCCAAGGAAAGGAACCCACTTTATTCATGCTGACCGAAAGGTAGAAGACAGCCTCTTAGAAGCTTGCCCTAAATAGCTTCCGGAATTGACCGATTTTTTTGTCCTATTTCGGCGTTAGGAAAAGAGAGACGTAGCGTGCTATGTACCTCTTTTCCTGTCTGGAACTGGAACAGAAATCCTGTGCCATTTCCACAATTTATTTGATTCCGGCTCCTTAACATTTGCAGTATTCGTTGTTCAGGTAATTCCAGGTTTGTTGTTTTTTGGGTTTTTCGAATAGTTGTGTTTTATCGCCCTGTTCGATTATCTTACCCTCACACATAAAGACTAGGCGATCGGCAATTCGCTTGGCTTGCAGAATATTATGGGTTACGAAAATAATCGTATATTGATCTTTAAGTTGTAGCATAAGATCTTCAACTACCCGACAGGATGTGGGATCCAGTGATGAGGTCGGTTCATCTAAAAGTAGAACCTGGGGATTTACCGCAAGGGTGCGGGCAATGCACAGGCGCTGTTGCTGGCCGATTGAAAGACAATCGGCTTGTTCCTCAAGACGATGATTTACCTCATCCCATAAAGCAACCGCTTTTAAATTTTTTTCTACCGTGATCTGCTTCTGTTGTTTTGATAGTTTTGTTAGAAATTGCAGCCCAAATAGAACATTTTCGCTAATTGATCTTGGAAATACGCAGGGCTTTTGGAAAACCAGGCCAATTAGAGTTCTCAATCGGGTAACATCTTTCAGAGTATAAATATCTTTTCCGTTAAAAATTATTTTGCCTTCCTGACGGAAAGTAGCCACATCATCGTTAATCCGGTCGATACTACGAATCAATGTGGATTTTCCGCTACCGGAAGGCCCAACAATACAATTAATTTGATGTTTATTAAATACTAAGTTGATATTTTCAAGCACTTGTGCTCTACCAAACCAGGCATTGAAGCCACAAATTTCGATCAATGATTGGGCATTGTCGGCAGCGACAAGTTGATCCAGTAATTTTGATACGCCAGCATTGGTTACGTCCATTTTCATCTTTACCTCCTATACTCTGATCTTGAAGAATTCTCGACTTGCCAAGGCGGCAGAACTCAATAATAAAACGATTCCCAACAAGACTAAACTTGTTCCCCAGGCATTGACCAAGGCTTGTTCCTGTGTTGCCTGTTTTGACAATGCCAGAATATGAGTCGGTAAAGTGCTGACCGGACTGTTCAGCGAACCAGGCAATGTGACCCCTGAAAATGCGGTTGCAACAAACATTATCGGTGCAGTTTCCCCAACAGCTCGAGCAAGACCGATTAATAAGCCGGTTATTGCACCGCCGACCCCTTGAGGTAGAATGACTTTAGTTATCACCTGCCAGGTATCAAATCCTAATGCGCGCGCAGCTTCACGGTAGCTATTGGGAATGCTATTCATGACCTGATAACAGGACAGTATAATCGTGGGTAAAATCATGATAGCCAGAATAACCGCACCCACCAGCCAGGAAAGCCCGGTGTGCAGAATATTAACAAAAAATATTAATCCAAAGATTCCGAAAACTACTGAAGGAACTGCATTTAAACCATAAAGGACAAGATCACTCAATCGTTGCAAACGCGGATTTTCAAGATACTCGCTTTTATAGAGGGCGACGCCTAAAGCGACAGGGAGACTCATGAAACCGGCAAAAACTATCAATAAAAAACTACCAAAAATCTGGTAAACGATGCCACCTTCTGAGCCAAAGTTTTTCGCCGGAGTGAATAGAAAATCAACGGTAATCGCCTTTGCGCCCTCACTCACGATTACCGTGATTATAAAACAGAGAACTGCACAACAGATGACCGTTGCAAGCCACATCAGCGTAGTAAATATGGCATTTAGCAATTTTCTATTCATAGAGGCGAGGCGCCAACTTAGTGTAATATTGGGAAATCCCTGTCAGTACCATAACAATCAGCAATAATATTAACCCCATAAAAATTAGCGCGCTGAAATGCAAGGAGCCAAAGACGGCTTCCGCGATTTCCCGGCCCAGTTTCGAGGTTACTGTTTGTCCCGGAGTTAACAAATTGAAAAAAGGCTGCGGAATTTTATCAATACTGCCGATGACCAGCATTACCGCCATGGTTTCTCCCAATGCCCGTCCGAGCGACAGTAGAACAGCGCCTAGAATATCGGCCTTTGCCAATGGTAAAACACAATTTAGAATTACCTCATGTCGATATAGGCCGAGCCCTCGTGCTGTTTCCCGATATTTTCGAGGGACGCTATGCAAAGCATCGTCGGACAGGGTGATGAGGGTGGGGAGAATCATGATTGCGAGTAATATCGCAGCAGTGAGAATCGTTCGCCCTGTGGACAAAGTAAACCAATTCCCTACCCAAACTGAAAAAAAGGCAACTCCAATGAGTCCATATACGATAGACGGAATACCTGCTAACAGTTCGAGTGCCGACTTGACGCGAAACCGATGTCTTGGTGGCAGAACTTCCGAAATAAATAGTGCTGTTGCTAATCCCAGTGGAACCACTATTATTAAGGCCACCATAGTGACCATTGCGGATCCGTATACCATGGAAATTATTCCAAACTGTCCGTCCGCCGGATGCCATTTAGAGGAGAAAAGATTGAATCCTTGCTGATAAATCGCATCCCAGCTATAAGCCAACAACATGAATAAAATTGTAAGGGCAACAACCATGCTCAACAGCGTACTGAGCAGGACATAGGCATGGCCGACTCTACTGGTACATACCAACATAGCCTGACGCATTGACAATTTTTTGCCCTTCCTTGCTTAACAGGAAATCAATAAAGGCTTTGTTGTTCCCCGAGGGAATGCCGTTAGTCACCAGGAGAAGATTTCGGGTTATTGGGAAAGAACTGTTGCTAATATTTTGTAAGGTCGGTTCGATCAATCGACCATTGTCTAGAATGATCGCCAAGCCTTTTACATCGTTATTTAGCCAGGCATGGGAAAGCATCCCAATGGCGGCATCGCTTTGAGTGATGGCAGTTTGTTCTTCGTTGTTTGCTCCTAAAACCAGGTCAGCGCCAGGCGCGATAGCTTCCTTGTCTCCGAATATCGCTTGCATAAACACATGCCGGGTACCCCGTGAGGTTTCCTTGTCCACGACTAATATTTCTTTATCTGGTCCACTAATCTGCTTCCAGTTAGATATTTCACCAAGGTATATTTGCCTGATTTGTTTGAAGGATAACGCTTGAATACCACCTTCATATATTTCAGAGGAAACGGCGGGAACAACAGCGTCCTTACCAATACTATGGGAAATGAACTCGACCTGTGGAAATTGGCTGACTTCGGAAGACGAAAGATCTCGGGAAATCATTCCGATATCGATCTTGCCGCTTCCTAATTGATTGATTCCGACACCTGAGCCGCCTGCATTAACAATGATAGGAGTACCTGTTAATGCTGTAAATTTATCAGCAGCGCGGGAAATGACAGGTAATACAGTGGTTGATCCTGCTACATAAATACTATCGGGTTGAGAGCAACC
>JAZGGE010000181.1:0-21263 GCA_036480195.1 Methylococcales bacterium
ATCTTGCATCCCATTGAGACGTTAAGAGGGCGTGGATATCGTTTCTCTACTAAAGAACCCGACACTAAATAAAACCTGAAAATGATTTGTCTTTTTAGGCGATTATCCAAAAAGAATCTACCCGACGATGCTGTATTTTTATTCGTCTTCAAGGTGTGATGCTAGGAGCCTGTCTGAGAATAGAGAACCTACTGCGGAAAAGTCCATTTTGGCCAGATTTCCCGATCATTTTCGTTAAATAGACCCACTATTCGCCTCAAATGATCGAAAAATCTGACTCAAATGGGTTTCCCTCGCTACGGTTTCCATTCTCGGACAGCCTCCTAGTCGCCAGTTTCAGAGTTTATTTAGTTTTGTTCCAAAAGGAGATTGATCTTGGAGAAAGGTTCGCTAAGTTTCCGATTGCTGATTGCATCTATTGTTATTCTAATCGCATTTTTAGGCTTTGGAGGCACGGCTCTCGAACGAGCGTTTAAAACATCTGTTGAATCAGAAATGCAAAATCGCTTGCAGATATATGTCTATGCATTATTGTCCGCAGCAACCAGGGATCAGGAAGAAGAGATTCGACTAACCCGTACGCTACCTGAATCCCGATTTTCTACACCTGGATCGGGGTTGTACGGTTTCGTTTTTAATAATGAGGGTGTGATGATCTGGCAATCGGGGTCAGCTCTTGACGTAATTGTTCCTTATATCTCCGTATCACCCGGCGAAGCTGAGGTTCGACAATTACCCGCTGACCCCAATCGCCTCGCGCTTTATTATTCGGTGGTTTGGGAGGGAAAAGACGGTACCGATCAAACCTATACATTTGTGGTCGCTGAAAATCAAGATGCCTTGGTTGAGAAGATTGCTGACTTCCGGGATACCCTCTGGCTATGGCTGATCGGGACAGGGGTATTGCTTGTCGCAGCCCAGTACGTTGTTTTGCGTTGGGGTTTAAGTCCTCTAAGCCGCATTGCAAAGGATCTTCGGGCCATCGAGTCGGGCGAAAATACTCGCTTGGACTCAGTGTATCCAGGTGAAATAAAGGGGCTGGTGGACAACCTAAATGCTTTGTTGGATAGTGAAAGAGCTTGTCTTGACAGGTATAGAAACAGTCTTGCAGATTTGGCTCACAGCCTGAAGACCCCTTTGACTATCGTACGAGGTTGTATTGAAAACGATACGGTATCAAAGGAAACTAATCAAGAAATAGAAGAGCAATTATCGCGGCTCGATCAAATAGTGGACTATCAGTTACGGCGTGCGGCAGCACACGGACAAAACCACTTGTCGAATTATTTTGCGGTTGTTCCGGTGACGGAGAAAATTATTGAATCACTGGATAAAGTTTATACAACTAAAGGGGTAAGCTGTATGATGAATGGGGAGGAGACAGTCACTTCGATAGGATGTGATGAGGGAGATTGGTATGAAATTGCTGGAAATTTAATCGACAACGCCTATAAGTGGTGCTACTCAAAGGTAAATATTACCATCGAGTCAACCTTACATTCTGGAAAGAGCGCTCTGCACCTCATCGTCGAAGATGATGGACCTGGAGTTCCACGAAGCAAATTAGGTCAGGTCTTGGGACGAGGCATTCGCGCTGATGAAAATAAAATGGGCCACGGGGTTGGTTTGGCAATTGTTAAAGAGCTTGTAACCCTGTCAGGAGGCGAAATTAATGTAGACAAAAGCCGTTACGGTGGCGCACTTTTCGAAGTTTGGTTGCCGACTGCCTCGTAAACAGGTAGGGTGGGTATTGTCGTCGACCTACAGTTATAAGTAAGTTTATCCACGATGGATGTTGATAGCTATCAGTTCGAAATAATCGAGAAAGAAACGGTCTATCAAGGTTTTTTTAACCTGGATCGGTATCGTGTGCGGCATACGTTATTTAAAGGCGGTTGGAGCAATACAATTATCAGGGAGCTTTTTCAACGAGGCCATTGTGTCGCGGTTATCCCTTATGATCCCAGAACTGATCAAGTTGTGTTGATTCAACAATTCCGGGTTGGTGCAATAGAAAACTCTCCCCAGAACCCCTGGCTCACTGAAATTATTGCGGGTGCTATTGAGGAGGGAGAGTCAGCACGGGAAGTGGCTTTTCGTGAGGCAAAAGAAGAGGCTGATTGTGAAATTGAAGAAATAATGGAGATTGGACAGTTTTATACGACACCCGGTGGGTCATCGGAAAAAATTACGCTTTACTGTGCAAAAGTAGATGCTTCAACACTGGGTGGAATTCATGGTCTTGATCATGAAGATGAGGATATCCTGGCGACGGTCGTCCCCTTGGATGTTGCACTAATGAAACTGGATCGAGGCGAGATACAGTCGGCCATTGCTATTATCGCACTACAGTGGTTGGCACTTAATCGTGAAAAGCTAGGACGTTTATGGGTAAGTTAGGCGGATGCGCGTTACAGCTAAATATACCTTTCGTGCCTAAGAATACCCCTTTTCAGTGTGCATCTTTTCGCGAAGGATATCGTTGGAGACGCTTGCAAGAGATGACTCTTCCTGCACTTCTCAAAACGGACATTCTTGAACGCGAAAGGTATAGAAAGCACCATTAGGATTATTCCCCATCCAAATCATCAACCCTGACATGGATATTGCCGCGGGCTTTCTCCGTACTTCGTCTCGTTGAAAGAAGGCTGTTTTCACGATACGATTGGCTGTCAATTTGACCGCCAAGTCTTATCCATTCGCCAAGAGCGGCACTGATCGTGGTGGTAGCGCCGCGGGTTTTTACCACTCCACTGTCACCTTGTCTGCTCAGCTTATTAGACCACGGCGCGATTTTTAATCGGACTGAATCTTTCGCAAGCGTTGGAGTTACAGTAAACCCAGAGGTAACATCACGAAAACGGGTTTGTGGCGTTGAAATGACGACATTGCCATCGACAGAAATATAATTTTCAGAATAGGGGCGATGTTCTCCAAACTGAATATGAGCCGCCTGCCCTTCCAGGGTCTGGATGAATTGAATATTTTTATCGGTTTCGGAACTGGTAGATTGGTAGAAATGGCCTCCGATGCTACTGTTCTTGCTTATGCGATTATTTTTAAAGGAATTTATTCTTACTTTTATCCCGGCGTCAAGTTGCTTGAGCGATGATTCATTGCCTTGAGCGACAGTGATGATGAGGCGGTGCTGCTTTTTATCTAACGATTTGATGAGTTGTTCTATCTCATCAAGTTGCTGGGGATCGGCTTTGACAATGAGTTGAAAACCATCTGCGATTACCGTTTCGTGGGTATCGAGCAAAGGGCGGAGGATCTGGGCTATTTCTTCGGCAGTACGGTGGCGTAGTTGCAGGATTTTTATCGTGGTCTGGGCGTATATTAAAGGGCAAAAACAAATCAACAGCAGCCACAGTGATAATTTTTTTGTATACCTTTCGCGTTTAAGAATGCCCCGTTTAGAGTGCGACAGTTTTTGTGAAGTGCTAGGCGCAAAGACGCAGCAATAGTAGGCTATTGAAAGGTTTTGCAACGAGGCCATTCGCAAAAAATGGTGTGCAATAAATGGGGTATTCTTGGACATAGAAAGTATGAACATGATCGGTTTCAACGATTAGAAAGACTGCGATATAGAGCAATATGCTGAGCAGCCAAGTTATCCCAGGATAAACACAAAGGTACCACAGATTTTTTCTTTTGCAGGACTTTTTGGCATGCCACAATCCAACAATCCTGATTTTCGATTGAGATAACATCTCCCTGCCGATCGCCAAGTAATGGGGCAATCCCACATTGATCCGATACTATCACTGGAATGCCTGCAGCATTTGCCTCAGCGATGGCCATACCAAACGGTTCTGCCCGTGCGGGATGAATCAGCAGATCGATTTTTGCCAAAAAATCTTGTGGTTTAACCCAACCCAATAATTGGTAACCCTCTTCCCAACTCGCAAACAGATGTTTAATTTCAGCAGGATTGCAGCCTGCGACAAAGAAAGTAATTGCCGGATCCTGGGATCTCAACTCCTTTACAATTTGTACGGCAATGTCGAGTCCTTTACGTTCCCACTCGCGCCCCAAAAAGCCGATCGTTTTACCACTAGATGCTGATTTAATTGCTGCAAAAGAGGGAGCAACCGCCGGGTATGCCGGTTCAATAATCTTGTGTACGGCCTCTGGATAAAAATGTCTGAGTTGATCTCCGATCAAACGAGAGTTGGGTAACACGAATTTTACCTGTTTGGCGGCCAACTCCCGCTTTTCCAAATAGGTCCAGGTATGAATTCGGGGTGATAAAAAATCCAGGACTCTTTTTTTTCTGGCTAGAAAAGGTGGGCCATGGAACGTCGTAACCTGATGAATTGCAGTGCGCTCGTGACTATGAAGGATTTCATTTTGCAGTCTCTCGGAATGTACATAGCGACTGATTTTATGAGAGAATCTCAGTTGGGCGAACCATCTGGGTTTGGGGCGTATCCGACCGAATTCAATGACATCAATAGCAGAATCTGCTTTCCCGCTGTACTGCTCGCAAATGATGCGGATTTGTTGGCCTTTACGGGCCAATGCATGGGTGAGTTCCCATACGTAGTTTTCCATACCACCCACTAAGCCGTAGTGGCGGACAATATGCAGAGAAAATGTTGTATCCATGAAAATTTACGTTAGCGAATATATCTTCTCATTGTGGCGGATCTCGAGAGATCCCCTTCGCAGCAAGTGTCCTCTTTCCTCCAACAGCAGTTAATTTCCGCAATATTTCGAATGATTGGTATTATGGTACTGGGGAGATGAGGATATTGGCAAGGTATACCCTCCGCATTTGAATGTTTAGCATCCATGAGCGTCTTTTTATTGTGGAGGACAAGGCGAAAAAATGCCGCTGCAGTAAGGTGTTTTCAACACAACCATCCGCGAAAAAGGGTGTGCATGGATCTTATCTATATCCTTCCCACCCAACAGTGCATTATTAATAATAAGTATGGTGCCATAAAAAAATGGAAATTAGCATTTCGTGACTACAAAAATTGCTTTGGTTCGTCAAGAGCAAATGGAAGGTGATGGCGGCGCCCAAGCCATAATCGATATTATCCTTGACGCTTTGGGAAGTGAATCAAGTATTGACGTGTCACTCCTTTGTCGTCACTGGGAGGCGGAAATTCCAGATACTCACAAGGTAATCCTGGACCCTCCCTACCGGGGTAGAATAGCAAAAATAAAGACTTTTAATCACATCGTAAAGGACTATTTGAACACCCATCACTTCGATTTGGTTCAATCCCACGAGCGATTTTCTGATTGTGACATATTTAGGGCTGGCGATGGTGTTCATAAAGTCTGGCTGGAGCAGAAAGCCCGGCTTCTTAATCCGCTTAGCAAGGCATGGTTGTTTCAGACGCCTTACCATAAATCTCTAATGGCAGAGGAAAAGAAAATGTTTGAAAGCAGTCACCTCAGAGCGGTAATCTGTAATTCCAAAATGGTTGGTGATGAAATCTTGGAACATTTCGATATAGCGCCAAAAAAAATCAAAATCATTCATAATGGTGTCGATATTGAACGGTTTCACCCAAAGAATAGATCTCACGCCAAAAAGACCCGGCATGCTTTGGGGATTCCTGAAGAATGTCTACTGTTTATCTTTCCCGGCTCGGGGTTCGAACGTAAGAATCTTATTACTGTAATTAGGGCGCTTAGCCATTTACCGGAAAATATACATACCATGATTGTTGGCCGGGACAAGTGGCAGAGGCGATATGAACGCCTCGCCAACAAGACAAATATTGGTCATCGAGTGCATTTTTTGGGAGCCCAAAAGAGAGAGAGAATGCCCGAACTGTACGCAGCCGCTGATGCATTAATATTGCCTACTCTTTATGATCCCTTCCCCAATGTCATTTTTGAGGCGATGGCTACGGGCTTGCCCTGCATAACAAGCCCTAAATGTGGTGCAGCTATAATTATCCAGGATAATAAAGCAGGACGTATTGTTGATGCACTTAATGAGGTTGAACTGGCGGGAGCCATGACAGCCTATGAATCAGAGAATACCCGCAATGAAGAAGGGAAGGCAGCCAGAACCGTCGCGGAACAATTTACCATTCAACGTATGCGCAAAGAATTTATTCGTCTATACCGAGACCTGATTAAGTCGAAATTTCAGTGATTCACTCAGTAAACCAGAATCAGACACGAATCCTAGGGATTATATCTAATCTCCAGTTTTTTTGCCTTTGCCTTCTTGCCTTGACGCTGCCTTTGCTGGAGGCGCCAAAAAATATCGCTTATGTTCTCTATCTGATTGTTTGGACGGTACGATTAAGCTTGTTTGGAACCGACGGTATAAAGACAGGTCCTTATGATCTGATTCTGGCAGTTTTTGTAGGCGGCAATTTAATCACGTCCCTGGGGGCTTTCATCAAAGGGTTTTCAATTTCTGGTATTAGCGACATATTACGGTACAGTCTTATTGGGTGGATGTTGCTCCATACGTCTCTATCTAACAGGCGCGTGTATATTATCCTTTCGCTATTATTACTATCAACTGTGATGGGTATCGGTTGGGGGTATTGGGATTTATCGCGGGGTAACACTGAATTTTTTGAGCTCCACTCGGTTGGGCATGTTAATCACAGCTCGATCTTTATACTTTTGATTATTGGTAGCATGCTGCCATTCCTATTTTTCCGAAAATTGAATTTGTGGAAATATATACTTGTTGGATCAATTTTTCTAGTGTTGTTTGGTGCTCTGTTAGAAACTGATAGTCGGGCAACGATTATTGGTTTTGTTTTTATTCTCATATTCTATGTTGGAATGGCGGTAATGCATCATAGGAAGCTAGCCATCTTGACATTGGCGTTGATTATTGGATTCGGTGGGTACAGTGTCTGGACACCACCCAAGGTTTTTTACAAATTTCAATCAAGAGCGCATGAATTTGAAAACCAGTTAACACCCAGAGAGAAAATATGGAATGTGGCTTGGTTGGCCTGGAAAAAGGAGCCTATTTTTGGCATAGGGTACCGTAACTACAAAGACCTTAACGCAAATCGTGTGCAAAACTGGTATCGAGAATCGGGTCGTAATTTCAGTGACGACTCAAAATACCTCTACACTACTCATGCCCATAATCGATATCTCAATACTTTGGTAGAAGGGGGGGTGGTCGGTCTATTTAGCTTATTGTTTCTTTTTGTGGGGGTTGGCTTTGTATTATGGGACAAGCGCGCCATTGTTTTAAAACCGGGATGTGGTATGACTGCGTGGTTGGTGGGGTTTTACACACTGGCAAGCACTGTAGTCGTGGGTCTGTTTAATACGACACTGCATCATGAACATGCGATTCTGGCCATGATCCTCCTTGTCTTGTCTTATAAGCAATTTTCTTCTGAATGTGCAAGAAAAAAACATCTATGAAGTTAAATTTGGGCTGTGGAAACAAGAAAAAGGAAGGCTTTATCGGAGTTGATAAATACCCTTGTGGCGCAGTCGACAAAATTTCTGATATTAACGAAACTCTGCCTTTTGCAACCGATAGTATTGATGAAATCTGGGCGGATAACATTATTGAGCATGTCAATGATATTTCCCGGTTTATGCGCGAATGCCACCGTATAAGCAAGGACAATGGCGTAATGACTATTTTTACACCACATTATTCCAGCAATGCTTCGTGGAGAGATCCCACTCATTTACATCACTTAAGCTATTTTTCCATGGATCACTTCGAAAAGCCGAGTGTTGATCACTATACGGGGGGTGGCTTTAAAGTTGTTGAAAAAAAACTGTCTTTTGGTGGTGGTATTATGGGAATAACCGGGCGGCTGATATTTATGGCCAGTCCGAAAGCTTACGAGGCTAAGTGGAGTTTTATTTTCAGGGCGAGTACGCTCAAATTCATTCTGCAGGTTGTAAAGTAATAGTGGGATTTTCTGTAGCGGGTTTTCTATTCGCGGACAGTTTTCTGATCTGAATTCGCGGATTCAATTCTGCTATAGAGAAGTTTTAATTGTCGGTAATAACTCCCTTCCGCTTTCGATACAGCAGCGATAAAACCTTCTTTTCCATCGAGACACCCAGCTCGCACAACATAAGCTCTAAAGAATGCCCAAAATCCCCGAAAGATTGCTTTGCCAATGCTGCTTTTACGGTTTTGTAGAGCTGCTTGCTGTGCACCTGCAGTAGAATACCGATCTAATTTATCCAAAACCTGTTCGAGGTTAACGTAGCTATAGTGCTTGAGGGGGTGTTTCAGACGTTGGGCATTGCCTTCAAAGACAATTTTTTCGTGTACCAGATCATCACTGAAATGGGCATACCCTTTATAGAACAGCCGGTCGACGTAGTCAGGCCACCAACCACCGTGCCTCATGGCACGGCCCATGAAAAAGGCTTGCCTCGGTACGCTGTAGACCTTTGATGACGAATTTTTAATCGCATTTTCCAGCTCCTCCCTCAACGATGGTGTAACCCGCTCGTCCGCGTCTATGGAGAAAACCCATTCCCCCGTTGCTGCATCCAATGCCATGTTTTTCTGGAAGCCGAACCCTTGCCATTTTCGATTTACAATTATTTTGTCGGTAAATTCCCGGCAGATTGAAATTGTTTCATCTGCACTACCCGAATCAACGACTACGATTTCATCGGCCCATGCGACAGAGTCCAGGCAAGCTCGAATGTTATCGGCTTCGTTAAAGGTTATGATGATGATAGAGAGGGTCGGTGAATTCATTTTGTCCTCTATATTTAGACTTTCCCTGCACAGCTCATTAAAGAATCAAACTCGTTCTATCCGATTTAGGAATGTATAAATTATTGAATTTATATTCCTTAATGCCTATAAGCCGAAAACTTCACTTTTTATCTCGTGTTATTACGGGTTGCCGGAGGCTGTCGGTCAATTATCGCCTGCTGATAGAGCTGGATATAGAGCTGGGCACTTTTTTGCCAGGAAAAGTCTCTTTTCATGGCCGTTATTTGTAACTTTTTCCATTCCGTTTTGTTTGAAAAGAGTGACAAAGCACGATCTACAGCCTCCAGAAAAGCTTCCGGCGTTTCATCTTCAAAAACGATACCGCTGGCGGTACTATCTGCTAAGGTTGATGGGGTGGCGTCACAAACAGTATCAGCAAGTCCTCCAGCCTTTCTCACAATAGGTATGGCTCCATAGAGCTGGCTGTACATCTGGTTAAGTCCACAAGGTTCAAATCGTGAAGGCATAAGAAAAATATCTACCCCGCCCTCAATCTGGTGAGAAAGGGTTTCGTTGTAGCCAATTTTTACACCGATTTGGTTTGGGTTTCGATCTGCCCATTGCTGCAACTCTTTTTCAAACGTTGCTTCCCCACTACCTAAAAAGATAAGTTGAATAGGTGATTTGACTAATTCTTTCAACGATTTTAGTATGACGTCGATACCTTTTTGCTCAACCAGCCGACCGATGAATCCAAACAATGCGATCTCTTCATCCTCGGGAAGCTCAAACTCAGATTGTAGTGTTTTCTTATTTATCTTTCTGCTGGATAAGGTGTCGCTATCATAGGTTTGTATCAGAAACGTATCGGTAGCAGGGTTCCATTCATCATTGTCTACTCCGTTAATGATGCCGCTCAGCCGTTCTTGCCGGTGCACCAATAAACCATCCAGTCCAAAACCAAATTCCGGTGTTTGAATTTCAGCTGAATAGGTTGGGCTTACCGTATTGATTCGATCAGCAAAAACCAATCCCCCTTTAATAAACGAGATCTGTTCGTGGAATTCCAGGGTGTTGTGACTCCAAAGGGTTTGCGGAAGACCTAAAGTAGTGAAAGTAGAGCGTGGGAATAGACCTTGATAAGCTAAATTATGGATAGTAAAGAGGGTTGCGGGAGGATTAAGCTCCAGCGAAAGCAACGCGGGTACCAGCGCAGTCTGCCAATCATGACAATGGACAAGATCCGGATACCAGGGAAGCCCGATCCGTTTTACGGCAATTTCAACGATAGCTCGACTAAACAATGCGAACCGACAGGCATTGTCTTGCCAGGGTTGTCCTTCTTGATCCAAATAGGGATTGTCCGGCCTATGGAAGTAAAAAGGGCAATCGACCAACAACATTTTAATATCGGTATCAGGGTAGGTGCTTTCCAGAATCCGTACTTCTGCCTGATGCAGATTGAGTGTTGTGACCGTTGATATGTTGTTAAGTTGCTGTATTACGCTGGGATAAGCGGGTACAACGATTCGGATGTCTTCGCCAAGCGTCGCGATAGCCTTGGGTAAACTCGCTGAAACATCGGCAAGGCCTCCGGTTTTAATCAAAGGGTAGATTTCGGAGGTCGCAAAGAGTATTTTATTCATTATTTTTATATAACAATGAGCGCTACCCTATTAGCCAGGAGGCTGATAAGGTTAAAGCATGACGCACCATTGTTTATTAGCTGAATGCCCAGCACCATGACTTAATCGGCTTGTAAAAATAGTACATTTTAAAAGAAAAACGTCTTGTTTGCTAAGACAATACGAATGATTTTCTGGAGACAATGTAGAAATATTAAAGGATAGCCTGCTAGGAGGCTGAACTTTCTTGATATTCATGGTTAAATACAGTTTAAATCGTAACGGAAAAAAATAATGAATAAAATCTTGCTCTGGTTAGTTTTCTATTTCACACTATCCGGCTGTGCCACCTCTCCAACCGGGAGAAGCCAGTTCATAATGATGCCCGATGCCCAGATGGAGCAAATGGGCCTGCAATCGTTTGCTTCTCTGAAAAAAGATAAACCCATTGAGCAGGACGCTCGAATGAATGCCTATGTCCGTTGTGTAGCGA
Source organism: Methylococcales bacterium (assembly GCA_036480195.1). Taxonomy (GTDB): domain Bacteria; phylum Pseudomonadota; class Gammaproteobacteria; order Methylococcales; family JAZGGE01; genus JAZGGE01. Next base: position 10,772 of record JAZGGE010000181.1, read on the forward strand.
CAGCGATCACAAATGAAGTGGGTGGCAAATGGGAGGTTGTCGTATTTGCAGATCCAACAGCAAATGCCTTCGCACTTCCTGGCAGAAAAATAGGGGTGCATACCGGTCTATTGAAGGTCGCAGAAAATCAAAATCAGTTAGCCGCTGTGTTGGGGCATGAGGTTGCCCATGTATTGGCAAATCATAGCAATGAACGGGTTTCACAGAAGTATGCGGTCAGCCAAGGCTTGGCTATTACGCAAGCGTTAATCAGTCCTCAATCAGCATTAGGTCAGGCGGGTATGGGTTTGCTAGGGGTTGGTGCTCAATATGGGATTCTTATGCCTTTTAGCAGAGCCCACGAATCCGAAGCGGATATATACGGGTTGGATTGGATGGCCAAGGCGGGATTTGATCCTCGAGAAAGTGTCACACTTTGGGTTAACATGGGTAAAGACGGTGGCAAACAATCACCAGAATTTCTGTCCACCCACCCAGCCCATGATACCCGTATTAGCGATCTTAAGAAGCATATGCCGAAAGCACTGGAACTGATGAATAATGCCCACACTCAGGGTAAAAAACCCCAGTGTCAAAACTGAAGTGGTTTTTTCTGATTTTAAAGTTCGTCGAGTCTACAAAGAAGCCAACGCTATAACAAGTCGCCTGGAAAGACTCTCGTTGAATGAGTTGTCTCCAGGCGAGGTCGTAATAAAAACTCGCTATTCCAGTGTCAACTACAAGGATGCACTGGCTATCACTGGTCGAGGCAAAATAATCCGTAACTATCCTCTAATTCCGGGTATCGATCTCGCTGGTGTGGTCGAGTCGTCCTCGGATGACCGATTTTTATCCGGTGATGAGGTTTTAATCAACGGTTGTGGCATAGGAGAGCTTCATGACGGCGGGTTTTCCCAGTATGCAAAAATTCCGGGAGATTGGGTTATCCCATTGCCGAAAGGGTTGTCGCTTCACGAGTCTATGGTGTTGGGAACCGCGGGATTCACGGCGGCGCTATGTCTCCACAGAATGGAGCAAAATGGTCAGTTGCTGGAAAACGGACCTGTGATAATAACTGGAGCCAGTGGCGGTGTAGGCAGTATTGCGATTTCTATGCTGGCTGGATTGGGGTATGAAGTCATTGCAGTATCCGGGCGGGAAAACCAAATTGACTATTTGTCATCACTGGGTGCAATTCAGGTTGTTAAACCCGAAATGCTGGAACTAACTGCTCAATCGTTACAAAAAGCTCGGTTTGCTGGCGTCATTGATAATGTGGGCGGTGAGTTATTGGCGAGGTTATTAACCTGTGTTCTTCCTCGGGGCAATGTGGCGAGCGTTGGAATGGCTGCGGATTCTAAGTTCTCGGCTACTGTATATCCGTTTATCTTAAGAGGGATTAGCCTACTAGGCGTTAGTTCCAGTAATTGTCCTATGCCTGTGCGCCGTATGCTTTGGGATCGACTGGGAAATGATTTAAAGCCTAAGCATCTGGATAAGATTGCCAGCGATATGGTATCTCTGGATGATCTTGATTCTGTGTGCTCTGAATTACTGGATCGCAAGCGATACGGTAGGATTGTTGTAGATTGTCAACGATAGGAGGCTGTTCGAAAATAGAAACACCTTTTGCAAAGATCTCAATAATGTCCTTAAAGGGCAAGCGATATTTTTAAAGTGTACTATAGTAGTAACACCTACTATGTGCTATAAATGCACCAAATAATATTTCCCTGAGAGTGCATCCAATGAAAAACATCGTTCAATCGTCTCAAGACACAACAATGCGGATAGGAGCGGATGAATTTAGTGCATCATCCATAGTGTTGGTAGCCGCAGTACTCTTGTCTTTTCTCGTGTCGTATGCGGCACTTTATTGGTTTAAAAACGATGTACCCGTCGCGACGTTGCTTGGGAAAGAGGATGGCGTGGTCGAGTACCTCGGCGCGTTAGCCTTCTTTTTTGCTTCCATGGCGTTTCTTGCCGCTTATTTGAGTAGCCGTACTCTTGCGGAAGGGATTTTGGTTCGAGGCAACGCCTTCTACTTATTGTTTGCCGTAATGTTCTTTTTTGCAGCCGGGGAAGAAATCAGCTGGGGCCAACGTATCTTTGGTTTGGAATTGCCTGAATCGATACGATCCATGAACAACAAAGGCGAGATTAACATTCACAACCTCACGCCGTTTTCGCGTACCAATGATGACGGCATAGGCTGGGGATTTTCTCGGCTGTTTAGTATCTTCGTGCTCCTCTATTGTGTACTCACTCCTGTTGTCTACAGGCTGTCATCTGGGGCAAGAAATATACTCAACCGCGTACAGGTACCCATCGTCCCACTTTGGCTGGGAGGCATCTGTATTGCGAACTATCTGGTATCAATGTGGATGAAATCGGTTGAAGCTGAAGCGAATATGCACGTATATGCTATTGAGGTAAAAGAGATGAACTTTGCGATTATCTTTCTTGCATTTGGATTGTACTGCTATAAACTCTCGAGGAACCGACAGACAATGACTTCCCCACCAGAATTGGAATGACCCATATAACTCAACGGGTATTCTTGAGCGCAAAAGGTATAGATTATCTATTCTAAGGAATCCGTAGTAAGCCGTACTTCCAGAGGTTGGTTGGTGTCAAGATGGATATCCCGTTGCGGAAACGAAATTCCAATACCGGCGTCATTGAGTTTGTTATTGATGGCCTCATGCAGTGCAGTTCTGGTGCCTAGGCGATGCTCGATGGAGCCCACGTAGAATCTCAGATTTAATGACAACGCGTTGTCACCAAAGCCATCAAAAGTAATAAATGGTGCAGGATCGTCCAGAACCTGCTTGTTTTCTTCGGCTGCCTGAGCGATCAGGTACATGGCTCTTTGTACATCACTACCATAGGCGATTCCGACCGGGATTATAAGCCGCGTGGTTTGGTCAGTAAGGGACCAGTTAAGCAGTCGTCCAGTAATAAATTCCTTGTTGGGGACGATGAGTTCTTTCCTGTCCCAGTTGCGAATGGTTGTGGCGCGAATTCGAATTCGGGTGACCACGCCATCGGTATCACCGATAGTTACTACGTCACCAACCCGGATGGGTCGTTCGAATAAGATAATCAGGCCGCTAATAAAGTTTGCTACAATCTCTTGCAAGCCAAAACCGATGCCAACACTTAAGGCTGCTGCAAGCCACTGGATTTGCGACCAACTACCACCGATGGCTTTTAGTGCGAGTAGAGCGCCGATCGCAGCAATTGCATAGCCGGATAAGGTAGTGGCAGCATAAAGACCGCCGGAACTTCCTTTTAAACGTTGGAGTAAAACGATTTCCAGTAGCGCCGGTAGTCTCTTTGAGGCCACATAGGTGATTATACCGATAACAATTGCTATGGTGACATTCCCCAACGTGACTGGTATGCGTTTTTCTTCACCATCAACAATTTCACTTTGTTGCCACAGAGAAACTTCATCCAGGATTCCGAGTGCAGGTAAGACATCTGTCCAAATTAACCATAGCCCCCCGAGCGCTGTGAAAAGTAGAACCGAGTCGAGCAGTTTTCGGCTATCCTCACTTAGCGTCACGATGTCAATTTTTGGTTCCTCGATTTCTGTCGCTCCAGCATCGACATCAGTGGAGTCAGTCTCCTTACTTTCTGCAGCCTCACGCGCAATGCGACGTCTTTCAACAGCCGCCTGAAAAGCTACCCGACGCCGCATTACTAATAGCCAGCGAACGGCCAACTGTTGAGCAACGACCAGACCAAAGATAAACCAGAAGGTTTGCATGAGATTTTCCAATAGCGTAGCCGATGTATAAACATAGCCATAAAGTGCCAGACCGAGCAAAAATATTGGCATGGCAATAGCCAGTGATGGAAATGCAAAAGCTATTTTCGAAATGGGGCTGTTTGGTTTGTTATGATAAAACCCTCTCAATGGTCCATGGCGATGATGGAGCAACCGATAAAAGAAAACCGCAAGCATCAGCACCACCAGACAAAACATGATACGGCCCAGTTCGCCGCCCATGGGAGCTGAATTACTTGAGAGTACGACCAGTGTCACGAATGCTGAAGGTAAAAAAATAGGAATAAAAAGGTCGAGTTGATGGCGTAGTATTTCCAGGCTTTCGGATGGCCAACGAAAGTGTTCCTCAGCCAGTCCATCTTTCTCGCATAGCGCGCGAAAGGCATTAAAATAGAAAACAATAGGTGCGAGTCGTAATGTCGCGCTTGAAATGCTTTTAACTAGATCTGTTGGATTATTACTCCGACTGAGTTCCCAACCCACTACCGCCAGTAACAGTGGCCAGGGCGTAGCTTTCAGTATGATCAATCCCGCTTCTTGAAGGGTATATCTGAAGCGATCTGTCGAGGGTTTATGGATTTTCTTTCGATTATCCATGAGTGCCTGGGAAAAGTTACGGGTTTTTCGATAAATAAATCCCATCGCGATCAATGTCAGAAACAAAAAGGGTGATTGAGTAGATCGGGAACCCACCGCTCTGAAGAAATCAATCCAACGTCCGGGTGATGTGAAATAAGCCAAGTGCTCCGGGATGGTGTATAGCGATGCCGTACTAGGTGGCGCGATACTGCGTATCCAAAGCAAATTCTCCGCCAGAAAATTATCGAAGGCAGTCGCGGTATCGAGCAATTCCCGGAGAGAAATATCCAGTTCATTCAATGATTGCAAGTGGATTTTGTCAAAGCCGACTGTTTTCTCAAGTAGTGTACGGCGTTGGGTGGCTAATAGGGTTAAATCGTTTTCTATCGAAAGGCTTTCTTTTGCTGTCAGGCCTATTGTTCGCCGCTGGATATATTCGGAGATATGACGCAACTTTTTCCGCTCATCGTCGTGTTGTATTTGATTCAACCCAATGGTGACGATCTTTTCTTCGATTTCCGCTAGCTGCCATTTAACTGTTGCAGGTTCTGGCAGCGAACGGCGTTGTTCGAGTAGTAATGTTCCCAGCACTTGGCTAAGCCCTGCGATATTCAGTTTTTGTCGAGCGCTGCTGAATTCTTTGTTGATCCGTTCGGTTTCTTTGTGTGTCAGGTCGGTATCCGATGCCAGAGTATTCAGAAGGTTAGTATCCGCTTGAACCTCTTTTAATAAAGTTACGTTTTGTTCCGCTAACTCACGGATCAAGGGGTGTTTTCCAGCGGCTTGTTGCAGTGATGATTTAACAGTTTCAGCCAATTGCTCGGCTGATTCGTTGCGAAGTCTATTGGTGATCAAACGCACGGCATCGACCCGGGTGTTGGCGACTTCCACAGCCTCTAATGCCTCTTCTTTTTGTGCCTTAAGCAATTCAATCCGTGCGCTTTGACTCAGCAATTCTTCATCAAGCATATCGATCTCAGTAGCTATGGCCGCATTATTGGCAACCAGTCGCCATCTCAATGCTTGATTGAGTGGAGATTCTTTGGGGTTTATTTCGAGCGTACTAATTTTTGATTCGATTTTGACATTATTCTTTTTTAGTTGTTCAAGTCTAAGTTTGATCGCATTGGGTCTTCCATTTTCCATAGCAATAAGATTTTCCAAGTGTTTTAAAGCAGCTTCTGCATCTGATAGCTCAGCTTTTTCTTTTTCAAGGATTAATTCGATTTCAGAAAGAGGTGTTCCCATAGCGATATTGAATACGGGTGCTTTCTTCCGAAATTCTAATCGCTTGAGTCTTTCCTGAATCTCCAAAGTTTTTTTGGGTGCATTTCGTCGGGCTTTTCGAAATGTTTCTCCTGCACGTTTGAGGGATCGTTCTTTGCCGAGAAGGTCAAGCGTTCTCCCATATAATCCAAGTAATTCTTTTTTGCTGTGTTCGTCAAGCACCAGATCAGCCTTGACTTCCTTCAGCTTTTGCAAAACCGTTTTCTTTACTATCGGAGTTGTTAACATTTCAGCAAACGCGGCAGGCGATAGGAACAATGCCCAGAAAATAGGGATCAAGAGGAGTGCATTCATTAAGATATGGCGTTGGGTTTCGTGGGATGTGTCAAAGGCGCATTGAAAGTATACTATGGGTTCATCAGCCTTGGGGCTCTTAGTTCTCGGACAGTCTCCTAGCCCTTCACGGAAACCCACCCATTCAAAACGGTCATTCTTGAACGCGAAAGGTATATCAAAGAGGATATTCTTCCAAGGAAATCGGCAAGTATCGTCGAAAGGTCGTGCCGTAAATTACTTTCGTTTCCCTAATCAGTTATTTGGAAGGTTCTCTATTCTAAGAAAGGAGTTAGAAAAGTTCTTGTGTTTTTTCTTGTTTCCTTTAACTGTCAGTGCATTCGAACCCGTATCAATCAGCATTGATGAGATATCGTACGAACCATGGCATTTGGAGGGTGTCGTTTTGAAACTGATGCCTTCGGCAGATCTCTCCGGTCAGCAAGTATTTGCTCAAATAGAAAGGCTCATTCTGCCTCCGCCAATCGGTGATCTATCCAAATTTCGAATTCGCTGTGCGAGGGCATTACATTCAGAGAAATCAAACCGTTGTCAAAGCGGACATTTAACCGCTGTTCACTCCCGTTTCGGGCACGTGAAAGCAAATTTCTCATTCGATGTCAGGAATGCGTCGGGAAAGCTAAAAATTGGAATACTACAGTCATTTCTGGGGAGTGGCTCCATTGTTGCCGATTGGCAAGACGAGCAATGGCATGTGCACTTCAATCTCAAGAAAGTGAACGTTAAACCCTTAAAAACTTTTTTGTCCGGATACGCCAATTTTTCCGAATTGGAAGGTCAGGTAGAGCTGAATGGAAGTCTGAAAGGCGAAGGACAACAGGTTCGATCCTTTGCTATTGAGATTGAGGCAGAAGGTCTGAATAGCCAATCTACCAATGATCGGTTGGCGACGGAAGCAACTGATTTTCATCTTGATATTGAGGGTCAGTATAAAACGTTTTGGAGATTTAACGGCAACCTATCTTTAAACCGAGGGGGGCTTTATTTCGATCCAGAAGCTATAGACCCAATATTTATCGATTTTTTCAAAAATCCGCTTAACATATCGTTGCGAGGTAGATGGGTGTCGGATAGTGATATATTTCATATCGATAAGGCCGACTTTCTGCATTATGGTGTTGTTCAATTGTCGGGCCAGGGAGATCTGAATATCCGTTACGGAAGGCTACAGCGGGGAAAGGTCAAATTAAAAAGTATCGATCTGGGTGATGCTTTTTTAACATATTTAGCACCTAGTCTTGAAGAAACTGACCTAGAAGGTCTAGGAATGACCGGTACTGTAAAAAGCGATCTTACTATTGAGGGAGGTCGCTTGTTTCGATTCCACAGTGTATTTTCCGGTCTTGGCGTGATTGGGAAACGGGATCGATTTAGACTTGAAGAAGGTGATGGCGAGTTGTTTTGGCAGCGCAATGGGAATGTGCCATCTTCGAATTTTTCCTGGAGAAAGGCTTTGTTGTATCGAATCCCTATGGAGTCTGGTCAAGTAACATTCAAATTGGAACGTAACGGGCTGGATCTAAACCGAGGCGCTGACATTTTTCTGTTGGACGGATTTCTTCATATCGATTCTTTTAAACTGGCAGGGATTAGCGACGATATGCCGGAAGTTTCATTTAAAGGACACCTTGCTGGAATATCCTTGGAGAAATTGACCGAAGCTTTGTCCTGGCCATCCTTGGAAGGGGAGGTGTCAGGTATCATTCCGGGGGTGTCTTACCATAGGGATACACTGAAGTTGGATGGTCAGTTGTCTATTCAAGTATTTGATGGCGAGGTCGAGTTAACTGGCTTGGCGATTTCCCATTTACTAAAGGATTTGCCGGTTTTAACAACCACGGTGAAACTTCGTCATATTGATCTTGCGGCACTGACCAGAAAGTTTTCTTTTGGTTCGATTGAAGGGCACCTGGACGGTGAAATCGAAGGCCTTTATCTAGAAAACTGGAAGCCAATTAATTTTAACGCTTGGTTTAAGACGCCAGAGCATGATGACCAGCGTCACCGAATCAGCCAAAAAGCAGTGGAGAATATCACCAGCCTTGGTGGTGGCCCGGCAGGGATTTTATCCAAAGGGGTGATGCGTTTTTTTGATTCGTTCGCTTACGATCGCATTGGTGTGGGTTGCCGATTAGCCAACGGTGTTTGTGAGGTGAAGGGACTTGAAGCTGTGAATGGCGGTTATTACATTGTTAAAGGCCGTAGTCTGCCTCGTATCGATATTATTGGATACAATCGCCGGATTAACTGGAATGTTCTGTTGCAACGATTAAAACGAGTTGTTGACTCAAATCAGCCGGTTGTCCGCTGAAGTATCGAACCACTGAGTTGTAGATTTTCGAATTCATAGTATAGTAATCGAAAAACGAAGATTCCATTTTAAAATGAGATGCAACCATGGAAACGAAGTTTACCGAAAAAGGCATACATGAACTGTATGCAAAAGATCCGGCTATAGCAGATAAGATCCTTTGGGGCAGAGAAGTTGATCCTGTTTCGCGCCGAGGGTTTTTGAAAAAGAGTGGTTTGCTTGCTATGAGTTCCACTCTGGGTTTAGCAATACCGTTTGCCGAGTATATGCCTGGTGGCATCATTCCGGCGGCTTTGGCAGCTTCCGAAGAACCGTTCAAAATTCCAGGCAAAGATCCTGGATTGATTGTTCTAAACGATCGGCCTCTGAATGTTGAAACGCCAGCCCATCTTCTGGATGATCCGGTTACGCCTGCGAATCGACTATTTATACGGAATAACGGTATCCCTCCTCAAGGGGTCGATAGTAAAACATGGACATTGACTATTGAGGGCGAGTCGGCCAAGTCATCAGTCGAGTATACCCTTGATGAACTGAAAAAGAAGTTTAAACACTATACCTATCAACTTATTATCGAGTGTGGAGGCAACGGTAGAAGTGAGTTTAATCCATCAGCCAAGGGAAATCAGTGGAGTCTGGGAGCTGTTGGCTGTCCGGAATGGACTGGGGTTCGGTTGCGGGATGTACTTAAATCTGTAGGTATTAAGGACGATGCAGTCTATATTGGTTTTTATGGTCGCGACAAACATATTAGTGGCGATCCGACTAAAGTGCCGATCTCAAGAGGAGTTCCTATCAAAAAAGCTATTGAAGATGAAACGCTTATTGCCTGGGCCATGAATGGAGAGGATATTCCGTTGTTGAACGGCTATCCGTTACGGCTGATTTGCGGTGGTTGGCCTGCTTCTACCTGTGGAAAGTGGTTGGAAAAGATCATCATAAGAAATAAGGTTCATGACGGCCCCAAAATGAACGGTTATGCCTATCGGGTGCCTTGTAACCCGGTTGCTCCGGGAGCCAAGGTTCCAGAGAGTGATATGTGCATTATCGAGTCGATGCCTGTTAAGTCTTTGATTACCTACCCAAAAACTGGTGTTATTATTAAATCAGGAAAGGCGCTACAGGTCAGGGGACATGCCTGGGCTGGCGATTTGGTGGTGTCCGCTGTGGATGTTTCTATTGATTTCGGCGCAACCTGGAAACGATGCCAGCTAAAACAACCTTCTAATCGCCTTGCTTGGCAGCAATGGTCTTCATCAGTGAAGTTTCCCGGCAAGGGATATTATGAAGTCTGGGCGCGGGCGACAGATAACGAGATGAAAGAGCAGCCAATGGTCGTTCCGGGATGGAATCCGAAAGGCTATCTTAATAATGCATGCCATCGTATCGCCGTCAAAGTCGTATAGAGTAGGGTTTTCATGAAAAAATTCCTGATGCTATTTGCAGTTCTGGCCATGGCATCTAACGCACTGGCCAAGCAAAAGCTGGATTCACAAACCGGGCTAATTTTGGCCCAAGGTTATAAAACTGTCAAAGCAAATTGTATAGCCTGCCACGGAGCCAGTCTTATTACTCAAAATCATGCAACCAAAGACGGTTGGCTAGCCACTATCCGCTGGATGCAGACAACACAGAATTTACGGAAATTCACCTTCAGCGAGGAAAATGTGATCTTGGATTACTTGGCAAAGAACTATGCGCCAATAAAAAGTGGACGCCGAATGCCTCTGCAAATAAGCGATTGGTATAACCTTGGAGAGGATTGAATAGCGTACGTCATGGCAAAACGTTCCCGTAACCTGCCTTCTGATGAAACGCAGGAACAGGCATTAAAAATTGCTCGAAGCACGCAACGTCCAGGGCAAACAAAAGAACAAACCAAACTGATCGCTCAAGGCATTGAAAAAGGCATTCAGCTCTATAAAAAACAACAAAAATCCAGATCCAGGGAGTTGAGTAAAAAGCTTAAGCAGGTTTCCAGGCAAAACCCCGATGAGCAACAAATGGAAAAACATTCAGAAATAGAATACAAGCAACATTGGCTGCCATGGGTTCTTCTGTTGCTGACATGGGCTGGGATGGCTGTTTATTTACTATCGGCTAAAATATTGATAACGTGATGAATGATGAGCGCTTAGTTAATATTGAAACTAAAATCGCCTATCAGGAAGATACAATGGAAGTCCTCAATGATGTTGTCTGTAATCAGCAGAAGCAGATCGAACAATTGGAGAAAACCTGTGAAA
>JAZGGE010000182.1:0-6729 GCA_036480195.1 Methylococcales bacterium
ATAATATTATATACCTTTCGCGTTCAAGAATGCCCGTTTTGAGTGGGTATATTTTCGTGAAGGGCTAGGTGCAGAACCGCAGGAAGAGTCATCTCTTTCAAGGTTCTACAACGACGTACTTCGCGAATAGATGCGCGCTGACAACGGGTATTCTTGGGCGCGAGCAGTATAGTACAAGCATAACACTTACACTTTAATGTGAGAAGTATCACATGGAGTTCTTATTGAGCGCCGCTTAACTATTTTTCGAACTCGCGGATCAGGTATTCGGATTGGACAAGAAGATCCCGAATTTAGGGTTCTTTCTACGAAGAGTGTCCCTCATACCCTACTTGAATAATTTATGGCAAAAAAAAAGAAGCGCAACAAGACTTCGAAACGTACAAAAAAAACTAATAATTCTGTAATTCAGCGGTTAAAACCCTATTTTGTGGGGCTGGCAGTCATTTTTTTTATCAGTCTTTTTTCTTATATAGGCTACCTGGATTATACCGTTCGCAGCCAGTTTGAGGGGAGGCGATGGGCCGTCCCCGCCCGTGTTTATGCTTCGCCATTGGAGGTCTATTCAGGATTGAAGGTGGATATTGATGACTTTGAGGTATTGCTCAGGCAAATGCGCTATAGAAACGATTCTGAATTGCTGACAGATGCCACTTACTATCGAAAAAATCGGGGCATCTATCTGAGAACAAGGAGCTTTAGATTCTGGGATAGCCAAGAACCGACCAGGAATGTCAAGATCCTGTTTTCCGGCTCGTCAGTTCAGGCGCTGCGTGATGCCACAACATCCGAAGACTTACCGATTATCAGGCTTGACCCGGTAAAGATAGGCAGTTTTTATCCTACCCGTAAGGAGGACAGGATTCTACTCCGTTTAGATGATGTCCCGAGATTTCTAATTAATGCTTTGATGGCGGCTGAAGACCGGGACTTCTATACTCACCATGGTTTATCGATTCGAGGCATTTTTCGCGCGCTGTGGGCGAATATCAAGGCAGGTAAATTCGTACAAGGCGGGAGTACAATTACCCAACAACTCGTTAAAAACTTTTATCTGACTCCTGAGCGGAGTCTATGGCGCAAATTGAACGAAGCGGCAATGGCGCTTATTTTGGAAATACGCTATGGCAAGGATGAGATTCTTGAAGCCTATTTTAATGAGGTCTATCTGGGGCAGGATCGTTCTCGGGCCATTCATGGCTTCGGGTTGGCGAGTGAATTTTATTTCGACCGGTCTTTGAAACAGCTCGATCCCGAGCAGTTAGCGATGCTTGTTACGCTGGTGCGAGGGGCTTCTTACTACAACCCCAGGCGGCATCCCGAACGTACGCGAGCACGGCGCAATCGAATTCTTGATGGAATGGTTAATCAGGGCTATTTGAGTTCGGAATTGGCATATGAAGTAAAGCAAAAAAGCCTTGGTGTCTCGGAGCAAGCTCAGCGACAGCAGAAGCGGCATTTCGCTTTTCTTAGTTTAGTGCGGAGGCAACTTCAAGAGCAATATCGCTATGAAGATCTTTCTAGTGAAGGTTTAAGAATCTTTACGACTCTCGATCCTTTAGTTCAGCGGGCTGTCGAGAAAAGATCAGAAAATGGATTAAAAAGACTTGAGAAGAAAAAGAATGTAGATAAACTGGAGATTGCTGCGATTGTAACTCGTCGAGAAGGAGGGGAAGTTGTCGCTCTGATTGGTGGGCGTACCCGGATTAAAGGTTTCAACCGCGCTTTAGATGCTTTACGCCCCATCGGTTCTTTAGTCAAACCTGCAGTCTATCTGACAGCCTTGGAATCTCCTGAGAACTACACGCTCGTTACTCCACTGGACGATACGACTATTACGTTGGAAGGGCCACAGGGCGAAATATGGCGACCTAGAAATTATGATCGGCGAGAACATGGCAAAGTTGCGCTCCATACTGCATTGTCACAGTCCTATAACCTGGCTACAGTTAGACTAGGATTAGATGTCGGTATTGGGCAGACAGTGAAAACTCTGAAAAATCTTGGATTAAAGGAACCGATAAAGAAATATCCGTCACTTTTATTAGGCGCTATTTCACTGTCTCCATTTGATGTCACCCAGATGTACCAGACCCTGGCAGGCGACGGTTTTTCAACGCCACTAAGGGCCATACGTTCGGTCGTATCCCAGGATGGTGAGCCACTGCAACGGTACCCATTACGAGTGCGCCAGGTCGTCGATTCAAAAGCCACCTTTCTTACCAATTGGGTTTTGCAAGAGGCGGTTCATGAGGGGACGGGCAAAAGTGTTTATCAGTACCTACCCCAATCCATGAATGTGGTTGGAAAAACCGGAACAACAAATAACTCGCGTGATAGCTGGTTTGCGGGATACACTGGAGACTATCTAGGTGTTATCTGGATCGGTCGAGACGATAACAAGTCGGCCAATCTCACAGGTGCGAGTGGCTCACTACAAATCTGGGGTAGAATAATGCAGAAGATCAGTAGTCAGCCCGTCGACCTGCTGATGCCGGATGATGTAGAGAACGTCTGGATCGATACCCAAAATGGTTTGCGGACAGATCAACAATGCCCAAGCGCCCGCAATTTTCCTTTTGTTACGTCATCCGCCCCAGTAGACTACTCATCATGTGTTCAGAAAAAACAGTCCATTGAATCTTGGTTTGAGAATTTATTTGAATGAAAATACAAACTTTATTGTTGATTGCTTTTTTGATTTTAACGATTGATGGTTGTGCGAGGCGAACATTTAGAAATACGCAGCACATCCCACCTCGAGAGGGTCAACCCAGAATTTATGACATACCGGATAGTGGAACCGAAGAAGGAGTTTCGGGACAACCGTCTCAACTACCAGAATCGACTACGCCGCCACCATTGCAGTCTTCACCTGCCGTGATTGCACTTATTGAACAATCCGATTATGAATGGCGGGAAGGTAATGTGAGTCAAGCGGTCGTTGTTATTGAACGGGCAATTCGTATTCAACCAAGAAACCCTGTGCTTTGGTACCGTTTGGCTTCCTTGCGTCTGCAACAAGGGCGTTACGAGTTGGCGGAGAATATGGCCAGGAAGTCCAGTTCACTGGCAAGATCGAATAAAACCTTGATACAGAAAAATCGCGAAATTATTCGCAAGGCTCAACGAAAGCAAAAGTAATCGTGAGTTGACTCCTTACGATTATTCAAAGAATCATTTAGTCAGCAAAATACTTGCTCATCATCCTGTCACGGTAAGCAATCAGGTTGGTATGATTCTCCGCTTCATCTTTGAGAGGGCTTCCTAATTCCGGCGTTAATATATTGGCGATATAAGAGAGTATACAGGCATCTATCCGTGTTGGCGTGTCGCCATGAAAAAAAGGCTTTTCGCCCAGGTAATTTGCAACAGCGATAATGTCCGCCTGACCTATAGCGTAGATTTCCTCGGCACTATGTCGCCCCATGCCATGACCGTGGAGTTGGTTCTTGACCTGTTTTCCCGCCACTTTAGGGATGATTATTCGCATTGGCCATGGCAATTTCCCGAAAAACAGTTCTTTTAGTTTTCGCCAGTTTGTTGGATCCCGCCAACGGCTGTATACCACACACCAATAAAGCCGTTCATCGAGCATCCCTTGAAGCGCACGGGAAAGAGCGTGTTGCTGCTTGGTAAGATTCTCATCAACATTGACGTTGTGCTGTTTTTCAAGATGGTCGATGATGAGTTCAGAGTCACCCATGATCAGGTCGCCGTCTTTAATATAGGGGCATTTACCTTTTGGCGTCTTACGGGTATCCATTACATTTACAACTGTGTATTCAATACCGGCCATTCGTAAATAGCATTCCAGTTTCATGCAGAAGGGGCTTAAATTTGGAATGCCGTAATGGGGTGGGAATTGATAAAGTTCAAGCATTGATGCGACCTCCAGAGAACGAGTGGTTTCAAGTATACCTTGTTCTGAACGCGTAGGTTAGGAATGGGAAACAAATAACTTGGGCATTATGGCGCAGAATTTTCGTTTGCCATCAAGGCGTGGCAACAGGCGCATAGCAGGCTATGTAACTGTTGCCACAACGACGAAGGCGAGCAAAAAGGCAATCAAGTTATTTATTTTCCATTCCTTAGAACCTGTTCAAGATTTCGATCAAGGGATGCAGCGCAAGGCAAAAGTGGTCGAGAAGGCGCAGTATACTGGTTGTATGTGAGCATTTTGAGACCACTTTTAACGCCGTGATGCGCCCTTCAGCGAGATCTTGAACAGGCTCTTAGCACTGATACCGACAATTTGGGCAGGACAGAGAACTGTATATCGAGCGTAGTGTTCAGCCTATTTCACCCACGGCCTGTGCCAGACCGGGCAAAGGTATAACCTCGATACCGCTTTCCTTCGAGTATTGCTCTCGACCCGAATAAACAACCAAGGCTCGATCTGGTTTCAGATCGTCCAGGGCAATATGAAATCCCTTCTCCAACTTGGGAGTCAAACCACGCTTGATTTCGATAGCCCAAAGTGTGTCGCCGGGTAATTCTAATATAAGATCTATTTCTGTTCCTGTCGCGGTCCGATAGTAACTAGCCTGGCATCGTGCCGGTGCATTTCGCAAAAGGGTTTCGATCACATACCCTTCCCAGCTCATTCCTGCGATGGGATGGCCGAGCAATTGTTCATGAGTGTCAATGCGGAGTAACGTATGTGCTAAACCGCTATCCCTGACATAGGTCTTTGGGGATTTAACCAACCTTTTTTTGATGTTCGCATGAAAAGGTGGCAGACGACGAATCAGTAATAAATCGACCATCAAATCAAGATAGTTTGCCACAGTTTTACCGTCTACAGAGAGACTTCGAGCCAGTTGGGCAGCATTGAGAGGACTTCCCTGGCTGTGTGCCAGCATAGTCCAGAATCGACGCAATGTGGTTGCTGGTATGCGTGGACCGAGTAGCGGAATGTCCCGTTCAAGATAAGTCGTGATAAAGTTCTCTCGCCAGGTTACGCTAGCTTCGTAGCTGTCTGCCAGAAAACTTCGTGGGAAACCGCCCCGTACCCACAGGTCTTGTTCTTGATATGGTTCGACTTCCATTAGATCCAGAGGACAGAGCTCTAAATAAGCGATTCGACCTGCTAATGTTTCGCTAGATTGACGCATGAGCTCTATTGAGGCTGAACCGAGAAGTAGAAAATGTCCGGCTGCTTCACCTGCGAAAACACGTTCATCAATCAAACCGCGTAACACTTGGAAAATTTCTGGGGCTCGTTGTACTTCATCTATGATAACCAGTCTGGATTTTTTGGGCTCCAAATAACCACGGGCATCTTCTAATTTTTCAAGATCTGCTGGATTTTCAAGATCAAGATAAACGGGTGTGTCTTTATATTCTGTTTGAAGCTGGCGGGCGAGGGTTGTTTTACCAACCTGACGCGGACCTAGCAAAGCCACTGCGGGAAATTGGCGTAGTGTGCTTTTGAGGGAGAGTTCGAGTCGGCGCGGGATCATGATTGTTATTATGGACTCTTATTCCGTATTTGCAATATAAATTCCTGAGTTAAGGTAATTGTCGAAAAGAATCTACCGAATTATTGGGTAGGATTTTTTTATTCCAAGGTGGTATTTGCGAGTGACAGAGTTACCGGTAAACCGTTTAGAAGAATTAGCGATTCATCTCTCAAAATCATCAGTAGCATCTAAGGATCGAAGTAGTGGCAGCGACACAGTAAAAACAGTCCCATCTTGGTCCTTAAGATCCTCCGCCTTAACCCAGCCACCATGGGATTCAGCGATCAATTTCACCAAATAAAGACTGAGGCCCAAGGCTGTCACTGTTTCGGTGGTCATCGTCTCTTAGCGAAACAAGCAGGTCAAATATTCGATCCTTATCTTCAGGAAAATTGATGCCTTCATTGACAACAGATAGCTCGATATAGGAGCCACAAAAAACTAGCATAGCTCCTGCTCATTAATGTACGATAGTGTACACAATGTACATTAATGGTGAAATTTATGAGAAGTGTGACGTTCACAGAGTTCAGAAAAGATGCGTCAGCATTATTATCTGCCGTAGAAGATGGTGAAATAATCCAAGTTATCAGGCATGGTAAACCTATAGTAGAAATAGTGCCTTTCAAAGACACTACAAATAAACTTCCATCTTGGAAGAAAAAAAGAATAAAGAAAACTATCAAGGGAGAAGAATTATCTTCAATGATATTAAGTGAAAGGGAATCTGCACAATGAGGGTGTTTTTTGACACATCTTCATTTGTAAAAAGATTTGTAGAAGAAGTTGGTAGCAAACAAGCTGATGATATTACACAAAAATCATCAGCAATAGGTTTAAGTATTATTTGCTTTCCTGAGATAATCTCAGCACTAAACAGGAAACTAAGGTCAGAATTTATAACTGAAGAAACATACTTGGATCTAAAAAGCGATATTTTAGAGGATATAGAAGATGCCGATATAATTAACTTAACTCCAAGTGTATTGAAAAAAACAACAGAACTACTCGAAGGAAATATCTTGCGGTCATTAGATGCTATCCATATAGCCTGTGCCTTAGAGTGGGAATCAGAGTTGTTTGTATCATCGGATGAAAGGCAAGTAACTGCTGCTGTTAAATCTGGATTACAAGTTGACTTTATAGAAGGATTTAAACCAAAGATATAAAGAAGTATAATTTCATTTGTGCTTTTTACCTGGATCCGTGAGTTCAGGGCGGATGTAGAGTGCAAGATATTGGTTTCACAGTGGAATCAAAAAAT
>JAZGGE010000183.1:0-3563 GCA_036480195.1 Methylococcales bacterium
AAAGACAGTCCCCCGTGTTTGTAGTATTCCCAACAAATACGTCAATAAGCTAAGAATAGCATTAAAGAGACAGAATACAAGTACGGCTAATCGTATTAATGTTGTAGTCATAACACTACATTTGATGATTTTTCAAGACTACTTCCGGCAAGTACCTTGGTGTCACCCGTTCGTCACGAGAGCAAAGAACTTCGTTTGACCTGATATCGACATCACTTCCTGGGAGGTTCAGGTTTGAAATCACCGCCGAGGAATATTCGGACACTAAACGTTCCGTACGCTCGCGCCAAAACTCTAATTGTTCTTGCTGTGTTTTTCCTGATAGCAATTGAGCTGCATACCCTGCTCTACGGTGTTTCGACGCTACACATTCAGATTCACGAATTGTTATAATGGGTTATCGCACCCTTACAATCTTTCCTTATCCATTAGTCTTTTATTTTTGTAGCGCCCGCTGGTCTTCACAAGGTACCAATTTATAGGTATGTTGTTTTTCATTTTCTTTTAATGCAAGGAAAATACGGCCTAAATCATTACCATATTTGACTGCATGTGCGGCTCTAAAAGTACGTATCTCTTCAACAATTGGGGTATTTATCAATAACCTAGACCCGTGAGTCCATGACGGCAGGAGCACAAGCTCCTGTTTTCATCGCGGTTCAAAAAATGCCCGCTTAACCGATGGGTGATGCAAGTACTTTGAACCGCTGTGGGAACAGGTGCTTGAGCTCAGCGCCATCATGAACTCACGGTTTCAGATTTAATATAACCAGGAAGAGCTTTAGCCGCAAGCATGGCTAAAGCTCTTCCCACAACATATGCCGGAATTGTTTAGTGCGCGTTCGCTCCTAACGGTGTAAAGCCACATAGAACTCGAAGAAATTGTGTAGTCGCCCATCCGAAATCCTTCAATGCAAAGACTACGAATCTGCTCTCAAGTCCTTATCTTATTGAAAAATAGTCTCTATGCTTTTTGCTGAAAAAAGTCGCTCAGACCATATCAGCAGGGTTTCATTGTCAGCGGACTGTATGCGCATACGAATTGAGTCTGAAACCGTTCCATAACGTTTTTCCAACATTCGTAATAACATGGCTGCCTCGCCTTCCTGTCGTCCTTCCTGTCGTCCTTCCTGTCGTCCTTTCTGTCGTCCTTCCTGTCTTAAGCTTTCTGCGAGTCTCATAATTTCGTCTCCTTCTGTCAAGTATTGCTCTCTGTAACGAGCCACTTCCTGATCGCTCAAATCTGCATAATAATCAATATAATCAACATATTTTAACTGTTTCTCCGAGTCGGGCTCAAGTTGCACCAGTCCTTTTTGAGCCGCTGCGTAAACAGCTAAACGCTCGTTTGCCGAATAATCCATATTCAGCAAATTGAGCCGCGCAATGATATTATCACTAGTCTGATAGGCATCTGCCGAAAGCCGTTTGAGTTCACATGTTAAATAGCGGAACTCCAGATAGCTATGCCGGTCGCCACCTAAACTCAATTGTTCTTTTTGATTCCCACATCTTAAAAATATCACGACGGGAACCACCCGTTCGGTTTTCATTAATTCGGATAGATCCAGACAATAATGGGCGAGGCGATGGATCGAAAAACGGCGATTAATGCTTTCTTCTTCCATTACGAACAATATTGCCTCCCTTCCACCATTAGGCCATTCGACCAACAACGGCACATCGAGTTCACGAAAACTGTCACCCAGGCGTTCCTTAAGCTGTTCCTGGCGAATGGGGACAATCCGTGCCTGACCCAAGTCGTCGCTTATTTCCTCGCTAGCGAAAAACGCCAATGCTTGACGCGGATAGTCGAGGATTAGGTTTTTAAAATTTTGATCATGCATAAACGTGGCGTTCTTCCATACCCTTATGAAAGCTTGTCAATAGCTTAATCTCAATATTGGGATGGCCGAGCATTTCTTCGAACAACTTACTGTAACCGTTCAACGGCATCATTTGAAATTTAACATCGAAGTAATACGGGGTGTCCTCGTATCTCACAGGCAAACGTAAGACTACAGATACCGGCATTTCATCCAGGCTCAAGGCCCACATTTTTCCTGTATACCGAGCGAAAATCGGCTCTGTGAGTTCTTCACCGAGATACTTGTCCAACTCCCTCAACATAGGCCATTACCCTATGGCGAAAGTCCATCCATTGGGTAAATTGGGATAAGTAGCCAACATTATCCTGGCTATCGGCATGAAAAATATAGAGCCCATATTGGTGGAATCGATTTCCCGCTTCGCTGCAGACCGGATCGAAAGCATTTCCCGAAATATGATCGCGGCGGTCAATCACGGTGACATTGTAACAGCCTCTGGTCGCAAACTGTGGGGCAATCACTGCTCCCGCAAAGCGCACGCCGATAACAAGGAGTCGATTATTTTGCAATTCCTTTCCTTCGTTTTCGTTCTCTAAAAAACACTAAAACCGAAGATGCTGGAAATCGTGAAAACAAGCAGCTATTCCGTGGTAATGCGTACAATTATCTCTAAATGAATTGTCGTTTTAAATCCAACTAAAATTGAAATATAGCTAGCATTCCGGGAAAAACTCACCCGATCTAGTTCTGAAAGTATAAAATTAACCTACGATAAAATAATAAGTTGCAGAAATTACTGAGCCGTCACATCCTTTCTTAATTATAGCCGAACCCGGCGTTTGCGACCTCCAACCCTAGGGGTTTTCAAGGTATTGAAACATTGATAAATACCAGCACGTCCTTGTGCCAGGCTAAGTTTCACTACTTCCAGATCAAATCTATTTAATCGCGAGCCGATCTTTGTTCTTTCGAACAGTCGCCTTTCCAATACCTTTCACTTTGGTTAGATCATCAATACTTTTAAAATCGCCATTGGTTTTACGATATGCCAGAATTGCTTTGGCCTTCGCTTTTCCGACACCTTTCATTGCCTTGGCAATTTCTGTGGCGGAAGCTGAATTGATGTTTATCCCTTTGGCAAAGGCCGAAACCGTTAGTAGTGATAACGCCAATCCGAATAACAGTTTTCTAATTTGACTCATAAAAATAATTACCTTCGATAGTGGTGGTTTGAATTTCTAAGCCTAGCCCATGCCGCCGGCCAGTAATGTGATGCTGTCCGCAAACAACGAGATTTGATGGAACTTTTTTTCAACTTCACACGGCAATTGACCGCTTGAATTCTCAACCGAAGGCCGCTAATCTACACGTTCAGCACTGTTTTATCGTTTCTAGGCAGAGAATGTCTACGTGCTGTGAACGATGCCTGATTCTGAACCTTTCGATCTACAATTTAGGGAGGAAGAAGTTCTGGGTATTGACTATTTAGGGTGATCGTTCACAATGACCATCTTAAAACGTTCGAAATAACCGCCGAGGAATTCAACGATTGCCGAGGCAGTTACATTAACCTGGGCCCACGGATCCAGGTTTAATATTTACGAGTTACCCAATTAATTGATCCATTTTCTCGGTTATTTACATTGACTCAACCCGTTATCTACGAATTCCCCTTAAACGAACGCATTCGCATTTTTCTGCGCCTGGAACATCTGTTTCACCAGTTGATTTATT
>JAZGGE010000184.1:0-4153 GCA_036480195.1 Methylococcales bacterium
TGTCCGTCGTAGTACTGATAAGGTCATTGGTATTCATATGGTTGGCTCTGATGCTGGAGAAATAATTCAGGGTATGGCTGTAGCGATACGGGCAGGGGCAACAAAAGCGATCTTTGATTCAACAATCGGCATTCATCCAACTGCTGCTGAGGAGTTTGTCACCATGCGTGACCCAGTTGGTTAATTGCAGAATTTATGAGGTTCTCTATTCTCGGACAGCTTCCTAGGAGATTGCCCGAGAATAGAGAACCTACTGCAGAAAAGCCCATTTTGGTCAGATTTCCCGATCATTTTCGTTAAATAACCCACTATTCGCCTCAAATGATCGAAAAATCTGACTCAAAATGGGTTTCCCTCGCTACGGTTTCTATTCTCGGACAACCTCCTAGCCCAAGAAATGAATAGTTATGTCAACGAACCCTGGTAACCCGATCGTCGAAAAAAAACTGCAAACATCTGACGAGCCTAAACAAATTGGTTTCTTCGAGCGTTATCTATCCATCTGGGTAGCCGTATGCATGGGAATTGGCATTGCTTTGGGCAAACAATTACCGGAGTTGACCGACAGCGTTCGCAAACTGGAATTTGGCCAGGATAGCCATATCAATCTGCCTATTACCATACTGATCTGGCTGATGATTTATCCGATGATGCTAAAAATTGATTTCAGCAGTATTCTCGATGTACGTAAAAAACCCCGTGGCATTCTGATCACCCTATTTGTCAACTGGCTGGTCAAACCCTTTTCCATGGCACTGATTGCCTGGCTGTTTTTTAAACATCTATGGCTACCGTTCATCGGCGTGGAACTGGCTGACCAATATATCGCCGGCTGTATCATTCTTGCGGCAGCGCCCTGTACCGCCATGGTGTTTGTCTGGTCATACTTAACCGACGGCGATCCCGCATATACCCTGGTGCAGGTTTCGGTCAATGATCTTTTAATGCTGGTTCTATTCGCACCGATTGTCGCGTTTCTGATCAATGGCACCAGTAATCTGACCGTACCTTATGATGTGCTGTTCTACAGCGTAATTGCGTTTATTTTTATACCCTTGGTTCTGGGGGCTCTAAGTCGAGTCGTTCTGATTAAGCTGAAAGGACTGGACTGGTTCGAGAACCGCTTTATTGCTTTTTTTCACCCCATAACCGTGCTTGCATTACTGATGACGCTGATCTTTATCTTTGCGTTTCAGGCCGACAATATCACCGGTAATTTTTTGCATGTCATACTCATCGCCATACCGATACTGATTCAAGTTTATTTCAATTCATCACTTGCCTATGGATTGATGAAGTTTTTTAAAGTCCCTTTTAACGTCGCCGCCCCTGGTGCGCTCATTGGCGCCAGCAACTTTTTCGAACTCGCTGTAGCAACGGCTATAGCCCTGTATGGGCCCGACTCAGGTGCTGCTCTGGTAACAGTCGTCGGTGTGTTGGTTGAAGTACCGGTTATGCTATCAGTATGCTCTATTTGCAACCGAACCCGACATTGGTTTCCTGATGAGGAGTCGGATCAGGTGCCTACGTCTCCTACTAAATAGAGTCCTGACTTTCTGAGAAGACTCTAACTATTCTGCTGTATTAGCACGACGGATACCCAATTTACTCATCCGCGAACGCAACGTATTAGGATGCATTTGCAGTATCGTCGCAGCACCCAGTTCTCCGGAGATCAGCCAGCCCGTATTCTCAAGCACTTTGATAATATGGATCTTTTCCATGTCCGCAAGTGGTAACAAGGCGGTATCGTTAACTTTGGGCCTATCTTCAGAATTTTGCAAAATAGGAATCTGTAGGGTTTTCTCCGGTGACAGGATAACGGCGCGCTCAATAACATTCTCCAGTTCCCGCACATTACCAGGCCAGTTGTAGTTCAACAGGTTATCCATAACCGTCTGTGGGATATGATTGATCTCCTTGCCCATCTTCTGCGTGTATTTATTGATAAACCACTGCACCAGCAATGAAATATCGCGTTGGCGTTCGCGTAAGGGCGGTAAAGTCAGCGGAAAAACACTGAAGCGATAGTAGAGATCTTCACGGAAACTGCCATCGGCTACCATTTTTTTTAAGTCTCGGTGGGTGGCGGCAATCACCCTGACGTTGATATTGATGGTCTTGGAATTGCCAAGCCGTTCGATTTCACTCTCCTGCAACACTCGCAGTAACTTGGCTTGCAATTCCAACGGTAATTCGGCAATTTCATCCAGAAAAATTGTACCTTCATGGGCTAATTCAAAACGACCGATCCGGCGTGCTGTTGCGCCGGTAAAACTGCCTTTTTCATGACCGAACAGCTCACTTTCGATCAAATTCACCGGTAAGGCGGCACAGTTGACTTTCACCAACGGTCGATTATTACGCTGACTAAGATTATGCAAGGCACGGGCAAACAGCTCTTTGCCGGTGCCGGTTTCGCCGAGAATCAAAACAGTAGTATCGGTAGGCGCAACTTGTTCAACCTGATGCAATACCGTTTTCAATGACTGACTTTGCCCTAAAATATCTTCAAACTTGTGATCAAGATTAATTTGCTCCTGCAGATAAATATTTTCCGCCTGTAAACGGTTTTTTAACTGTTCTATTTCAGACAGCGCAGTATTAAGTTTTTTTTCCGCCAGTTTATGTTCAGTAATATCCCTAAAGACCACAACCACCCCTTGTAGCCGGTTATCTTCCATAATGGGCGTACTAACAAAATCCGCAGGAAAACTGGTGCTGTCATGACGCCAAAACACTTTATCGCTGGCCTGATAAC
Source organism: Methylococcales bacterium (assembly GCA_036480195.1). Classification (GTDB taxonomy): domain Bacteria; phylum Pseudomonadota; class Gammaproteobacteria; order Methylococcales; family JAZGGE01; genus JAZGGE01. Next base: position 2,762 of record JAZGGE010000184.1, read on the forward strand.
GTTTTTTTCCCTGTACAATATTTTGGACAGGGCAATATTCATCGGCATTCGGCTCATTAAGCCCAAAGATATCGTGAATACTTTGGCCACTAAGATTATGATTTGGCCAAGCCAGTAAAGCAGTAGCCGCTGGGTTGATAAAAGTCACTCGTCCTTCACAGTCAAAGCCACAGATACCTTCTCCGACAGCTGATAACAGCAGTTCATTACGCCGCTGCAATAAGGCCAAAGCTGTTTCTGCTCGCTTGATTTCACTGACATCCTGAAATACAACCACCGCGCCAACGATAATACCGTTTTCCCAAATGGGGGTGCTGGTGTAATGTACGGGGAAATTACTCCCGTCCTTGCGCCAGAATACTTCATCGGTAATATGATGCACATCACCATCTTTCAATGCTGCGTAAATTGGGCATTCCTCTTTTGGGTAATGCTCGCCGTCAGCTTTACTGTGGTGATGTTTCTCATGTACCGGTTGGCCAATGACATCAGCTTCCGTCCATCCGGTCATAGCAATTGCTGCTGGATTAACAAAAGTTCCTTTGCCCTCTTGATCCAGACCATAAATACCCTCACCGGCAGAAGTCAGAATCAGTTCGTATCGACGTAGGATTTGATTTGGGGCTGTCATGAATAAAAATCTTTAAAACCTAAGAGGTAGTTTGTGCTCACTGCTTATAGATCAACAGTTTTCACATACTATCACCGATTTTCATCAAGTCCAATTGATGAGTATAAGCATTCCGAATCCTGTAAAACATTTCTAAGAATCGAAGAAGCCAGAATCTGTACTTCCCTTCCCTTTACTCTGGGCTGAGGAATATGATCTGATTGCAACCTTGAATTTGAATCGTGATTATATATCGAAGGCTCTGGCCGCGCAGATTAGCGCCGATGCCGACAATTTGAGCTTGACGAAGTACTATATGCCGGTCAGGATAAAGTCAATACAGGTTCACTAATCCCATCTGCCAAAATGATGTTTCGTCACCTGGGCTGGACGGAAGCAGCTGATTTGGCCGTTAAAGGCTTGTTAAGTGTGATTGCCTATAAACGAATGACATTGCCCGTTCGATGGCAGACTCAGCAGAAATTTCTTACTCAGGCTTTGAAGAGCAAGTGATTGCTCAGATGTAATTTTCAGTTTATGTATATAAAGAAAAACCTCAATCCCAATTTTCCGTTAGTGACCTGTGAATGGTTAGCAAGCAATCAAGGATCGGGGGCATTAGTGATCTTGGATGGATCATTTATCCTGCCGAACCAAGACCGCAATGCTTACGATGAATTTTGTAACGCGCATATTCCGGGCGCTCAATTTTTTGATATTGATCGGGTCGCAGACAGAACAAACCCATTACCTCACATGCTACCGTCTGCACAGGAATTTGA
>JAZGGE010000185.1:0-6738 GCA_036480195.1 Methylococcales bacterium
TTAGCTGAGTCAATTCATGTTCCCTACCAAAGAGTGAATGAGATTGTAAATAAAAAAAGAGGAATTACCCCGAGTACGGCTTTGCGTCTAGCAAAGTTCTTTGGGGTATCTGAGGATTTCTGGTTAAGTTTACAGTTGCGTTGGGACTTATATAAGGCAAAAAAAATAGAGGCCAAAGAAATCAAAGCGATCAAGCCAGTTGGGAATGCTAAGAAATTTGCCTAAATATTTGGTGTCAGAGAGCAAATAATTCTAATATTAACAATAATTGCTCTCTGATCCGGTTTTTACGTAATAGGAATATGCAATGCTTGAAATAAAATCGCTTGGCGAAATTATCGCCATTAGAGAAATGGAATTTATTACCAATGATGGAAAGAAAGAAAAAGCATTTATTAAAATAGGCAAGCCGTATGAACACAGTAAAGAACTAGACTGGTGCTGTCCGTACGAGCTGAGTACTGAAAGCCATAAAAAGTTATTTGGCATGGTAGGGATCGATTCAATACAAGCCCTCGAACTTACGATGAAAACGATTTCAGTCGAAATCGAGTATTGGGAAAAAACAAAGAAAGGAAAGTTTCATTTCCTGGATGAAGAGGGTGCGGCATTGTGATACTAATAGCCAAGCTAAAAGCGCATACCAGCAACTCCAAGCGACGCAAAAACTGCGCGCTTGAGTAGTACGTTTTGTGACAGGTGAATACCATAAAAGACTCGCTTCTTTATAGAACAAATCAAGCTTGGAAAGTACGCCTAATGACCTGGTGCGGTTTCCTAGGACTAGTTTTGGTTGGGCTACACTTTTTCTACAACTATTCGACTTGGCCTTATCTGAATTCGAGTATAGCAATCAGTTTATTAGCCATAGCAGGGCTATATTTTTATATTGCATATAGTATTAAATGTCCTAGTTGCAAAAAGAGTTGGTGGTGGAATGCTATTAAGTCACCTATAGGAAGTGGAGAACTTAAAAATATATCTAGTCAAACCACTTGCCCAATTTGTGGATTCACTGCTGATGCAGTCATATAAAATCTGATAACGAGACATGAGGTCTCATTTATCTAACTGTTAGATGCTTAAATAGCAGAGAGGTATAAATTATGAGTACAGCTAAAGACGAAGTAAAAACACTTCTAGATAAACTTCCAGATGATTGTTCACTTGAGGATGTTCAGTACCATCTTTACGTTGTGGGAAAGATCAACAGAGGAATTGGTCGATCTGAGAAGGAGGGCACGTTGAGTCAGGATGAAGTAGAAAGGAAGTTTAGTAAATGGACTGTGAAGTAGAATGGTCTCCTGAGGCAGCGGAAGACCTCGATTCAATCGCAAAATATATTGCTCGAGACTCTGAGTATTACGCCCGCGCAGTTGTTACAGAATAATTAGGTGTCAGAGAACAAATGATTCCAATATTAACAATAATTCCTTTCTGCGCTAGTTTTTATAAAACAAAATGTCGCAACCAAAATCTGATGCAATATTTAGATACAAATATTTGCCAATGTGTAAAGGCTCGTTAAAAGTAATTAGTGAAGGAACAATTAAATTTTCTTCGCCTGATGAATTTAATGATCCGTTTGATTGCGCTCCAGACTATGATGTAAAAAAGAATATTGAATACATTTCAAGGCGTCCTGATTTATTAAAAACCGCAGGAAAAAAATTAGGCTTATCACCTGCCAAGCGCTTACAACATAAAAAAGTTATGCTAAGAAACATTGAGCGAGCAACATCTGAGGATAATTATGGCGCGAATATTTCCAAACAATCAGGTATTTGCTGTCTTTCAAAGGCCCCTTTAAATTTATTGATGTGGGCACATTACGCAAAAGACCATACAGGTTTTGTCGTGGAGTTTCGTATTCCACAAAATGTGAAGTGCACGAAGGGCGAAGCATATGAATATTTATTGAAATATTTATATCCGCTTGAAGTTGTATATTCTGAAGACAAACCAGTAATCGACCCGTCTGATAACGATGTCATCAACACAAAAAAACAATATTTAACTAAGAGCAAAGATTGGGAATATGAGCAAGAAGAGCGTGTTGTAGATAATATGCGTGGTAGCGGTATACACCCATATGAGCATAAAATAATACTTAAATCTGTTATAGCTGGATTAAAAATGAAAGACACAGACTATACTAGTTTAAAGTCGACAATCCACAAAATTAACAGCGAAATGGAAATCAATGTTAAATTGTATAAAGCTGAAAAATTGAAAGGGAAGTTTGCACTTTTTGTTCCTGGGCGTGACGACCTAAGTGATTGCTCAAACTAAACTTAACCAGCAGTTTCAAGCAACGCAAAAACCGCGTTTGAGCGGTATGTTATACGTCAGAAAAGAGGTGAAGGGAATGCCAGAAATTAGTAGATTCTTAGAAATCATTATCGCCATGTATTACAACGATCATGCGCCACCTCACTTCCATGCTCAATATGGAGAAATGGAAATGAGAGTGAATATTCTTACTGGCGAGGTAATGTCGGTGGATTTTCCTCGTCGCGCCGAGAGACTTGTACTAGAATGATATGAGCTTCACAAGGACGAACTAACCACAAATTGGGCATTAGCTGAAGAGAGGAAACCTCTCCAGAAGATTGAGCCATTGGAGTAGAGTGATGACACCAAGACTGAAAAATGCAATATACGTAGAAGGCTACAAGATTGAGGTATCGTTCACCGATGGTGTTACCGGTGTAATTGATCTTGAAAGTGAGTTATGGGGAGAGGTATTTGAACCGCTCAAAAAGCTTGAAAATTTCCGCGCATTTAAGCTAGACCTCGAATTAAAGACAATTGTTTGGCCTACCGGAGCCGATCTTGCTCCAGAGTTCTTATACCAAAAAGCTGTCGCATAACCAGGTAAATCAACGCAAATAATGTGCCGGAGGGGTATAAAATATATCCCTCCGACACTTTTTTACGAACTGTTATAAAGCTACACAGAGAGCATTTATGAATTTAGTATTGCTTCCTGGACTTGACGGAACGGGTGAATTATTCAGGCCATTTATTGAGATTCTACCAAAAGATATAAATGCGTTAGTGATTTCGTACCCGGGCAATATAAAACTAAGCTATGAAGAATTATAAAGGTGACGGAGGGATTAAATTATAATCTCTCCGTCGCCTTTATACCTTTATACAGTCACCTTTATACATCACTGTCTAACATACTGTTATATTTTTAAAAAAGGAAATCAATAATGAAAATAATTCTTATATTGGTTGTAATTTTATTCACAAATTCAGCGTTTGCAGCAAACAAAACAGCAGAGGATTTAGTGAGAAATGGATTGCATGCATATAAAACTGGTGGGGCACGTGCCGCTATTGAAGCGTGGATAAAAGACAGCGGGATTGAGGGTAGTAAAGAAGCATTAAGCCAAGCAAACACTCTTCGGCAGGTTGAAGATTTCTATGGTACATATGAAAGTTATGAAATAGTAAAAACCCATAAAATATCTAAAAGATCAACATCACTACAGTTTGTCATGAACTTTGACAAAGGTGTTGCATATGTAATCTTTCAAGCATATAAAACAAAAGGTGGCATCTGGATAGCTACTCAATTTAAATTTCATACCGAAGCTGCGCAGGTTTGGCCTATATCAGACGTATACGGTAGTAAATAAATATAACAAATCATTTAACATGGACTGTCAAACTACGCCGTTTTTTCTTCCAGTCCGCTATGCAGCCAGTTAATTCAAACGTTTTGAAAAACAATAGAGGTTACAGTGATTGTTGAAGGCCAGATCCCTTTACTGGAAAATATATTGACGGAATGGAAGGAGACTATCGGAAATGAGTATGAAGGATATAAAAATCATGTGTACCGCATGATCCATTTTTGTCTTGCTCTTAAAGATTGCAGTGAGGAAGAAAAGGAAAAAATCATTATTGCAGGTGCTTTCCACGACATCGGGATATGGATTAATAACACAATTGATTACATTCCCCCCTCATTACCGCCAGCAATGGAATATCTAAAAAGCAGAAACCTGGAAGCATGGTCTACTGAAATAGAACTAATGATCACCGAGCATCACAAGATTAGGGAGTACGAAAATATAACTTATCCACTTGTCGAACTTTTTCGTAAAGGAGATTTGGTTGATTTTTCCTGTGGTTTATTTAAATTTGGCATACCTAAAGCTTATATAAATCAAGTTAAAGTCAAATTTCCAAATGCAGATTTCCATAAGAATCTAGGTAAGAGAGCGGTGAAATGGTTTGCAAAGCATCCTTTAAATCCAGCTCCAATGATGAAATGGTAAAGCATAACAATCGTATCCACTATACTGCGTACATCCCTCGAAAAAGTAGACACGCACAGACGTAAATTAGCTTGATGCTTAAGATGGCATCTTCTCCAAATATTTATTTACTCTGATTTTCGATAAGTCAAACGATACAACACCGGCAATACCAGCAGTGTCAGTAGCGTTGAGGAAATAATTCCCCCGATCACAACGGTTGCCAATGGTCTTTGAACCTCTGCACCTGTACCGACATTGAATGCCATCGGCACAAAACCAAGGCTGGCAACCAGTGCTGTCATTAACACGGGTCTCAAGCGGGTAAGCGCGCCATCGGTTATTGCGCGTTCCAGACCGATGCCTTGTTTACGTAGGTCGCGAATAAACGAGAGCATGACAATACCGTTTAATACGGCCACACCGGATAATGCGATAAAGCCTACCGCAGCTGAAATAGACAAGGGCATATCACGTATAGCCAATGCCGCTACGCCACCGGTTAATGCTAATGGGATGCCTGTAAATACCAATGCAGCATCTTTCACAGAGTTGAAGGCCATAAACAACAGGCCAAAAATTATCAGCAGGGTGAGCGGTACTACGAGCGACAGGCGTTTTGACGCTGATATTAACTGTTCAAAGGTGCCGCCATAATCCAGCCAGTAACCGGAAGGTAAGCTGACACGATTTTGCACAGCAGTTTGTACGTCCGTAACAAAGCTACCGAGGTCGCGTCCGCGTACATTGGCGGTAACAAATACGCGGCGTTTACCGTTTTCACGACTGATTTGATTAGGCCCGATAGTGAATTCAACGTTAGCCACTTCAACCAGCGGGATTGTTTCAGCCGGGTTTTGTGCAACGCCAAGTGTATCAGCGTCTCCGGCTATTTCGCGTTCATTGACACTCGGTAAACGGATGGGCAACTGTTTTAGTGCTGTGAGATCTTCGCGGATATCTTCAGGTAAGCGTATCACCAGATCAAAGCGCCGGTCGCCTTCGAATATTTGACCAACGATTTCACCCTCCACAGCCATGCGTAAAGTTTCCTGAATACTAGCCACATCCAGTCCGTAAAAGGCAAGTTTCTCCCGGTCAGGTGTCACAGTTAACATGGGTAAACCGGTGGCCTGTTCAGTGCGTACGTCGGCGGCACCCGGTATGGTCGCGACAACACGTTCAATTTGTTCGGCGAGTTCTGTCAGTGTTTCAAAATCATCACCGTAGATTTTTACGGCAAGATCAGAGCGCACGCCAGCAATGAGTTCATTGAAGCGCATCTGAATAGGTTGTGTGAATTCATAATTATTACCAGGGATACTCTTCGCCGCCACTTCTATTTCAGAAACCAGTGTGGATTTTGGTTTGCGCGGATCAGGCCAGGCTTCTCTGGGTTTCATAATGATAAAGGTATCAGCAACATTTGGTGGCATTGGGTCTGTAGCAACTTCCGCTGTACCGATTTTGGTGAACACATGTGATACCTCCGGAAACTCACGCAGACGTGCTTCCAGTACGGTTTGCATTTCAACCGCCTGGGTCAAACTGGTTCCTGGGATACGTAACGCGTGCAGTGCAATGTCACCCTCATCGAGGGTAGGGAGGAACTCTGTACCCAGGCGACTAGCCTGTACACTCGCCAGCATGACCAGCGCAATGGCTACAGCGACTACTGGCCAGCGATAATGCATCACAAATTTTAGTGCCGGTGTGTAAACCTGTCGTGCCCATTGCATGACAAAGTTTTCTTTTTCAGCTACGCGCCCACGGACAAACAAAGCGACACTGGCTGGCACCAGTGTTAATGACAGTATCAAGGCGGACATTAATGCGATAATGACCGTAAAGGCCATCGGGTGAAAAAGTTTTCCTTCCACGCCGCTCAGGGCGAAGATCGGTACATAGACAATCAGGATGATCATGACGCCGAACACGCTGGGTTTTATCACTTCCAGCGTGGCAACATGCACCACTCGCAGTCGTTCCTTTAAATCAGGTAATCCGCTATGCGTTCGTTGATAATTAGCCAGGTGCCGTAAACAGTTTTCTACGATGATCACAGCCCCATCAACGATCAGACCGAAATCCAGCGCACCCAGACTCATCAGGTTACCGGATACCCGGGAGGCAACCATACCCGTGATGGTCATTAACATGGCTATTGGAATAACAGCGGCTGTTAACAGGGCGGCACGCCAGTTACCGAGCAACAGGAACAGCACAACAATGACCAGTAATGCACCTTCTGTAAGATTCTTTTGAACGGTCGCGATGGTTTTGTCAACCAGCGAGGTGCGATCGTAAAGTGGATTCAGTTCCACTCCCTCCGGTAATGAGGCTTTAATTGTTTCTAGACGTTTTGCAGCCGCTTGTGCGACCTGTCGGCTGTTCTCGCCAATCAACATGAACACCGTGCCGAGTACAACTTCTTTGCCATTTTGTGTCGCCGCGCCACTGCGTA
>JAZGGE010000186.1:0-16464 GCA_036480195.1 Methylococcales bacterium
AAACTAAGAATTAGAGGCATTGCTGAACAAAACGGTAGGCAGAAAAGTAATTCAACACCATATTCATGGGAATGCGACTTATTATCAATTGAGACGCCATGGGCGCCAATAGTTTTGCAAGTGGCTCTTCTGATAAGTCATTTTCATGGTGACGGTTATTTTTCTTCGCTTCACGTATCGCTTTGGCTTCATCAGAAAAGCGCATCGTGTTGATGCGTTCCTTGAGTTTAAACATCAGATTTGAGGGTGTGAGGATGGATAGTAAGTGATAGTTATTTTTCTCAAAAGGGAAGTAAATTTGCTTTACTTTTCCACTGGTTTTGGTACCTTCGCCATCATCTTGTTTGATCGCCAACAGACCTTGTTCAATTTCACTAAACGGTATGCCGGGAATGCTGAGTTGCTTTTCTATCTCGGTTGTTTTCTGTTCTAAATGCTCTAGTACCGTTTCATTGTTCAATAAAATCACGCTAAGAAACTTATAAACGTCGAGTGCCGCAGCATTGCCCAACACATCTAAATCAGCATCAACATTCCCTGTTTTTAAAAAACCATCAGCTGAACGCTGGGACGTCGCAATAATGGAGCTGATTTTTGCGCTGGGATGGCTGAATTTACCAGGATGGCTAACAATTGATAATTGTTTTGCGCGTTTTGCAGCATCAGGCAGCCATGTTGCCAAGGAAAATGCATCCAAGGCCTGTCGTTCGAACGCTGCGTTGTCTTCGTCACTTGTATTGCTGTTTATCTTCTTTTTGAGCCAAATTTCTTTACGCTCGTTGAGAAAATTCTGGATTGCGGGATCTAACATTGAACCTCCTTAATTGCTAGCGACTAAACCAAGCTGGCTTGAGTAAGTAAAACAACAATCATTTTTATCTCTTCCATAAATTGGTAAACCAAGTTCGCCATAAACCAGTGCTGCTTTTTCCAGGCTGGGTTTATCAAGTGCTTCCAGTAAGTTTTCATAGTCACGTTTTAGCCACAAACGTTGTAATTCCTGTTCTGTCAATTCTTCGCGAGTAATACGATAGGTTTTTTCGACAATAGTGTTCGGCTGTCCATATTCACCTTTTTCCGCAAACTTCCAACCCTTGTCTGTGGGAATTAAATACACGGTCTGTTCCGGATAACTTCCCCGGAATTTCACGTAGCACTGCGGAATTGCCGTCAACCACCAACAACCGGTTAGCCAACCTTGCATTGCTTCTGGCCCTTGCTTGTCATACGCAGTTAAAAGCTGATGAATAGAGTCATGCTCCAAATCTGCCAATCTGGTTTGCGGATTGAGGGTGGTAGGTTTACCGATTCGAGGCTGCGCATCCAGCCTTTTGCTTAAAGCTGTAGCGTCAACCAGTTGATCTAGATCATGGGTATTGAGTGGGTTTTCGTTGGTTTCATAGCCTGGGCAGCAGAAAACTGTTTTTACATCTTTCAACAATCCTTCTCGTTTCAACAAGCCTTTGAGGTTATATTGCAGTAATGCCATGTTTGGCGTATCAATTCCATTTTTAGTCTCACGATGGCGTAGTATTCTGCCTGCCAGCTGAATAAAGGAACGATAAGAGGACGGTTCAACAACTGCCCAGTCAAAATCATGATCACGTCCAACCTCTTCCACCGGGGTTGCGACCAGAATAAAGATGACCTGCTTCGCTCGGGTATTTTGTAGATGCTGTTTGATGACTTTATTTTGCTCAAAAACAACTTGAACACCTTTGTCTCGCTTTAATACTGCATCCAGATGTTTTTCTTGCTCATTTCGCATAATCAGAATTTGCTGACTGTGATACGCCATGGCGCGAATTTCCACATCTTCCTCCCATAAGGCATTCAGTAGATAACGAGTCAGCTCTATACAAGGCCGGATATTTGCAACACGGACAACACCGAAACTGACTGATTTACCCGTTAGATGATCAACCGTATGATGTTGCTGGTGCTTTTCCAGAATCGATTGTTGAATGACGGAATAATAGGAGTTACGAACGGCTTTTTCAGTCTGATCTTCTGGCGCCTGGCAAGGCGTTATATTGGCCTTTCTCTTAGCGGGTTGCTGTTGGAGTTGCTTAATACGCTTGGTGATGAAACCCTGATGGTGGAGCTGATAATCTGCAATTCCCTGATTGTCTGTTTTGGGATTGACATTGTGAACATGGGTTGTAAATTCATCAATCCATGCACAACCGATAATCGGATTGCGTTCGCGCGTCTGTGTAAAAGTTGTCCAACCTGCTTGATAGGCGTTGTAATATCCTTCGGCTAAATCAGGCGGTATAGTCGCCGAGGAGATCATTACTTTTCGCCCTAACATCCCTGCCAAATGTATAAGACGACCAATGGCAATCAAGTCTTTACCATCGAAATCATCAATTTCATCAATGACTAAATCGGATGACATCAAGCGTAATGATGGGAGAATATAACGTCCGCCGCGTTTTGTTTCAGTTGCTGCCATCAGGTGGTCGATCGTACAACTCAATACAGGAGCAAAGAGAAACTGGCGATCTTTTTGTTTTTGTAGAACCGTTGTTAAATCACCCTCTGGAAGCGATGTTTCAAAATAAATTTCGTTATCTAACAAGGTTTCCTGTGATTCGGAACCCGTACCCATCAACTCTTCTGTAAGCACGTCTTGCTTGTTTTGGTTGTGTAAATCCATTACCGCACGCGAACCAATTAACACAGCCAGTTCATCATTTTCTAGTTTGATGCGTTCGCGATATTCGTCCCCTGTTTGTAATGTTAAAGTACGTAAGCCTAAAGCGAGAATATAACGCAGGCTTTCTCCATCCACCGATAAAGCACGCATTATTTTGGCATTGGCAAACGTTTTACCTTTGCCCGTACTGGCCATATTGACTGCGAAAAACCCAAAGTGTGATGGATTTAGCTTTTCACTTTGCGCCCGCCATGTATTTATTTTTACGACGGCAGAGTCTTGCCAACGAAATTTTGTTGGACTTTTTTGTTGCAGTGCTTTTACATCAAAGGCCCGTTGTAGCTCATCATGCTTGCCTTCAAAAGCAGGGAGTAAATGCGCGGTACGAACCGCTTGCTTTGCAACACCCACCAAGTGCTCATCCAGTTTTTGCTTGAGTTGCTTGGTCTCTCTGTCGGTATTGGCATACAAATCAAGATCACTTTTCCAACCCTTATCTGCATCTTGTGAGGAATAATAATGATCCCCCAACATCAAAGCTAAACGTGCATGATGCAGAATTAAGCGCCAGCTGCCATCCTTTAAAGATTGTTCGAGCAACGGCAAGCAATTCAGTAGCTTTGTTGCATTTCTCTTGGCATATTTCAGCCATTGACCAGAATCACTGGGTAAGCCTTTGGGATAGTCAAAACACCGGTTTAGATTTTTATTAAATTCAGATTCATCAAACTTATTTTCGTAGCCCCATTTTTGCGTAATAACTTTAAATAAGGTACTAAAATCTGTAACTGATTCGCCGCTATATGTACCATTATCAATGGGTAATCGATGATGTGAGACAATTAACCATACTAATAAGCTGGCGGCATTAGGCAATTGAGATAATGGCTTATTTTTATGTTGTTGATTCTTGTGTTTATCGCTGACTAACGTTTGTAAGTCACCCGTTTTAATTTCACCATTGACCAAACGAGTGAGCCATTGCTCATCTGTTTCTCCATTCACAAAAGCGTTGAAAAATAAAGTTGAAATCCATTCATGGCGCAATGGATCACCTTTGAATTTATTATCGCTTTCGGGTTTTAATTTCTCTTGGAATAGTTCAGAAGCTTTACCCCAATCATGAAAAAGTGCCGCCAGTGCAGCCAGACTTTTTATGAGTGGTAGATAATGCCAATCATCTTCCCATTGGGTATTTATGATTGATTTCTGCGTGGTATTTACAGGCACAGTTCCCCGTGCGCTAAACTTGCTCCGATTCCCGACAATCCATACTAATTCACTCCGACTCCGACTACGTATCCAATGACAAGAAACAGCCGTATTTTTCGAAGCGGATTTACGCAATAGCTTTTTTACCGCCTGCAAGCCTTCATCAGTAATCACTGTTTGCCAGGTTTGCTTTCCGATACGATTGGCAAAAGCATCCAATACACGGCGTGTTTTATTCAGTGCCTTTTTCTCGCATTCAGATACGAAGGTGACCATCATGGTTAACTACCTTCCTCATCTTTATCGTGCTTAAATTTGTGCGTAGCATGTTCAATACTGAGTTGTTTTACGGTGTCAAACATAAAATCCAATGCTTTATGCTGGGTAAAATTCTGCAAACATTGTTGCCGAAATTCTTGTTCGCTTGCTTGTTCTTGGGCGCAGATAAATGCCCACGGTAGTATCAAGGTATCTTTAACGAGGTCTGCAACATCAAAAACCAAGGCTCCGCGTCTTGTTTTTCCGTGCAAAACGGCAAAACCGTGGGGAATGCCTAACACCCAGAGTGTGGATGCCGCTAATCCGTAGGCAAGATAATTGCCGTGGCTAAGAAAGGTATTGGCATCATCTGCATTTTCGTGACTACGTACAAAGTCTTTTTGCTTGGTGCGATTGGCGGCGATTTTATAGAGGCTTTTTGTGAACTGTGCTTCACTTAAAAGCAACTTAGTGACGTTATTGCTTTGTCCTATCTTTGCGGAAAATTGTGTGAGTGCGTGCTGTATATCTGGATCATCAAGGGTAAACCCTTCATTTTCAAGATCAGTATCTTTGCTCCAGACCCGCTGCAGGTATTCAATGCGTAGTTGTTGTATCTTTTTAGCGGCTTTCAGACGCTTTTTTTCGTCAAACCAAAATGACATCCAGTTCTGAATATATTCTGTTGGTCGGTATTCACTTTGTGGCGATAGCCATTCTATTTCATTGGCTGCTATTAACGGTGTGCCTCCTCCGCCACTAAAGCCAATTAATACACCTGCGGATGCCAACATACGAACTGCGGCTTGGGTAATGGATGTACCCGTACCCAGAAGTATGACTGTGGTGTTGGCTATCGGGATATTCCAGAAGCGTTTTTCTTCTTTTTCTTCTGTGAGATATAGTACACGTCCGCCTTTTTGCATGACGCGACATTTTTCCAGGTAGTAAATATTTGCCCGCTTGGAATGCAGGATTGCTTTTAGGTCTGTTAACGCTTCCATTGTCAATTCAGCAAATTGTCTTTAATTGTCCATCATCACGCCAATAATAAAAGTAAGGAGCCGGAATTAAACTAAGTTGCGGAAGTGGCGCATAGCACGCTATGTAACTCTATTCCTAACGCCGAAATGGGACGAAAAGAAACGTCATTCCTGCGCAGGAGGGAACAAGCCAGTTTCTGACTTTGTTAAAAAGCCACCCACTCAAAACGATCGCGCCAGGATACGATAAGGTATATTTCGTCGGTAAATTCCTTTCTATTGAACTACATTCTCGCTGAACCATCAGGATAGGCTCGAATCTGGCGTTTGGCCATTTGAAAATGGTGCAATGTATCCGATTGAGTTGTTATCAACACAACCAATAATGATGATTCGTATAAGAAAGGCTACCGCAATTAAACCAAAATATCGAGTGTTATTCAGATCAATTGAAAAACCGGGGTGTCAGGATCTTCTAAAAAATGTTTCTTTATAGTCGCAGACTAAAGCTTAGCGAAATTGCCCACGGAGAGCCTTATCCACACCCCGGAAAATCCAGTTGGCGCATTGCCTCATAGGCAATAATTGCAACAGCATTGGAAAGATTCAAACTGCGGCTCTGGGGTCGCATGGGAATACGAATTTGCTGTTCAGTTGGTATAGAACCGATGACGGTGTTGGGTAAACCACGAGTTTCCGGTCCAAACAGAAATACATCGTTGTGACGATAACAAGGCGTTGAATGGGATTGGGTCGCTTTGGTTGTACAGGCAAAAAGCCGTTGTCCATGCAAGAGAACACCGAGAAAACACTGAAAATCGGCGTGTACCCTGACTACCGCTAGATCTCTATAATCCAACCCAGCCCGCCGCAGCTTCTTTTCTTCCAGATCAAATCCTAGCGGTTCGATAAGATGCAATGCACAGTCGGCATTGGCGCACAGTCGAATAATATTTCCACAGTTTGGGGCTATCTCGGGCTCATACAGGGCGATGGATGGCTTCACTCAGATGTCGAGTTCCGTGCCAGCAGATTCTTAACTGCCTGGGTTGGCGACAGGTTTTGGTATATAACCTGGTATGTTTGCTCGCATATAGGCATCTCGATTTCATATCTGTCCGCTAAAAGGATAACTTCCTGCGCAGCGGAAATTCCTTCAATTTCCTGACCGATTTGTTCAATAATTTCTGTTTGGGCTAAACCTTTGCCGAGGCCCAGACCAAACCGACGATTTCGAGATTGATTATCAGTGCAGGTGAGCACCAGGTCTCCTAATCCGGCAAGGCCCATAAATGTTACCGGTTTCCCTCCAAGTTTAGTGCCGAGACGCATCATTTCAGCCAAGCCCCGGGTAATGATCGCCGCCCTGGTATTCGCGCCAAACCCAAGACCATCGGCGATTCCTGCCGCGATAGCGAGAACATTTTTTACAGCACCGCCTATCTGGACACCGATGATGTCATTACTGGTGTAGACGCGAAAGCAATCATTGTGAATAATATCTGCCAAGTCTTTTGCAAAATCATCGTTGGGTGAAGCAATAGTGGTTGCCGTGGGTAGACCTTTTGCAACTTCACGCGCAAAGTTGGGGCCAGAAAGAACCGCAACCAGCCGTTCCTTCGACAGTACTTCGTAAACGGTTTCATGGAGCAACTGACTTTTTGCCTTATCCAATCCTTTGGATGCCCATACAATTTTCGCATTGATCGTAAGATATGGCTTTATAGACTGTAGTACCGAACGAAATGCGTGGCTGGGTAGAACAAGCAGGATGATATCCGCATGTTCAACCGCTTCTCTAATGTCACTCGTGATCAATAAAGACGCCGGGAATTGAACGCCAGGTAGATAACGTTCATTGCGCCGACTGATTTTAAGTTGTTCTGCATGCTCTGGATTATGAGCCCAAAGGGTTGTAGCCGGGTTCGTCGTCGCAATCAGATTAACAAGGGCCGTACCCCAGGAGCCTGCTCCCATTACAGTGATAGATGGCATGAAGGAAACCTGCTTTGTAAATGAATCTTAGGGCATGAGGGAGTTCGATTGCATCTATACCTTTCGCTTTTGAGAATACCTTAATTAATACTCGTCGGTGCTTGGCCTTCTTGCTGTTGCTGCATTTGTTGGGCATGTTGTGCGTAAAGAGCATCGAAATTGACAGGGGCGAGCAGCATAGGCGGAAATCCAGCCTTAGTAACCAAATCAGAAACAGCTTCACGAGCATAAGGAAATAATAGATTAGGACAATAGCTCCCAAGCATTGGACCCAGTTCGTTTTCTTCGAAACCATTCACGGTAAAAATACCCGCTTGGCAAACTTCAATCAAATAAGCAGTTTTCTCATCAAGCTTGACGGTAACCGTTGTTGTAAGTGCAACTTCAAACAATTCATCCTTGAGCTTTTCAGCATTACTGGAAAGGTTAAATTCAACTTTCGGCTCCCATTTTTCGGTAAAAACCTGCGGAGAGTTTGGAGTTTCGACGGAAACATCTTTGAGATAGATTCGCTGAATTGAAAACTGTTTCGACGGTTGGTTATTTTCTTCGGCCATGGCTTATCCTTGATTGAATTGTCGGTTTACTATATCTTCCGCGTTCAAAACGAACATCCTAAATGCAAAAAGTATAGGTAATGAAGTACCATAAAATTTACTTTTTTCCTTTTTTTAAAGGATACTTTGCATCCTCCCATGCCTGTATACCGCCAGCCAGGTTATAAACGTTGGTAAACCCATCTGAAGTCAATTTCTTACAGGCCTGGGGTGAACGTGTACCCGTTTGACAGATGACGATAATAGGGCTGTTTTCCAACCCCTTAATTTCTCTTATTCTTTCATCCAGGCTCCCTAATGGTATATGCCTTGAGTTTTCGACATGGCCCTTAACGAATTCCTGGGTTTCACGAATGTCTAACAGAACGGTTTTATCGTCATTCAGTAGCGAAACAACTTGAATGGGGTTAGCGACGCTGTATTTACGAAAGGCACTTTCGATAAAATCTTGAATCAAAAGAACAATGACAACCAGCACCCCGGTAAAAAGGATGTAATGATTTGTGACAAATTCGATTAGACGATCTGTTTCCATGCCAATTTATACAAAATAGTAAGAGTTAAGTATCATCACAAGCCTCGAGAGCACTAATTTTAAGTGGAGTTTTAACCGCCACGAGCTACTTTCAACACCTGCGAAAGTGGATTATTATATTGGATTATAAAGATAAATGATGCATTATATGCGTTTCAAGTATTAGCGAGAAACCAGGAGACTGGTGGGAAATAGAAACCGTCGCGACGGAAACCCCACACCCGATAACATTGACCCCGATGTAAAGTCTAATCGTAACCGCAAAAGACTTCTTTCATCATGCTAATAAGTTGTAATGTTCTCTCATCATCTACATAGTAATAAACGCGGTTTGCTTCTTTTTTACATCCGAGAATTTCTTTATCGCGAAGAATTGCAAGGTGTTGAGAAATATTGCTTTGCGAAGTTCCAACATGTTCGACGATATCCTGTACGCTCACCGCGTTGTTCCCCAGCGAGCATAAAATTTTTAACCGCAGAGGGTGTGACATTGCCTTTAAGCATCGAGCTGCTTTCGCGATATCGGAATCTTTCGCAATCAGTGTGGTATTGTGTGAAGTCATACTATCTAATGCAACCAAGTTTAAACGCCCAGTAAATAATAATTTACTTTTACTCTAATTTCCACTCCTCACTTTAAAGATTAGTAAATTAAATGTTTGGAGGAAAAAAATATTTGCTTACTCAAGAGACTAAACTTCAATGTCAAAATTGTCTAAACCTTTTCTTCTGCTGATCCTCGATGGTTTTGGTTATCGCCGGGAAACCGAATCTAATGCGATCGTCATGGCTAATACGCCCGTTTGGGACGAATTACTTAAAACATGCTCCCATACAACGCTCGATTGTTACGGAGGGGTGGTGGGACTCCCCGACGGACAGATGGGCAACTCTGAAGTAGGCCACCTTCACCTGGGTTCTGGACGTCTTTTGCAACAGGATTTTACCCGGATCAATACCGCGATAGAGGACGGTAGTTTTTACTCCAATGCTGTTTTTCGTGATGCGATGGATCAAGCCAAGAAGAATGACAAAGCTTTGCACATTATGGGTTTGCTTTCTCCGGGAGGTGTTCATACCCATGAACATCATATCCACGCAATCATCGAAATGGCTCAACGGCAAGGATTGAAAAAAGTTTTTTTGCATGCCTTTCTAGATGGTCGTGATACACCCCCTAAAAGTGCGGCTGCCTCTATTCAGGCTATGGAAACTAAGCTTTCTACCTTAGGTATTGGCCGAATCGCCTCCATAGTAGGTCGCTTTTACGCGATGGATCGGGATAATCGCTGGGAACGAGTGGAAAAAGCTTATCGTCTTATCGCCCAGGGGAAAGGTGCTTTTCAAGCATCAACAGCATCGGAAGCATTGGAGAATGCCTATAATCGGGACGAAACTGATGAATTTGTAGAGCCTACAGCCATTTTTGCTAAGAACGAAGATGCTGTTCGCATGACTGATGGCGATGTTGTAATTTGCATGAATTACCGGGCAGACCGGGTGAGGGAGATGTCACGTGTATTGACGGAACCGGATTTCTCCGAATTTGACAGGGGAAAAGCCCCCGTTCTGGGTTCATACGTCAGCCTGACCCAGTATCATCAAGATCTGAATGCCTCCATCGCATTCCCACCGTTCCAGATTCCCAATGGGCTAGGCGAGGTACTATCCAAACAAGGACTAACACAACTGCGTTTAGCGGAAACGGAAAAGTATGCCCATGTTACTTTCTTTTTCAACGGTGGGGTAGATACGCCCTTTGAAGGCGAAGACCGAATTCTGATTCCGTCCCCAAGAGTTAAGACCTATGACATGAAGCCTGAGATGAGTGCCGAAGAGGTGACTGATAATCTGGTAGCTGCCATAGAAGGTGGTAAATATGATGCTATCATTTGCAATTATGCGAATTGTGACATGGTTGGGCATACTGGCGTTCTGAGCGCTGCGGTATCTGCGGTGGAAACAATTGATCAGTCCCTGGGACGAATAATTGCGGCGTTGAAAAAAGTCGACGGAGAAATGTTGTTGACGGCAGATCATGGAAACATAGAGATGATGGTTGATCCAGAGACTCACCAGGCATACACAGCCCATACCACCAATCCTGTACCTCTACTTTATTTTGGAGGAAGTGGCACATTGTCTAGTGGAGGAAATCTGGCTGATATTGCCCCAACCTTACTGGCACTCATGGGCGTGGGTCAGCCTCAGGAAATGACAGGGCGATCTTTACTTCATTAGAACCTGTCTTGGTAGCAAATCCGTTGTTGTTCTGAATGTTAGTTCGGTAGAACCGGTTTGATAGGATTTAAACGCTCTGATGCAGATTGCACCTTAAGGATGCCTCATGTTGCAATCCGTTTTGCGGTTATATTTTTTTGTCTTTTCCTGGCATCCCGACCCTCTCTGTTGTATGCAAATCAATCGGAAAAAAAGACAAAGCAGCAATTGATTCTGCTTCAAACCGAAATCAAGGATATTGAGAAAGATATAGGTTTCATTGAAGCAAAAAAACGCTCCGTACTAACCCAACTTGGCGAGATTGAACGCCAATACGGCAAGGTAATAAAAAGTGTCCGGGAATTACAGGGAAAAGTTAGGAAACAACAGGACAAGCTGAGTCAATTAACCAAGGAAAAAACTGATGAAACCCAAAAAAATCTAAAAGAGCTTAAAACGCTCACGTCTCTACTAAGATCGGCTCATGCTACCGGAAGACAGGATAAATTGAAACTCTTGCTCAGCCAGGACAACCCAACAAGAGCAAGTCGAATGATTGTCTACTATGACTATTTCAACCAATCCCGCTTGATACGTCTGGAAACAATCCGCAAAAAACTAAAAAAGCTACAGAGTATCGAAGTTGAACTTTCAACGGAAAACAACCGTCTTAGTCAACTCATCGCGATACAACAGGACGAAGCCAACACGCTAAGGACGACAAAGCAATCTCGTAATGCGCTTATAGCAAAGTTAGGACGAGGGCTACAGCGTAAATCGACGCGATTGGGAGGACTTAGTGAAGATACGAAACGATTACAAAATTTACTGGCATCGATTCGAGAAATTTCTAAACGAGCTGATCGATCAGATAGAGGGGCGAAAAAGCCATTCAAGTCCCTGAAAGGACACCTGGATTGGCCAACAAAAGGGCTTTTGATAAAGCGATTCGGCAATAAGCGTCAGGTTGGCCAGTGGGATGGTGTACTGATTGAGGCAAAGAACGGTGAATCCGTTCGGGCCATATCCAAAGGAAAGATAGTCTATGCTGAATGGTTACGGGGTTATGGTTTGTTGACTATCATTAATCATGGAAGTGGTTATATGAGCCTTTACGCATTTAATGAGAGCTTATATAACGAACCCGGTGATTGGGTTGATTCTGGAGATGTTATTGCAACTGTTGGACAAAGTGATGGGCGCGCCCAATCCGGCCTTTATTTCGGAATCCGAAAAAATGGAGAACCTCTTAATCCTGTAAAATGGTGTTTGAAGACAAAAAATGGGGAGATTGGCTGAATCGGTACTTTTTTTGTATAGTACGCTATGGGTTGTAGTCTGGTTTACTATGACTAAAACCTTTTTTTAATAAAGGGGTGTTTGTTTAAGGTGCGATAACTGGCGTGTAGTAGGCTATGCGACTGACGTGACAAGCAAAGTGCCTACTAAAAAGTGAGCAAGGTGTTAGATTTCTTAAGAGAAATCGCCTAATTATGGGTAGCTGTTTGCAGCTACCTTGAGATGAGTTGATTGTTTGGAGTTAATATTAGATGTTAAGTCATAAAAACCTGTTCCTGGTACTTTTAGGTACCTTGCTAGGTATCTTGGTTAGTGTCGGCGGTAGTGTTTTTGCCGAACGGGAATCTGGGGAAACCGCTGCTATTCCTTTTGATGAATTGCGAACTTTCACCGAAGTATTCGGTAGAATTCAAAAGGATTATGTGGAAGAAGTATCCGACAAAAAGCTCTTGGAAGATGCAATTCGAGGTATGTTATCCGGATTGGATCCACACTCCACGTATCTTGACACTGATCAGTTCAAAGAACTACAGGTTGGAACAACTGGGCGTTTCGGTGGACTTGGTATAGAAGTCGGCATGGAAGATGGCTTCGTAAAAGTCATTTCACCCATTGATGATACCCCTGCAGATCGGGCAGGTGTCAAAGCTGGCGATTTGATCATCCGCCTCGATGAAAAACCGGTTAAAGGCATGACTCTGGGTGAAGCTGTAAAAATCATGCGGGGCAAACCCGGAGAAGAAATTCTTCTCACCATCATCCGGGAAGGAACCGAGCAACCACTCAAGATTACGATCGTCCGTGATATTATCAAGGTCAAAAGTGTCAAATCTCGGATGCTAGACGACGGGTATGGGTACATTCGGGTTTCCAGCTTCCAGTCGAAAAGCGGGGAAAGCGTTAAAGAAGCCCTAAGCGAACTAAAGAAAAAGCACCCCCTAAAAGGGGTGGTGCTTGATTTGCGAAATAATCCGGGGGGGGTTTTAAACGCGGCTGTCGAAATTAGTGATATATTTTTAAATAGTGGTTTAATTGTTTATACAGAGGGCCGCCTCAAGGACTCGGAGTTAAAATTCAAAGCAACTCCAGGTGATATGCTTAGCAACGCCCCCATGGTCGTCCTGATAAACGCTGGATCCGCCTCCGCATCTGAAATCGTAGCGGGCGCACTACAAGATCACAAACGGGCCGTAATTATGGGTGAAAAATCCTTCGGTAAAGGATCAGTACAAACGATTCTTCCTACCAATGCAGGCGGGGCAGTTAAAATGACAACCGCACGATATTACACACCTTCAGGTCGATCCATTCAGGCGGAGGGAATAGAGCCTGATATCCCGCTCTCACGTGTTAAGCTGGAAAAGCTGAAACATTCGGACTTTAAACCAGTTAAAGAGGCTGATCTATCTCATCATTTGAGCAATGGAAATGCAAAAAAGAAAAAGAAGGAAAGCAAAAAAGATCCCTTCAAAACCGATCTTAGCAAGAAAGACCTGGATGCGCTCCTGTTGCAGGATTATCCTTTAAGTGAGGCACTAAATCTACTGAAAGGTATTGCAATTCTGCAGTCTAATAAAGGGGGCTTTTAAAGATAATCTCGTGAACTATACTCGTTGAATCCGCCGCGTCAGTTATGGCTAACATTAAATCGCCGTCAATAGCGAATCCTACAGTTCTAATCCCTGTGGATCCAGCAATTGAGGAGTATTTGCTACATTTGACAGGCCGAACTGACGATCCGGTCTTAACGGCAATGGAAACCCGGGCTAAAAATAACAATTTCCCCATTGTCAATCGATTGGTTGGCATATTCCTGGAAACCATGGCGAAAACAATTGACGCTCAGCGTGTTTTCGAATTCGGTAGTGGGTTTGGTTATTCGGCATACTGGTTTGCCCGCGCTGTTGGGCCGAATGGTTCTGTAATCTGCAGCGATGGCAACACAGAAAACCTTACCTTAGCAAAAAATTACCTCAGCCAGGCCGGATTGTGGAATAAAATTAACTTCCAAATCGGTTTTGCCCAGGATGTTTTTCGTTCCACCGAAGGCCTGTTTGATATTTGCTACAATGACGTAGACAAAGGCGACTATCCCGAAATTTGGCGTCTGGCGCGGGAGCGAATCCGGCCTGGCGGTCTATATATGGCCGATAATGTCCTTTGGCACGGACGAGTTGCTGTAGAAAATCCGGTTGATATCGTACCCGGTTGGACTGAAGCCATTCTTGAGCACAACCGATTAATTTTCGACGACCCTGATTTTGATGCTTTTGTAAATCCAACCCGCGATGGGGTTATTGTCGCGCGTAAAAAAAGTGCTTAAGAGCAGGAATTGAATAATTTGCGGAAATGGTATGGGATTTAGGTTCTAATTCAAGTCAGGAAAAGAGACACACGAGAAGCTATGTAACTCCTTTTCCTAACGCCGAAAAGGGACAAAAAGACAAGTCAGCTTCGGAAATTATTTAACAGAGGTTCCTTAAACTCACTACATTCTCAGACCACCTCCTTAAAAAAGCTTTAATCAGTCACCACAATCACTCGAAGCGCATCGAGGCGTACTTGGGTTGCCTTGATGACTTCTGTAACCGCTTCGAGTTGTCGGTCAAAAAAGTCGATCTCTTCATTCCGTACATTGGGATTAACTTGCTTCAATGCCTTAAGCCGGCATATCTCTTTTGACAAGAGTTCTGTTGTTGTTTGGTGCGCGGTCGCCAATATTCCGGAAGCCAGTGTATTCGCCCGTTCTTCAGTACGGGTTATCAATTGCTTGAGATCTTGCTGTTTGGCAAAAATAATCTTTCCCGCTGTTTCTTTGTCAACAGCAATTAAGTTATCATTGATAAAACTATGGCTTAGGTCATTGTCATGAATACCTCCATTTTCATCCATAACGATACGAACAATGGTCGGCGGTAGATAGCGGTTTATATGAAGGTTGCCGATAGCCGCTGGTTCAATGATGTAGAGACATTCCAATAAGACAGTGCCGGGAGTCACCTGTGGGCATTTAATAGCAGTGACAGCAGTATTGCCTAGCTCACCACTCTGCACCCGATCCATTGCAGCGGTAACCATCGGATGATCCCAGGTTAAAAATTGGACATCTTCATTAGCCAGGGCTGTTTTCCGGTCATAGGTTATTGTCATACCGTCATCCTGCAGCCCAGGAAAAGGAGTATCCATATAACTTCCAGGGCGGATGACAATACAATTTTTGCTATGAATTTCTGTTTCAATGCCAAACCCATCAAAGACCGCTTCCATATATTCCGGTAGAGTTGAATTCTTGTCCTCTGCTACCGCCCTTTCTTTAAGCTGATTGGCAATATGGGGGCGGCATGAATTATATTCCAGCAGGCGATCCCGACCTTTTTGCATAGCCTCCGTCAATTCCTTGTGAAGCACTAGAGTCCTATGAGTCATATCACTTATATTGATATCCCGGTGATGCAACGCCTCAATCAATTGTGTTCTTACCTGGACGTAAACTGCATGACCTGCGGGACAAATCCGTTCAAAGGCCATCAATCCATCATGATACCAATGGTATAGTATCTGCTGTGCACTTTCTTCAAGATAGGGCACATGGATGTTAATGGTTTCTGTTTGTCCGATTCGATCTAACCGCCCTATCCGTTGTTCCAGGAGATCAGGATTAAGTGGCAAATCAAAAAGTATCAGATGGTGGGCAAATTGAAAGTTCCTACCTTCGCTACCGATTTCGGAGCATATCAGTACCTGGCTGCCATTCTCAGTGTCGGCAAAAAATGCCGCCATTCGATCTCTTTCGACGATGCTTAACCTCTCGTGAAAGACCGCAGCGTGTTGTCCGGTTAGGCTCTTGAGTGCTTCTGCAATATCCAGAGCCGTTTGAGCGCTAGCAGTAATAACCAGCACTTTCTCGGGCCTAAGTTGAGAAAGCTGCCGACCCAGCCAGTCAATCCTGGGGTCTATCTGTGTCCAATCTCTTGCGGCGGAAACATCTGTGGCCTGATAGAGCAACTCTGGGGATAACAACAATTGCGGTTCCGAGACGTCAACTGAGTCGAAAACTGTCAGGCATTCTCTATAACGTTCAGGTAGAAGTAAAGGATAAGCAAAAACTTGTCTTACCGGGAAACCTTTAACCGTGGATCGTGTATTTCTAAATAATACTCGTCCAGTACCATGGCGATCCAGCAGATGCTCGATCAATTCTTGCCCTGCAGCTCTATACTCTGGTTGATCAATTTCCGTGTTTCGCAAGGTATCAATCAGTGGTTGATTATCGCCTTCCTGAATCGTATCCATTAGAGTTTGATAATCTCGATCATTTAGTCGTTGATGACTCAGCAAAGCTTCGATTGCCAAGGCAATTGGTTCATAGTCATTTTCTTCCCCGACAAAGGCTTCATAGTCAGGAAATCGATCGGCATCCAGTAAGCGAAGCCGTGCAAAATGGCTGACTTTCCCGAGCTGTTCAGGAGTTGCGGTCAGAAGTAACAATCCGCTGGTTTCCAAAGCCAGTTTCGCTACAATCTCATATTCGGGGCTGGCGTGTTGTGGTGACCATTGCAGATGATGTGCTTCATCAACGACCATTAGATCCCATTCACCTTCTGACGCTTGCTGAAATCGGTCAGGGTGATCAATGAAAAACTTTAAATGACATAAAACCAGTTGCTCCGTATGAAAGGGATTATCCTGCTCCCCACTCTCTGCAATAGCTTGGCAACGCGGCTCATCAAAAATACTGAAATG
>JAZGGE010000187.1:0-4984 GCA_036480195.1 Methylococcales bacterium
TGAAGAAGTTGTGGTATCTCACAACTGGGATGAAGTCCGACGTTTTATGTGGGACTATGTCGGAATAGTCAGAACCAATAAGCGGCTACAACGAGCGAACCATCGAGTAGAACTCCTCAAGCAGGAAATCAACGAATATTATAGACACTTCAGGGTCACTGCAGATTTACTGGAACTCCGTAATCTGGTCATTGTTGCTGATCTCATTATTCAATCCGCACTGCTAAGAAAGGAAAGCCGAGGCCTGCATTATACGCGTGATTATCCCTCTCCTGACACTAGCCAACCACCGCGTAACACTGTATTGGAACCTACTACTACGCACGTCAATATAGGGGCTTTATCGAAGGACGATGATATCCGAAGATCAGGCACCCGATCTTAGGAACGGGAAATAAATAACTTATAACATTCTAGCTTGCCTTTTTGTCCGTCTCCATTCGTATAGCAATAGTTACGTAGCCAGCCATGCGCCCGTTGCTATATGAATGAAGACAAACAAAAATTCTGCGCCATAATGTACAATTTATTTATTTCCCGTTCCTTAACAATGCTCTTAATTCACTGAGTTGTCGTCTACTCACTTCTAGCTGATCTGAAATACCTACAAAATTAACAAAGATTCTCCCTGCCTTTGTTTTCCTCAATCCGGCAAGATGCTTTCTTGCCGCCAGTGCATTTCGGTGAATACGGATATAGAACTCTTTAAACTCATTTTCCAGAACTTTTAGAGACTCTTCAATCAAGTATTCTTGTTCCAAGGTACGTACCACAGTATATTTATGATCTGCCTGAAAATAAAAGATACTATCAACTGATATCAGCTTCAACTCGCCCCGATAGGGTATGCACAGTTGATTTCTTGGTAGTGGCTTTGGGAACACCGATGAAGAGAGTTGTTGATATTGGGATTGACTCACTATCTTGGCTTTTCGCAAAGAATTTTCCAGCTTCTCCTTTCTGATAGGTTTTAGCAAATAATCAATCGCATTTGCCTCGAAAGCCTGCAAAGCATGTTGATCGTACGCGGTCGTAAAGACTATTGCAGGAGGCCGATCTATTTTTCCGAGTTCCCTGGCGGCTTCAATCCCGTCCAGCAGTGGCATACGTATATCAAGCAACACCAGGTCCGGTTTAAGATCCCAGGAAAGCTCGACCGCCTCAACACCATGCCGCGCTTCACCAACAACTTCAAAATCTGAATCTATTTCTTCTACCAGGCTTTTTATTCGAGTACGCGCGTGCACCTCATCATCAGCAACTAATGTTTTCATGGGATGTCAGTAACATAGGGGAAAACCAGGCGGACCTGATAAACACCCTCAACCGTAGAAATAAATAATTGACTTTGATCCGGAAAACTACTCTGCAATCGTGTTCGAATACTTTCAACCGCCAGCCCGTTTCCAGGTCGAGTTGAAACTGTTTGCTGCTCCGGAATTGAATTTCGCACGATAATTGTGATTTTGTCTTTATCCAGTTGCCCCTGAACCGCTAACTCCCCTCCTTCCGAAGCCAGCTCAAGTCCATGATAAATTGCGTTTTCTATGAGGGGTTGCAAACTGAATGGCGGTACTAAAGCATCTTGGGGCAAAGCGTCTAAATCCAAAACAAATCGCAGCCGTTCATCCAGCCGTTGTTTTTCGATGCGAAGATATTGGTGGATCAATGAAAGTTCTTCGATCAACGGAACGAGTCGGGCCTCGCTCTTCAAGCAAGCGCGAAACAACTCCGCCAAGCTTAGTACAATGTCTTCCGCAACGTCGGGATCCACCCGACATAAATTAGCGATGGTATTGAGACTGTTAAACAAGAAATGTGGTCGCATCCTTGATTGCAGCGCATCCAGTCGGGCTTCGGACTCCGCTCTTACCTGCTTTCTCCACTGACTCTGTATATAAAGATAGTGAAGAAGCAAAGCACTGACAATACTGCTAATCGCTATATTCCTGAAGTATTGTTCTCCAATTGACTCAATTTCTTCGGTAAACAAAATCAATTCCTGCTGCGGCATATAATCATAGATAATCCAACTCACCAGTAAAGTCACCGTCTGCACGATAGCAAAAACAATCAGACCCTGAATCATCTCTTTACACTGAGATAAAAAAGCCTGCATGGGATAAATAACAACTGCACTCACCAGTGCTATCCAGAGTATGAAGATCGACTTTAATCCCAGATCCGACCATAGCCCCGATAAGGGTGTCGACGAGCCATCTGCCAGCTCGAGAACGAAGGCCAGCAACTGAACAAAAAGCACCAACATAAAAACAGTCTGGATATCACCTAAATCAGGTAAATAGCGTTCGCTTGGGTGTAGACTGCTTTGACGTTTCATACGGTTAAGTTTAGCAAGTGTATAATTCCCTGTTTGAGAACCAGTTTAGACATTCACCATATGACAGAACAAAAAGAAAAACCCTGGGGGGGACGTTTTACCGAAGCAACCAACGAATTTGTGGAAGCATTTACCGCTTCAGTATCTTTCGATCAACGATTGGCTCAGTATGATATTCAAGGTTCTATTGCCCACGCCCGAATGTTACATCGCATCAGTGTCCTAACCAAGGAAGAATGCCACGCGATCATCCAGGGACTTAAGATAATTGAGGATGAAATTGACCGTGGCGAGTTTAATTGGTCCGTTGCCCTAGAAGATGTACACATGAATATCGAGGCGCGTCTTACCGAAGAAATTGGAGATGCCGGGAAAAAACTCCATACCGGTCGATCCCGAAACGATCAGGTAGCAACAGATATACGGCTCTATCTGCGGGATCAGATTGATCTGATTGTGGCAGAAATATCACGATTGCAGATCGCCCTCATTGATCTGGCGGAACGGGAAGCAGATACCATCATGCCCGGCTTCACCCATCTGCAAGTCGCCCAGCCGGTCACCTTTGGCCATCATCTGATGGCTTGGTACGAAATGCTGGTTCGAGACTGTGATCGTATGACTGATTGCCGCAAGCGATTTAATATTATGCCTTTGGGCGCGGCTGCCCTGGCAGGCACCAGCTTTCCCATCGACCGTGCTTATACCGCTGAACTACTCGGATTTGACCGACCTGCCGCCAATTCCCTTGATGCCGTTAGTGACCGGGATTTTGGTATAGAATTTTCCGCTGCTGCCAGCCTCATCATGACTCATCTTTCCCGGTTTTCGGAAGAGCTGGTACTCTGGTCCAGCGCCCAATTCAATTTCATTGAACTTCCGGATGCGTTCTGTACAGGCTCTTCCATCATGCCGCAGAAAAAAAACCCGGATGTACCTGAATTAGTCAGAGGAAAAAGTGGTCGTGTATTCGGACACCTGATCTCCCTACTGACCCTGATGAAAAGTCAGCCCTTAGCCTATAACAAAGACAATCAAGAAGATAAAGAGCCCTTGTTCGATGTGGTTGATACCCTATTAGGCAGTCTCCGGGCATTTGCGGATATGGTGCCACACTTAAAGGCCAACCACGAAAACATGTACAGAGCAGCAAAACAAGGATTCTCCACTGCCACTGACTTGGCAGATTATTTGGTGCGAAAAGGAATCCCGTTCCGTGATGCCCACGAAATAGTCGGTAAAGCGGTGCGGCTGGGCATCGAATCGAAACGGGATCTATCAGAAATTGATCTTTCTGAACTTCAAAATTTCTCTGGTTCAATTGAAATCGACGTTTTTGAAATCCTCACCTTAGAGGGTTCTGTTAATGCCAGAAATCATCTAGGAGGTACTGCGCCAAACCAAGTTAAACTTGCGATCGCCTTGGCCCGAAAAAACATCAAATAGAATTTTGCTTGAGCTTAAACTTCTGGTTTTACTGGCTATTGCTAACGGAGCTCCGGTACTCGCCTATAAATACCTAGGCAATCGATGGGACTTTCCACTGGATGGTAGCCTAACCCTATCCGATGGACAGCCGCTGTTCGGTGAGTCGAAAACCCTCCGGGGAATTTTATTTTCCATTTTAATCTCCGCAACATTCGCCCCTTTCCTGGGCATCGACTGGAAAACCGGGGCTTTATTCGCATTTTTTGCAATGCTGGGTGATCTTCTATCCAGTTTCACCAAGCGTCGGCTCAAATTAAAGTCCAGTAGCATGGCTCTTGGACTAGATCAAATCCCAGAAGCCTTGCTTCCTCTCTTCGCCCTAAAAGAAAAATTGGCTTTAGACGACACTACTATTTTCATTATTACTGTTATCTTTTTCATTGCGGAACTCGGACTTTCACGCATTCTATACAAGCTTCATATCAGAAAACGGCCTTATTGATATTTTCGTTCAGTCAACGGTATAGCTTTGGAGATTCCGCCCAGGGAAAAACCACACGAACCGGTAGATCTCTCTTAATGATCATTACAGATACCAATATCATCTCGGAAATGATGAAGCCTTCACCTGAAACAAGAGTATTTAAGTGGTTTAACGAACAGAAAACCGTGTCACTCTATTTGACAACGATTACTATAGGAGAAATTGGCTATGGCATTCGGGCATTACCAGATGGCAAGCGCCGTCGGTTACTGACCGAAGGATTCGAAGCTCTGCTAACAGTTGCATTTGAGAGCCGAATTCTTGATTTCGATGAAGCCGCTGCACGTCGATATGGTGACGTGATGGGAAACCGTAAAGAGATGGGCCGCCCTCGGAGTAGCTTAGATGGTCAGATCATTGCCATAGCGCGGGCCAATGGCTGTGCAGTTGCAACTCGAAATATCAGAGATTTTGAATATGGCGGATTGATGATCATTAATCCTTTTAACAAATAATTAATTGAAGCTCAAATATCGACTAGGCATTAATGATCAACATGGAAACACAGGGTCACCCATTAGTTCTATTATCTGGTCTAGAAATCCAGACCTACCCCCACTCGGTGCCTATTTTTAACCCTTTTACCGCCTCTTTTAGATAAGCGAATTCCAAGGCATCAAGGAGGCTCTTCCGATGCGCACTTGACTCTTCCTTTTGATTAGTAAGAACTT
>JAZGGE010000188.1:0-3980 GCA_036480195.1 Methylococcales bacterium
GAAAGACCCAACCAACCCAGGGTGGTTAAGCGCAGACCGAAGCATTACCCGTTGATGACAAAACCACGGAGTGAATATGCAACTATTTGATATTATTAAATATAGCATGACTGGTAGCGGTATTAGGATCTGCATGGATGATTAGTCTGGAAATGCTTCGAAACTTATATTTATCAGTTGGACAGCCAAATGAAAATAGACAATGGTTAGAGTTTATTTTGGGGATGCATTAGGGAATTATGGTTTTGGTCAAGACCATCCGTTTGGTGCAGACCGGATTCATGCATTCTGGACAGAAACTGTTAAACAAGGCCTGGACCAAAAGGTTGATATCGGCATACCAAGCATTTGCTCAAAGAGTGATTTAACCCGGTTTCATACACAACACTATGTGGACAAAGTCTATCAGCTATCGAAGAACGGAGAGGGATACCTGGATAATGGTGATACGCCAGCATTCAAAGGTGTGTTCGAAGCGGCGTCCTACGTGGTCGGTTCCGATCTTGATGGATTAAATGAGGTTATTCAGGGCGATCATCCTCGCGTATTCGTGCCAATTGCTGGGCTCCATCATGCCAGCCGAAATTCGGCTGCCGGCTTTTGTGTATTCAACGACGCCGGGATACTGATTGAAACCCTCCGACAGAAATTCGCAATCAAGCGAGTCGCTTACGTTGACATTGATGCCCACCACGGGGACGGTGTTTACTACGCATTCGAAGACGACCCTGATGTCATCTTCGCAGATATTCATGAGGACGGACGCTACCTTTATCCTGGGACAGGATGGAGGCACGAGACTGGAAAGGGTCTTGCGCTCAATACAAAATTAAACATACCTCTACTGCCTGACAGCGGTGACGATAGCTTTTTCCGCGCCTGGCCTAAAATCGAAGAATTTATTCGCTCCGGGAAGCCTGAAATTATTCTTTTTCAAGCTGGCGCAGACAGTATTAAAGGCGATCCTATCACCCATCTGAGTTTTTCTCCGAACGCCCACCGTCATGCTACAAAGCATCTCTGCTCAATTGCTGATGAATACTGTCAAGGTCGAATCCTCGCAATGGGTGGCGGTGGTTATAACCGTAATAACTTGGCTCTGGCTTGGAATGTGGTTATTGAGGCGATGCTAGAGGTTTAGATGGTTGGACAAGTGTTATTGCTTGAATTAATAGACCGACATTGTTTAAAAAACTGGCTTATCCAGTTGATTTTTATCAATAAAAAGCTGGAATAGAAATATGCTTGCTTTCCTATTCAGGATTTAATTATACTCTGACCCGAATGGCACTTAAAAAGTCTTTCGAAGCGATTCGCGAGAAAAAAGACGTCAGGTCTTGCGATCATACATTGTGTGATTGCAAGACACCTTTTATTTGGGCCGGATAAGCCATAGCATCATCTAGCGTTTGTGGTTGTGCGACAGCTTTATTGTCGGATGACGCAAGTTTATCCAACCTACGGGCTCTAAACCTTATGTTCTAACCAATCCTATCTCTCACTAACATTCGCGTTAATCACTCCAAAATCCTCAAGAATAGTGTAAAGACAAGGGATCACAAACAACACGAAAAAAGTCGAGCTGGCGATTCCAAATATAATACTGGTTGCCAGCGGTATGAGAATTTGAGCTTGTACGCTTTGTTCGAATAGCAGCGGTGTTAACCCAGCGATGGTTGTCAGCGATGTAAGTAGCACCGCCCGGAAGCGGTCGTGACTGGCTTTTGCTGCGGCGTCGTGTGGTTTTAGGCCGTCGCGGTTATGGCGTTTGACAAATTCGACTAACAATATTGAATCATTGACGACGATACCTGCGAGGGAGACGAACCCTAGCAGTGATGGCATGGTGATATCTTGCCCCATGATGATGTGTCCCCAGATAACACCGATCATCGCCAGCGGAATATTGACCATGACCAACACGGGTTCAACGTAGGAACGGAATTGCAGGCTAAGCAGGACAAACACGCCGACTAACCCAATCAACATGGAGTTGCGCATGGAATTACGGGTTAGTGACCCTTCTTTAATTTCACCTTCGAAACTGATTTTTATTTCGGGAAAACGCTGCTTAAAATCAATTAAATATTGATTCTCCAAGTCACTGAATACGGCGCGTGTGTTGTTGATTTCGGCATCAATATCTCCGTAAACTGTCACTGTGCGCTGGGCATTAATCCGATTAATCCGCGAAAAACTTCGGGTTGCTACAATGTCTGCAACGCTTGACAGTGGTACGGTTTGGCCTGTTTTTGGGTGAATGACTGGGAAGTTGTCGAAGTCTGCTAATTCGTCTCTGGATTCATCAGCCAGAATAACCACCACTTCATAGGTTTCTAGGCCGACTGTGGTTTCCAATAGTTCAGTCCCCTGATAAGCGCCACGTAGTTGCGCAGCGATGGTCTGGGCATCCAGTCCCAGTGCATAAGCACCCGGTTTTAGGTGTAAGGTAAATTCAGGTTTTCCCGGTCTCAAGTCATCCATGACGTTGCTGACTCCCGGATAACCGCGTAGCCAGTTCTGTAATTGCTGGGATGCGCTTGAAAGTTGCTGCAAATCGTCCCCTTGCAGGCGGATATAGATGGCTCGACCTGCCGGGCCAATCATCGGCTCGGTAATACTAACGTTTAAAGCCTGTGGATTATCACCTACTGCTGTGCGCCACTGAGTGGCAATTTGGTTGAGTGTCTGCTGGCGTAATTCACCGGTTAACAGGTCGGTACTCACTGTCGCCAAATGCGCTCCACCTTCAAAGGCATCGGCATTCATGCCGTAACTGACCGTGACCGCTTGCACTATGGGTTCGTCGTATTCTTGTTGATACGCCTGATTGACTTGCTCAAGACTGTTGGTAATTTTGTCGACCATCTGTTCGGTCTGTGCCAGCGATGTTCCGACCGGCATTAATACACGCGCCTGCAAGATATCGCCTTCGACATCCGGGAACGCTGAGAACTTGACAACCCCCGCAGCAAGCAAGCTAACCGATAAAATAAACAAGCCAATCACTGACCCGATAAAAGCATAGCGATATCGAATCAACAACACCACCCATTGATCTACGCGCAGATGGAATCGGTCAAAACCACGGGCAAATCGTTGGCGTATGATTTCAACGGGTTTATCTTTGGCTTTGTGCAGTGAATGCTGTAAATGGTGTGGCAAAATTAAAAACGCTTCCAACAGTGAAACGGTGATGACTGATAGCAGCACTGCGGGAATGGTTTTTAACATTTGACCGATGTTGCCACTCAAATACAGCAGGCCAATAAAAATACACACGGTGGTAATAAACGATGACAAAACGCCACGCGCCACTTCATTGGTACCGTCAATAGCAGCTTGCACCGGGCTTTTACCCAGACTGATGTGATGACCAATACTTTCACTGATGACGATGGCATCATCCATCAAAATACCCAACGCTAACAGCAAGGCAACCATAGACAACAGGTTAATGCTAATACCCCACTGCGCAAGTAAAAACGCGCTGGCAAGAAAAGAAACCGGCAAGCCCATAATCACCCAAAACGCGTAGCGGGTACCAAAGAACAGCCACATCACCCCGAAGACCAGAATCAATCCTTGCCAGGCGTTGGAAATCAATAACTGAATACGGTCTTTGATAATACTGGTGAAATCCTGGGTTAAATAAAACCCAACCTGATCCGGTAAGCGTTTGCGTTCTGTTTCAATAAAGCGTTCCACAGCTTCCAGAATACGCAAGCTGTCATCGCGGGAATTTTTTCTGATTTTAAAAAATGCCGCAGGTTTGCCATTGAATATAACTTTGTCTTCGTCTGCTTCAAATTGATCCGCCACGGTAGCAATATCACCCAGACGAATTTCAGTGCCGCTCTCGCCTTTGGCGATAATTAGCTCTTCCAAATCCCGAGGAGAACGTTGTTCATCGTTGAAGCGAATTTGATAATCGCGTGTTTTTGTTTTGATATCGCCAGCAGGCAAATCCAGATCCTGCC
>JAZGGE010000189.1:0-11801 GCA_036480195.1 Methylococcales bacterium
TCATTTAACGTATCCTACAAAATCGCCAATTGGTGGGTGCGTGTTCACCTTTGGTTGTTGAAAACAATCTGTGGTCTGAGGCATGACGTAAAGGGGCTGGAGAATATTCCCAAAGTCAGCAACGGCATTGTATTCAGTAAACATCAGTCGGCGTGGGAAACCATAGCCCTGCAAACGATATTCCCTCCACAGGTTTTCATCCTGAAGAAAGAACTTCTCCGGATGCCTTTTTTTGGTTGGGCTCTTGCCACCTGCAACCCTATCGCCATTAATCGAAGCTCCAAAAGAGAAGCCCTAAATCAAGTTATAGAGCAAGGTACCCAACGCTTGAACGATGGGCTTTGGGTGGTGGTCTTTCCAGAAGGCACGAGAATTACCCCAGGTGAAAAAGGAAAATACGGCGGTGGCGGCGCTTTACTCGCTCAGAAATCGGGATATCCGGTTGTGCCCGTAGCCCACAATGCCGGTGAATTCTGGGGGAAAAAAAGTTTTTTGAAACATCCAGGTGTCATTCAGGTCTGCATCGGGCCGGTTATCATGACTCAGGATCGCCGCGCCAGTGAAATAATCAAAGAAGCAGAAGCCTGGATTGAAATGCAGATGGCGGAAATCAGTGGTATGGGGCCAAATTCAGAAAAACACTGACAATATACCGCTCGTATTCTTCTACGACATCCTTCACGAAAAGATATCGGTAGTCTTAAACTGATAGATCCTCTGAGATAGATGTGGCGCGACGCATTTTTGGCGTCGGTTGGATGCGTTTATTAGCTGTGAAACTAAATTTTACCACGAACTTTTGATATAAACCGTTTAACGTCTTGGGAGATACTTGGAACAAATCCTGCCAAATTGCTTCGAATAGCATTTTCAAGATATGTTTTGGTACGTTTTACCCGAAAATTGACGGAACCATCTGAATGTAATGTTATATGAGCTGTTTCTGTTGTTCCAAATAACTTATGTTGTAGCACTTCATCATTGCCTGTACCTGTACCTGTACCTGTACCTGTAGCGCTTTTATAGACAACATAATTGATTATATCAGTTCCCTTTTTGTATTGTTCTTCATTAAAAGGTCTTCCACTCATTTCTTATAGCTCCTTGTTATTTCATATGCAGCGATTGAACATGCAGTGGCAACATTCATAGATGAATTTTCCCCCATCATTGGAATATGAATTGTAAAATCAGATTCACTTAGTAATTCTTGAGATACTCCAGACTTTTCCGAGCCCAAAATAATGCAAATCTTTTCTGTTCCATTGAGCGACAACTCACTAATATCAATACTGGACGAAGTTATTTCTAAACTTATAATTATGTATCCTTCTGACTTGAGTTTTTTTATGATATCAGGAGGATTTTTATCGTAAGAGAAAGGTACATATTTTTCGGTTGCTCTTGATGTTTTTCTTATCTTGGCATTTGGGGGCACCAAAGAAGTACCAGATAAATATATTTTTTCAACACCAAGTGCATCGGCAATCCTGAATAGGCTACCGATATTCATTGGAACATCAACATCATGCGCTAGAAAACATACCGGATATTTTTTTTTGGCACTATGGTGACTATGATCTAATTGTATATTTTCCATTTCTTTATCCCTAACTCTCATATTATTTTTACAGCTAACACCTCTTCAGCTGACCGTAAAAAGCATTTGTGTACGGCCCAGCATGGGCGTGAACTTATGAGCTGAAAGTCCTCTGTAGGCGGATACCTCCAGACCATATTGTAGTCTTCTGGAATTATGACTTTATAGGTTCTGAAGTTGAAATGCTGTGAACCAATTTTTACTCCATTCAATAGGTCGGCGAGAAAAGCTCTAGTCATGCGTGTTTCCAATGTGGTCTTGAAATGCCTTAGACTTTTAACATCCATTTAGGCCGGACGTCCGAGTTGCCCTTTACCCACTGTAGAACCGTCAATACCTACCCTTTCAAGGAAGGACAGACGAATTTTTCCGAGGAATAGATACGTGTAACAAGTCCAGAAGTGAGCTGGGACTGGATGTTTGGCGAACCAATCCGCGCGTTCTGGACAAGATTGACACTGAAATCAGGTGTCCTCATGAATTGGTTGAAATTGAGTTTTAGTTCTCAGCTTCTTCGTTGCAGGTGCATCGTTAGCCGAATAGATCCGTGGCGACAACATGATCAGCGCTTGGTAAAGACGGAGAACAGCCTCAACATCAAGGTTTTTCAACTCTACAAATGTTGCACCGTTGATAATATTTTGCGCCTCGTTATCTTTCTGCTTCCATGGCACAGAAGCAAACCTTTTTTTGATTATACTGGCATTCAATACCATAAGTAATACTCCATCAAACTAAATTAAGTACATAACAGGTCATTATCTAGATCTGGATAGCTTACTGGATGAGTGGTTACCAGTTACCAATAAAACCCATAATTAGTTTAGGCTCTGTTCGCGTTAACTGTTGGTTTTCCTTGTAAAGCTTGAAAATACGGCACTTAAGGTGCTATCTAGACAAGGCGTATTTATTGATTACCAACAACCAACGCGAGCAGAGCCTTAGTTTATCTTAACTGGATAACATCAAATTTTGTATGACACATCCAGTTTAATAACCATTCACCATAGCCTACAATGCCTTCCCAAGCTTAAACGAGGGAATCGTTGCCGTCAGGGTTGAATGCGATATTGCAGGAGGCCAGATTGTTGTTCCGCGAGAAAATCGTTGTCCAGTAGATCGCTCGTGGCTAAAGCCTGTTTCAGTGAATCCAAATCATTTTTTAGATGCAACTTAAAAATTACTGTAGTGGATTCCAGTTTTGACCATTCAACTTTCTCGACCTGGTTAAACGCTTCAATGTGTCGTACAACACGTACAAAATCAGTCAATAGGGATACTCCAGCAACACTTAATTGGACACCTGCATCCACTTCGCGGATCCCTCGTGTTGCATAGCTGGGAAAGAGTCGTGTAAAGACCGCCTCCAATCCGTCGCGCAGAGTGGCATCTAGCCCTTGGATTCCGTCTTGCCCCCATTTAGAGACATTATTAGAAGAATACAACCGCCAATGGGAATCCCAGTTTTTTTTGGTTTTTTGAGCCAATCGGCCGGTCAGAACAAGATCAGCGTCATAGCGATTTGATGCTTCTATCACTCTCTCATCGAAGCCTGCCCATAAATCCCCTGCAGACAATTTACCTTGATCAGTCAAATCTATCAGCGGTAAGGTCAAAGATAACCCTTGATTTTTTGCCGTTTTCACGAGAGATTTGTTCAGGGTTACCATTTGTTCCGGTTGAAACAGTCTGCGAATACCATTCTGTTCCACGACAAGCCAAATCAAAATGGATGGCCGGTTTCTTCCCCATACGGCTATTCCTTCGTTTTGTAATAATCGTCGAATACTATCGCCATTGAAAACTACTTGAAGTCGACGTTTAACTGTGTCGGTGTTATTACCTGTTTCAGCGATATTTTTAAACTGATAGGTTTGAACAAAACGCGATGCGCTATTCAATAGCGTCGTGATAGCAGGGTGGGAGCTTAAATCCGCTTCCAAGACCATTTTCGATAACACGACTTTCATGGCATCCTGAATAGCGGCATTACGATCATCAACGCTTCGGCTGCTAACATCCACCTCGGCGCGATAGAGCTGTTTCAGTGTATCCGCGGAGGTCGGCGGGAGATAGAACAGCACACATAAAGAAATATAATAAAATAAACGCAAAACAACTCCTGGAGATAGTTAAGAATTCAAAATGTGGTGTCTCGGGTAGTCTACTAGGCTTACCAATTACCCGTAAGCTTCCCGTGAATTAGAAATGATACAATCCCCACCTATTCCGATCAATTAAATTGAGAGTTAAAGCCGTTGCCGACCAAGAGTAAAGAGAATCTCAGCTATAAACTTGCAGGGGTTGACATCAAAGCGGGCAATGAGCTGGTTAACCGAATCAAACCCCTTGCGAGAAGGACTAAAACGCCAGGTGTAATGGCTGGCTTGGGGGGGTTTGGCGCACTATTCGAGCTACCCTTGAATCGCTACAAAAACCCGGTACTGGTATCTGGAACCGATGGCGTCGGTACTAAGCTCATGCTTGCTTTGGACAGGGATATACACGATACCATCGGAATCGATCTGGTTGCCATGTGTGTCAATGACTTGATTGTCCAAAATGCAGAGCCCCTGTTTTTTCTCGATTATTTCGCAACCGGCCAACTCGATGTTGATGTTGCTGCGACAGTTATTGAAGGGATAGCTCTCGGTTGCAAACAAGCCGGAGTCGCCCTTGTTGGGGGGGAAACAGCGGAAATGCCGGGAATGTACAAAAATGATGAATACGACTTGGCTGGCTTTTGCGTCGGAATTGCTGAAAAAAGTCAGCTGTTGGATGGTCGTGCAGTGAAACCGGAAGACATACTTATCGGCATCGTTTCTTCAGGCCCACACTCCAATGGTTATTCACTTATCCGTAAGATCATAACTCAGGGGAATCATTCATTAAATGATCAATTGGTCGGTAAATCATTGGGAGAACACCTGTTAGAACCCACGCGGATTTATGTCAAATCAGTACTTGAACTCATAAAACATGTCGATGTCCATGCTTTGGCCCATATCACAGGAGGCGGAATAACTGAGAATCTACCTCGAGTGTTGCCTAATGGCGTCACTGCAGAAATCAATTTAAATAATTGGCAACGTCCCGCGATTTTTGATTGGATTCAAAATCAGGGTAATATTGGGGAGCAGGAAATGTTGCTTACTTTCAATTGCGGCATCGGCATGATTGCCTGCATCCCCATGGATGAGGTGGATGCTTCATTAAGGTTCTTGGAACAACAAGGTGAAACAGCTTTTGTCATTGGGGCTCTCAGAAAAACCCAAGGCTCTCCCGCTGTTGAGTATATAGCCTAACGTTATCTTTTTTGGGGATTGGTATATACCTCTCGCGCCCAAGATACCCATTTTCAGCACGCATCTTTTCGCGAAGAGCGTCGATGTAGAACCTTGAAAGAGATAACTATTGGAAGATTTTTCAACAACGACATTTGCAAAAAAAGTGCTATAAATGGAGCATTCTTGAACGGGATGAGGTATAGAATCTCGTCGTTCCACAACACAGCCTTTTAATGTGCTCTAAACTTCTTGGGATTTTCAAACCCTCAACCGCTCTGGAAAGCGCAGGATGACAGGGGTTAAGTTTAGTTCTTCGAGCAGGTCTTTTCTGGATTACAGGGTTGTCGCTGTTATACGACGCATTGTTCATCAACCATTCAAGCAGTTAGAAATATCATTGGAAAAGACGTAGCTAATGAACGACGGTTTTTCTTGAAACATGCCACAAAAATTTGAGCGAATCCAGCGATTGAATTGTAACCATAAGTTTAATTGGCAAGCTTGCAATTTTGGTATAATAATTGAACATAGGTGTTGGATATCCTTGTCGAGGACAAGATAGAGAACACTAAACATTTTGGGATCTGCCCAGGGGAATAGGAGGCCTAATAGTAATGACAAAGACAACCTTTTCGATTGCGACACTCGCCTTGCTTGTGATCGCTAATCTTTTTTTCTGGACCTACGTAAACCGCCCTGATAAAGTTCAATCATGGGAAGGTCCAATGATGGGGGTAACCTTCAATCCTGCGCGCCGACATCATAACCCCCAAAAAGGTATTTTTCCGAGTGAAGTAGAAATCAACGAAGATCTCTCTTTGTTGAAAGGAAAAGTCCATGCCGTAAGAACGTACTCTGTGGCGAATGGTCTTGATCGCGTTCCTGCGCTTGCGGCGCAACATGATTTAAACGTAACTGTCGGTGCATGGATTAGCAATGACCCCGTAGCAAGTCAGCACGAAGTAGATACTTTGATCGATATTAGCCGTCATGATCATCGCAATATTGTTCGAACGATAGTCGGTAATGAATCAGTTTTACGTAATGATGTTACTGTTGACGAACTTATCGGTTATCTCAGACAGGTACGGAAACATACATGGCGTCCGGTTAGCACTTCGGAGACTTGGCATGTCTGGATAGATAATCCGGAACTCGTAGATGAAGTCGATTTTATCGCTGCCCATATCCTTCCCTATTGGGAAGGAATTCCAGCAGAGGAAGCGTTAGACTATGTTTTCGACCGTTATCAAGCCCTACGCGATGCTTTTCCTGATAAACCTATCATAATAACCGAGGTGGGTTGGCCTTCCGATGGTCAACCCCAACGTCAGGCAGAAGCGAGTAGAGTCAGTCAGGCAAAATTTCTTCGCGATTTTCTGAATCGGGCGAGACAGGAAAATGTAATATATTATGTGATTGAAGCATTCGACCAACCCTGGAAACAGGTTTTGGAAGGATCGGCTGGTGCCTACTGGGGAATGTTTGACGCCGACCGGCAGCCCAAGTTTGCGATGCAGGGTGATGTATTCAATTTGCCAGACTGGAAGAATTGGGCTTCGGGGGCCGCCATTTTAAGTATGATCCTAATGACAATTTTTCTTTTCACACGGAAACGTATGAAATTGTCTGGAAAGATTTTTTTCGGTGTTATCGCTAATCTTTCCGCTTCAACAATCGCATGGTCAGCTTCAATTGGCGCCAGCCAATATCAGACCAGTATGAGTATGATACTTTGGGGGATATTGCTTGCAATGCAAGCAATGGCGATCCTTGTTCTATTGGTGGAGACCCTGGAGATTTCTGAAGTACTCTGGAATCGGAAAGGAAAGCGGAGCTTTGAGGCGTTATCTGCTCCGAGTAATTTCGTTTATCCCAAAGTCTCACTACATATCCCGATCCATAACGAGCCTCCGGAAATGGTGAGAAAAACCCTATCCGCATTGGCTGAATTGGATTATCCAAATCTTGAAATATTGGTTATTGATAACAACACTAAAGATCCTTCTGTGTGGCGACCTGTTGAAACAGAATGCAGACGGCTTGGGTCAAAGTTTCGTTTTTTTCATCTGGATAACTGGCCTGGTTTCAAGGCTGGCGCAATCAACTATGCGCTTGAGCAGACTGCCAAGGATGCCGAGATAATTGCGGTGATTGATAGTGATTATATTGTCGAACCCCATTGGCTCAAGAGCTTGGTTCCCTATTTTGAAAAACCGGATGTTGGTTTTGTTCAAGCGCCTCAGGACTACCGGGATTGGCATGAAAACGGGTTTAAATCTTTTTGTCACTGGGAGTATGCTGGTTTTTTCAAGATCGGTATGGTTCAGCGAAATGAGTCAAATGCTATCATACAACATGGCACTATGACATTAGTTCGAAAATCTGCGCTCCAATCCGTGGGAAATTGGGGGGAATGGTGTATCTGTGAAGACAGCGAGCTGGGGCTACGGCTGTATCGTGCGGGTTACGACTCGGTTTATGTGAAAGACTCTTTTGGCCGCGGTGTAACCCCAGATACCTTGTCTGGCTATATGACTCAACGTTATCGTTGGGTATATGGCGCTATGCAAATTCTGAAACGCCATTGGCGCGCATTATTGCTTGGCAAAAAGTCTGATTTGACGCCTGCACAGCGATATTATTTTGTTGCGGGATGGTTACCGTGGTTTTCAGATGCTTTGGCATTGATGTTTACCGTTGCCAGCCTGTTTTTGACAGCATTAATATTGGTTGATCCGATTCACGGTGAACTTCCGGTCATTGCCTTTATATTGCCGACTATAGGCTTATTCTCGTTTAAGGTAATGCGCACAATATTGCTTTATCGTGCTCGGGTTGGATGTACGATAGGACAAACGGTGGCAGCAGCAATCTCGGGTCTGGCTCTTACTCACACTGTTTCTAAAGCTGTTTGGCAGGGACTTTTCACATCAGGACGTCCTTTTTTGAGAACACCCAAATTTGAAAAGCAAAGACCCTTTTTCGCCGGGTTAATGACTATTCGGCAGGAGCTGTTATTTTTGGTTCTGTTGTGGTCAGCGGCAGGCTCCATGATGACGCTTGAACACTTCGGGAATCTGAACGGGCAGTTGTGGACGGCCGTCTTGCTAGTGCAATCAACGCCCTATGCAGCTTCACTCTTCCTGCTTCTGGTGAATGTAGCTCCCAGTATCGGTTTATCTTTTCTACTGCCACGGGAAGTACCACAAACTCATCGGGAAAACGCTTAGACTTGTTTTCGGTTTATCACGAAATCCACCAGAGAAGTATTTCGTAATCAACCTATTCCCAGGAACCCGTCCTGGGAATAGGTTTTCGAAAACCTCGCTTCCTTCTTCCGTTCCATGATTACCAGAGTAAGCACGAATACTTCTGAATGAGCATTTCTCCTGATACCCCGTCCAAATTTGCTTATCCCCATAACAATGGGGGGCGAGATTTACGGATAGATTTTCTTCGGGGCTTCATCATGCTTGTGGTTATTACCGTGCATATGGAGTATTTTTCACTCTTTAGTATGTTTGTTTGGGAACGTCTTGGATTAGTTTCCAGTGCAGAAGGTTTCGTCGGTCTATCGGGCATCGTACTGGGAATCGTATACAAAAAGCGGTTGCTTCGGGAAGGGTATAAATGTATTGCCCTAAAACTTTGGAAGCGCTCTTTTCAATTGTACAGGGTTAATCTTTTTGTTATTTTAAGTATTGCGTTACTGGGCGCGATCCCATTCATAGATGTCCATGTAGTGACTCATTGGGCTCCAGTTGCAGATCAGAAAGATTCCTATTTGCTTTATCCTCCTCCTTCAGCTTCTTGGATAGAAGTTGTAAAGCAAGCGTTATTGCTCAAGATCGGCCCTCACCAATTTCAGGTGATTGGCTTGTACGTTGGACTCATTGCAGTCGCACCGCTTGTCCTTTACTGTGTGCATCGAAAAAAAACATTATTGCTTCTTGCCGCTAGTTGGAGTGCATTTGGAATTAATCAATTATTGCATTTGAGAATAACAGGTGCACGTTTCGAATTTGCTTTTCCATCTCTGACTTGGCAACTCATTTTTATCAATACAATGGTTGTTGGATATCACCATGAGAAGGTACTTGGATATATCGCCAAAGGTAAAAACAGAGTATTGTTCATTGGTGCAGGATTAGTTTGCCTGGCATTCCTGTTTCTCGCCATGAATAATCCGAATAGAATATTTTGGCCTTGGCCGCCTTTATCGTTTATCGATGCCACCGATTTCGGCGCTATGTACTTTGCCTGGTTCCAAAAATCAGATTTAGGGCTAGGTCGAATTATGAATAATATTGCCCTGTTTATCGTGTTTTATTATGCCCTGAGTCACTATTGGCTACCCATCAACAAAGCGCTGGGTTGGCTACTCATACCACTGGGGCAAGCCTCCCTGTATGTTTTCATTTTACATGTTTATTTTGTACTTTTGGTCAGCAATACATCGCTGCCTGAATACGACAATTTTTTCATAAATACAGCGATACATGCGACGACGATCCTTCTTATCTGGGCGATGGTGAAGCGACAGGTTTTGTTTAAGGTTATTCCAAGGTGAAATCTAGACTGGAAGGATTGTCTTAGAACCTATTCGTCCACTTTTGCCTTGCGATCCCTTGAACAGGTTCTTAGGAAAGGGGCCACCGCCACAACAGATTGAAACTCCAATCGGAAGAATTCGTGGTGGGGTTAACATAATCTCTGATGTCTCTAAATCGTAAATCTACCGTCCAATCCGTTTTCAACCCAGTATAACGTTCCCATGATTCCCAATCGATTTGGGCGCCGAAATTAACTATATCCCGATCAGTTAGGCCATCATCGCTATGATAATTCTTATATGCCGAAGTAAGCTTCAGAGCAGGGAGTTCTTTCGATTTGTAAATCAATCCGAGGGATGATTCAATTTTATTTAGCCTTCTTTTGTAAATGGTACTTGAATAGTTGCTCACACTATAGCGGTAAGAAGAAATGACAGACAATAGATACTGTGGAAATAGAGTCCCATTGATGTAAAATATTCTCTGCTGGAAAGCTTTACGGGCATCAAGTTCGTTTCTCGAGCTAAACTGGCTAACCCCGGTAGTAAACTTTAAACTGTCGTCATCAAAACGAAAGCTAGTCTTGACTGAATTTAAGGGGCCTTCATAGATCGTTGCATGGTTGGGAATACTTGTGCGGAGTCGCTTACCTATACCGTAGGATAGAGAAATCTCAGTATAGGGCTCAGAAGAGAAGGGATAACTGGTTTCCACCTCGTACCACCTATCCATGGTTCGAATATGATAAATACTGCTCAGGTTATTCGTCCATGATTCTGAGAATTTAGTTTTAACCTGTAAATCCTTGATATCCCAGGACAACCAAGAATCATAACCCGTTCGGCCTCTTTTATGCCGATATTTCGAATCAAATTTCCCTTCATACCGCCTGCCAACGGAGTAAAAATTAGAGCCGTATCCAAAGATGTTCCGATTTCCACTTACGCCCAGCTTTAACAAATACTTATCCCGTTCTGAAAACCCGGCATTAGAATTCTCGTTGAACCCTCCATATATAAGTTCTCCGGAACCTTTTAGAAAACTAGGTAAAAGCAACGCCTGCATTCCAATCCGCCAAGAGGCCGCAGACCTTTGGGAATCTGAAATAATCGCACCGTGTTTCGGTGGCAATCGCGATTTTCGCACATCAAAAGCGACGTTGTATTCCTTATCGCGAATTGCTGGTTGGCAGGCTGTAACACCGAGTAAAACCACGATTTTGATTGCCCAAAACCTCATCAATAATTCCTTTAAGCGGTAAAAAATATTCTGCATTTCTGTGCAAATGCAGAATCCAATGTATAAGTTAGTGTTACTGTTAACTATAGTCTTTGTTTCGATATATTCTGAGC
Organism: Methylococcales bacterium; assembly: GCA_036480195.1. Classification (GTDB taxonomy): domain Bacteria; phylum Pseudomonadota; class Gammaproteobacteria; order Methylococcales; family JAZGGE01; genus JAZGGE01. The sequence continues at coordinate 10,796 of JAZGGE010000189.1, forward strand.
AATCGCTAGAAACATTCAAGAAACTGTGACTTACGTTCCGAATGGATTGGGAGGGGAGATGACTGAAGGCTGGTTCCTACGTATTAAGTCGGTCTATGGGGCGCACGTGTGATTTATAAGTACTGGTTCTTAGGCTTATACTCCTGGGTATTGTAGGTCACGACCGAATCGGGTATGGTTATAATAGAATACATCTGCTTGATTGACACCTGAATTTCTGCAAGCGTACAGTGATGAGTCCTCTAATCTTGCCGTTAGCCTGATTATTTTTGAATTAAAAACTTCTCTGGGGTTAGCTCAAGGTGATTTTTAATCCATTAATATTTTTATCATGAAAAAATTGAAAGAGTTCATACCAATCGTCATTTTGACTCTTACGCTGATCCTCACACCAATAAATGTAAGCCATGCAGTTGAAACATCTGAAATGGGCTATATTGCAGGATCAGGCTTTACCAGCTTAATTTACACTCCCATTAAAGGCGCTTTTGCTCTGTTGCTGGGGGTTACTGGAGGGTTATCATTAATGGCTACCGTTCCGGCAAATAAATCTGATATTTCCATTGAATTAGTCAACCTCGGATTCGGTGGTGACTGGTGGGTGTCGCCCGACCACCTTCGTGGCAAACGGGACCTAAAATTTAGCGGATCTTCTTGATGGCATTACCCTATTAGTTAGTGCTAGCAGGCTACCCGAGAATTGAGAACTTACGCGAAGAAATCGATTTTCGCCAGATTTTCCTCGCGACAGTTTCTATTCGCGAATACTAAGCTATGAATATTATCGTGTATTCGCCAGGAAAATATCCCAACAGATTGTTACACTTCTGGAATGCGTAGCCTAGGAGGCTGTCCGAGAATAGAAACCGTAGTGAGGGGAACCTATTTTGAGTCAGATTTTTCGATCATTTGAGGCGAATAGTGGGCTATTTAACGATAATGATCGGGAAATCTGGCCAAAATGGGCTTTTCCGCAGTAGGTTCTCTATTCTCGGACAGCCTCCTA
>JAZGGE010000190.1:0-7325 GCA_036480195.1 Methylococcales bacterium
GAAGAATCCATCCCCACTGGCCAGTCGGTTCCTCGAATAAATTTGGCATTTCCACCCAACGTAATGACACTTGCCATACACTGAGGCCGCAGAATAGCAATATTCATTACAATAGTAGCGCCCAAAGACCATCCTACCCAGTGAGCTCTTGGTGGTGCATTCTCCATCAAGGCAAAGGAAACCTCATCAAGTGAAAATGGGTCAATTGGACAGCTATGGCCATACCCCGGCAAATCAAGCAAAGTCACTCGAAAATATCTTGCCAGTCGGTGGACGACCTTCCCCCAAACACCGCTATGCATTCCCCACCCATGCACAAGAACCAGATCAGGCCCACTTCCGAAGATTTCTCGATGAATGCTAGGCACAATTTTCGGTAATCTTACATTGATCTAATGCCTCCAGCAGCCGATCAACATCATGATTCTCATGTAAAGCCGAAAGTGTAATTCTAAGACGTGCGCTCCCTTTAGGCACCGTAGGCAGTCGAATGGGAGCAACCAATAGTCCTTGCTGTTTTAAAAATTCACTGGCCTGAATTGCGGCAGCACTATCCCCAATTAACAATGGCTGTATTGGTGTTTCAGACTGCATCAGATTCAAACCAAGAGCCCTTGCACCCTGGCGAAAATACTCAACTAATTGAGACAATTTATCACGCCGCCACGTCTCAGTTCTTAAAATACTCAGGCTGACCCGGGTCGCTGCGGCGATGGCGGGAGGCAGTGCGGTTGTATAGATATAGGGCCGGGCTTTCTGGATTAGCAATTTGATCAAATCCTCACTCCCGGTCACAAAAGCCCCAAAGGTTCCGAATGCCTTGCCTAAAGTCCCGACCACTACGGGCACATCATTCTGCCCCAGGTCAAAATGCTCGATGATACCGCCACCCTTTTCACCAATAACACCGAAACCATGGGCGTCATCAATTACCAATAAGGCAGAATGATCCTGGCTTTTTTTCACCAACTGAGGTAATGGCGCCAAATCCCCATCCATACTAAAAACACCATCACTGGCAACCATTTTTTCTGCGCAATCACTATTTTCTAACTGCTGATCCAACATTCCGGTATCGCGGTGGGGAAAACGCTTTAATTTCGTACCAGCCAAAAAAGCGCCATCTAATAAAGATGCGTGGTTTAGCCGGTCTTCAAATACACAATCGCGCCTGCCCATTAATGCGGAGATGACTCCCATATTCGCCATGTAACCCGTTGAAAAAAGCAATGCGCGATCACGTCCGGTAAATTCCGCCAATTCTTCTTCCAATTGATGATGCACCTGACTATGGCCACAAATTAAATGGGCCGATCCACTTCCTACTCCGTAGCGTTTTGCGCCCTCTAGAAATCCCTGGACAACCTCGCTATGATTGGCAAGCCCTAAATAATCATTACTACAAAAGTTAATGCAATCACGACCATCGACACGGATTTTTACCCCTTGCGGTGTTTCCAATAAACCGCGCTTCCTATAAAGCCCTTTGGAACGCAATTCATCCAGTGAAATAGCGAACCGGGCGTCTTTCATCCTGCCGACTGAATACCCAGGCGATCAAAAAGTTTAAGATCATTATTAGCAACAGGGTTATCGGTGGTCAGCAGTTTTTCACCATAAAAAATGGAATTTGCCCCGGCGAAAAAGCAGAGCGCTTGCATTTCATCGCTCATTTCAATTCGGCCAGCAGACAAACGAACCCTTGATTTCGGCATAGTAATTCGCGCTACTGCAATGGTACGGATAAAAACCAACGGATCGAGTTGAACGGCTTCCGCCAGCGGCGTTCCTTCTACCCTCACCAACATATTGATAGGTACGCTCTCAGGATGCCTGGGCAGATTCGCCAATCCCAGCAGCAAACCAGCCCGATCATCATCGCTCTCGCCCATGCCTACAATTCCACCACAACAGACGTTAATACCTGCATCGCGCACCCGCTGAAGGGTATCAAGTCTATCTTGATAGGTTCGGGTTGTTATAATTTCAGAATAATATTCTTCTGAGGTATCCAGATTATGGTTGTAGTAATCCAGCCCTGATTCCTGTAGCCGTCTGGTTTGCCCATCAGTGAGCATACCTAAGGTAACGCAGGTTTCCATCTGGAGGTCTTTTACTCCTTTAACCATTTCAATCACCCGATCAATATCTCGATCCTTCGGGCTGCGCCAGGCAGCACCCATACAAAAACGAGTTGCCCCTTGCAGTTTAGCGTGTTCCGCTGCGGAAACCACTTCATCGACCGGCATCAATTCTTGAGTTTCCAATTCGGTACTATGCCGAATGCTTTGTGGGCAATAGGCGCAATCCTCCGAGCAGGAACCCGTTTTAATGCTAAGCAGGCTACTGATTTGAACTTCATTAGGATCAAAAAAAGCCCTATGGACACTTTGAGCACGAAACAACAGATCACTAAATGATAAGGCAAATAACGCCCTTATCTCCTCTAAATGCCAATCATGACGAATTTCGTCCACCCCTTCCGGTTTTGTTTCTATAATTGCTGACATTTTCTCTGACCTTTCTCCGAAATAAAATTGCCTGTTAACTGTACCGATAAAAAATATGAACAACTGGCCAGATATTATACAGACTTTATGCTATCCACCTAGCTGCTTACTTTGCGGCAAGCCTGGCTCAAACAGACTTGATCTCTGTTTAGAATGTAAACTCGATCTCCCATTTAATGATCACGCCTGCATTTGCTGTGGCAACCCTCTAGAACTCACTGCAAATCAACTCTGTGGCCAATGCCAATCTTCCCACCCGCCATTTAGTACGACCCATGCGCTTTTTCGTTACGAAGGATCAGTACCTCATTTAATTCAATCCCTTAAATTCAGGAAGGATTTTACTTGCGCGCGACTATTGGGAAACCTAATGACAGAAAAATTTAAAGCCATTGCACCCAAACCACAACTGTTAATACCTGTACCGCTACATCCAAAGCGATACCGGGAACGTGGATTTAATCAGGCCATAGAAATCTCCCGACATTTATCCTCTAATCTGAACATTCCATTGGCCATGAATCTTTGTGTTAGACATCGGATCACTCCGCCACAAACAAGCCTGGGTAAAAAAGAGCGGAAAACAAATCTTCGAAATGCTTTCCGACTGGCTACTCCCATTGCCACCGACCATGTTGCGATTGTTGATGATATAGTCACCACTGGAGCAACCGTGACTGAACTCACGAAAACACTGAAGAAAGCAGGGGTAAAAAGAACCGAAATCTGGTGTATTGCTCGAGCATAAACACCCTTCCCTCGTAGACAAACAAGAAAATAATTGCCATTACTTTTGTCCAACCGATTTACAATGTAAGCAGTTTTGCATTTACAACAAAGGCCTGTACCTTTATGATTACAAGCTAGACGAATTTGTCGGCGGGATATGGACACAAAGTATAGTGTTCAGAATGCTATAAAGCTGTGAAGTAACCTTAGGAGTTTATACTTCGCGCTCAGAGCTGACTCCCGCCTCCGTACTTCAACAAAGGGGATCAATTAGCCGTGTTTAGACAATCTACTCTTTTATCGTTCTACTTCAGTGCCGCTTTACTTATTCTACTTCTACCTATGGGTAATGTTTTTGCCGCCAACGAAGAAGCAAACCTACCCGGCACTCCCTTGGTTGCCACCTACAAGCTAGGACCCGGAGACATTCTCGAAATAACCGTATGGAAAGAAGAAGGACTAGAGAAACAGGTGGTTGTCCCACCAGATGGCGTTATCACTTTCCCTCATGCAGGTAGCTTCAAGGCTGAAGGATTGACTATTGACCAGGTTCGGAATGAGCTTGCCAAACGGCTGGGTAGAATTATTGTTGATCCTGTCGTTACTGTCTTCTTGATTAACTACCCAAGTGAAAAAGTTTATGTCATTGGAAAAGTAAACACACCCGGTGAATTCCCGTTAACGGGCCCTGTCGACGTAATGCAGGCTTTAGCCATGGCCCAAGGCATGGCGACATTTGCCGATCAGGACAGCATTTTGATTTTGCGTAGAGTAAACGGTAAAAATACAGCTATCCCCTTCGATTATTCTGACGTCGAAGGTGGAGATAATCTTGAGCAGAATATTATCCTGCAAAAAGGCGATGTTGTAGTTGTTCCCTAGCGCTATGTGATTGCCTATCCAAATCCATCTTTAATAGTCTGCACTAAGCAGACTTCAACAGAATATATTATCGCCTCAGAATGATGACCCACTCATCAAATCTCTCATCACGCCCCGTGTTGGCGGCCACTCTAATGCTCCTAGTACCCTTGCTGGCACGAGCGGAATGGGTGCAGTGGACACTTGATCCTTCCGTCAACGCCGGATTTGACTACAACGACAATTTCAATGTAACGGACAGACCCACCAGAGTCTGGTACAGTCGATTTTCCGCCGACCTCTTATCTAAATTGGAGATGAACCAATTTAGTATGGATTTGCATGGAAGGTATTATGGTGAACGTTATATAAGTGTTGACGGCCCCGAGCCTGAAGCCGGCGGCAAAAAGACATCGACTGATGATCTCAGCCGGGATGATGGGATATTTGATGCTACGCTACGTTACTCAACTGAATACATTCTCTGGGAACTTGAAGGAGGGTATACAAGGGATCAACCTCAATCAAGCGAGTTCGATGGTACAACTGACTTTTTCAACCGAATTACCCGCAACAAATGGTTTGCAGGCCCGGCCTTAACCTGGATTTGGTCACCTCAAACGCGGCTTCGGACAAATTACAGCTATTCGGAAACGTTTTACGAAGACCGACCTTTTGACAATTCCCATCAATCGGATTTTACGGGACATAACGCAGCCGCGACTCTTACTCATGACTATACTGAGTATACGCAATTATTCACTCAGGTATTTTTCTCAAGCAATGAGACAACTCAAGAGCCTATAATAGTCAATCAGCCGTTGGGTATACTCTCTGATGGAACCATAGTCCAAGAAACATCAACATCAACATCAACTTTCGAAAACGATCAATTTGGGATTGTAATGGGAGGTAGTCACGCTTTGTCTGACACCTTTACAGCTTCGTTATCTGGCGGTGGACTAGTCCTTTTCTCCGAATCCGAAACAAGGAGGATACAGCAAAATTCACTCCCAGGAACTCTACCGATTGAAACGGTTTCAAACAGAGATGACACGGCAATAGGCTACCTAGTAAATTTCAGCCTGGACAAAAGTTTCGAATATACCACTGTAAATGCCCGAGCTGACCACAAACTCGTTCCCTCTTCAAATGGCAGTCAACTACAGTTGGACTCAGTCTCGCTAAGCGTAACTCAACGACTGCTAGAACATTTAAGTGGAACTCTATCAGCCAGCTATTCAAGAACAGACACGCTAAAATCCTCCGTTGGTATCGGCCAAAGCGGAAGAACCAATTACAATATCGGATACCGTTTCATTTGGCAGCTCACCGAGGAGTGGGCATTAGACTGGGGATATAGGTTCGTGCGGCAGGAGCGTGAAACTAACGATGAAAATGGGAACGGAAGAAGTGGCAATCGAAACGCAGGATTTGTCAATCTCCGTTATCAATGGCCTACGAAATTGCTATTTCCCTAAGCAGGCAGATTTAAAACACCATCAAAAACAACAATCCACCAACAATTCTCGCTAAAGCGATAGCATGACAACCAACTTACCCCATGATAAACCACAGGGAGTGAATAAACTCTCCGAAGCAAGTAATAGCGATCACCTTCCCGAACACTTGGCAAATAGTAGTTGGATTGAACACGCGGCGAATATCCCAGCACGGTTTGACTATCACTACACTCAGGTCGCCAAAGTCTCTTTCGACCTTCTACGGGAGAACCGGATAATCGCGGCTATTGAACCCGGCCCCTTTTCTAATTCTTACAAAATCCTTCGCTCCCAGGTACTCCACACCTTACGGGAAAGAAACTGGAATACAGTTGCGATTACTAGCCCAAGAAATAGCGAAGGCAAAACCTTGACCGCTATTAATTTCGCCATATGTTTAGCCATGGAAGTGGATCACACCGTCTTATTGGTGGATGCTAACTTGAGAGATCCTGCTGTGGACCAATTTTTCGGTATCGAAGCAAAATATGGCTTAAGTGACTGCCTTTTAGAGGATAAGCCTTTAGATGAAGTACTTATCCACCCCTCTGGAATTGACCGCTTTGTTTTTCTACCGGCAGGGAAACCCTTAATCAATGCGGGAGAGATGCTCTCCTCCCACAGGATGGTAAAGTTCATTGCTGATGTAAAGTTGCGTTATCCCGCTCGTATTATCGTTTTTGATTTGCCTCCAATTCTCGTTGCGGGCGAATCACTGCAAGCGTTGCCCTACATTGACACCACTTTACTCGTAGTGGAAGCAGGAAAAACCAAAAAAGAAGACATTACCCGGGCGGAGAGTCTGCTTTATTCCGCCAATGTTTTGGGGACAGTGCTAAGTAAAACCTAGGAGGCTGTCCGAAAATAGAAACCGTAGCGAGGGAAACCCATTTTGAGTCATATTTTTCGATCATTTGAGGCGAATAGTGAGCTATTTAACGATAATGATCGGGAAATCTGGCCAAAATGGGCTTTCCCGCAGTAGGTTCTCTATTCTCGGACAGCCTCCTAGATCGAGGATTTTGATAGATGGCCCGGCAGGGATAAAAATCCACAACATGATCGCTTCCATGAAATTGAGTTCGCTTATTATTCATGACCTCACCTTCACTTTATACTTTCCAAACGAAACCAGTGGGTGGAAGATATAATCGCCCCGTTTCACCAAAATCGAGGACTACCATCAATTATGGAATCTTCAACGTAGTAAGCTGTAATGAAACCAAAAACCTGAAAATGATCCGTAAAATAGCCTATGACCTATCCCATTGAAAAGGATCATAGTATTTTAAACTTCTCTAATTCCTTGAATATATCTAGTTATTAATTTAGTCGCCACCCTTAAAAAAATTTATTCTCTGATGACAAAGCACATGAAGGATAGAAATTTCAATGTACGTTCTCAATCCATATTAAGCGGATACTACACCTTGTCACTCTCCTGTGCAAAATTAGTTACACTTTTCGATTCTGGGAACAGGAGGAAAGCACTGGGATATTCTGGTATAGAGCCTAACGCATGCATCAGTTAGCAATCCGTTTTGCTTCGCGGCCTGAGTTCTCAACGAGTAGCGTGTTTTCATCAATTATCCTCAGCGTGAACGACTGTACTGGATTCAGACCGGATTGCCTTTTTTTAACGGTTAAGGTGAACCTATCATTGCTAATCTCTTCCACGTACCATTTCCCGGTAATTGGCTCCGAAGTTATTGGATGTTCTAAA
>JAZGGE010000191.1:0-13541 GCA_036480195.1 Methylococcales bacterium
CTGATTTCAGTCGTATGTTCTCCAATTTCGATATTGATAGTGACTTGATCAACGGTCGCATTGACAATTTGTTCGTTTAAAGAAGCCAGACTGGCAACTGATTCCGCAATATTTTTAATCGCTTCTCCGGTAAGCTCTGCTTCCTTAACGCTGACTTTGGTTTGCTCAAGACAGGTGTCCATCACGGCAACAGCACTATCAGTATTTTCCTGTAACAACTCCACCATATCCTGAATTTCCTGCGCAGAATCCTGAGTACGCTGGGCGAGGATGCGGACTTCATCCGCTACCACGGCGAATCCTCGTCCTTGTTCACCTGCCCGCGCCGCTTCTATTGCAGCATTTAGAGCTAACAAGTTGGTTTGCTCGCTAATATTCTTGATTAACTTAATAACCTTTCCAATGTTTGTACTATCTGATTCAATTTGACGTATTGCCGTTGAAGACGTACTCACTTCAGTGGCTAATGCTTCAATAGACGTAACTGTTTGAGCGACAATATCACTCCCTTTACTTGCTTCTGCATTCCCTTCCTGAGCCTTTTCAGCAGCAATATTTGCAGCATTCGAAACACTTTCAACTGATGTACTGATACGTGAAATTGAATGAATTAAGAGCGCAACTTTTTCTTGTTGCTCGTGAGTGCCTTTAAGTGATGCTTCAAGAACCTCAGATATTTGCGCTGCACCCATCAGTTCCCCAACAGACTGAGAAATATTTTGGAGTAAGAGCTTAAGATCATCCTGCATTGTAGTGACGGCGACTTGTAACTCACCCATATCCGCATCAAACTTTTCTTCAAATGATGCCGTAAAATCTCCCTCAGAAATACTACGAACCACCCCAATAATTTTATCTAGTGGACAAAGCGCTTTTTTAATGTAGAAAAATGTTGCTGCTATAATCACCAATAGAAGTTCGAAGCAAATAGCGATACCGATGTACAAGTAGTTTCTCTCCTGCACTATTTCTTCAGTGATATCTTTTTTTGTTATTAAATAATCCAGATTAGAATTCGCAGTCGATAGCGACAGAATATTCATTGAAGAATACTGACCGTTAGTGGATTCAATCGTTCGAAGGCTTTTCCCTTGAGCAGGAAATTCCAGCTCAAATCCGGATAGTTTCGGGTTTACTTGCGCAAAATTTGTTGTATTTTTTTCAGATACAGTAAATGATTCACCTTCAATACTCCCGCTTAATTCACCCAAAGGCTTCTCAACAGAGTCCAACAAAACAGCCATACCTATAATTTTCCCTCGTTTAGCAATAGGGAATACTACAGCCAATACAGTTTCGTCCTTCCAGTTCTTAAGGCCTGCCGTAATTTTTCCTGATGATATCGACTCACTGACCAAAGTTTGGGCAGACTTATGAGTACTTTCGGGCGGATGTTGCGCAACAATTTCCCCGCTTGGTGTGGTAATGATTAGAACGGAGATTAGCTGCTGTGAGGAAAGCGCGTTGTAGCTAGTTTTTGACTCATGACATAAAAAGCAAGAGTCGAATTTCAGAAAAAGGTGGCTTTATATCCCTTCAAGAAAATCGGTGATCATGACATATAGTGCCTCGGGTTGTTCTGCATGTACCCAGTGTCCCGCATCGGCAATGGTATAGATCTCTGCTTCAGGGAACATTTCCCTGAGAGTGGAATGATGAGATGGAGTAATGTAGTCAGAGTTCGCCCCGCGAATAAATAGGGTCTTTCTATTAAAAGTTACAGATTTTTCCAGATCCGGAAAAGAAGAAATATCAGCTAAGCCCTCTCCTATAGCGGGGAGATTGATTCGCCATTGATAGTTCGTTCCGGTATTCATTAAATTTTGAAGCAGAAAAAGGCGTAAAGACCGGTCAGTTATTTGTCTTGATAACAGTTTGTCGGCATCCTGTCGGGACTGGACATCAGCAAGAGGCAAAGAATTTAAATGAGACAGGATTGTTTCGAACCGATTGGGGTAAGCGACCGGCGCAATATCGACAATAATCAGCCCCTGAACTCGTTGGGAATTCGATAGAGCCAGCCACATCGCCGTCTTGCCACCCATGCTGTGACCCAAGAGTATTGCATTCTCCAGGCCTTGTCGATCAAGCAAGGAATGGACATCCGCAGCCATGGAAAGATAGTCCATTTTTTCGGTATGTGGAGATTCTCCATGGTTTCGCAAGTCCACGTTGAAAATCCGAAATGAGTTTGATAGCTTGCGAGCAAAGCTCTCCCAGTTGCGGGAAGAGCCAAATAGTCCATGCAGGATGACTACTGCTGTACCGCTTTCTCCGTATTGGCGGAACGATAAGTCAACGATTTCCATTATTGAGACTTTTAGGTGATTTTTTTAAATGAACCTACCACTTAAAAAATACACTGTTTTCGGCAATCTCCTTATTTCTTTTTAGGTTTTATATAAAGGTCAGTAATTGTGCCATCTATCATTTCAGCAGCCAATCCAAAAGTTTCTGAAAGGGTTGGGTGCGGATGTATTGTCAGGCTGATATCTTCAATATCGGCTCCCATCTCCAAGGCGAGGACAGCTTCTGCAATGAGTTCGCCGGCGTTGACACCCACCATACCCGCACCTAAAATCCGACCTGTTTCCTTATCCGCAAGAATTTTCGTGAAACCATCCTTACGTCCAATGCTTAATGCTCTGCCACTGGCCATCCACGGAAAAGAGGCTTTTTCATAGTCAACATCCTGAGCCTTTGCGTCGTTTTCGGTAAGGCCCATCCAGGCGACTTCAGGATCGGTATAGGCCACCGAAGGTATTGTCAATGCCTGAAATGCAGAAGGCAGTCCGGCGATAACTTCCGCCGCGACTTTTCCTTCATGAGTCGCCTTGTGAGCCAGCATCGGGTTACCAACAACATCGCCTATGGCAAAAATATGGTTGACGTTCGTGCGTTGTTTTTGATCCACCTCAATAAAACCACGTTCATCAACCTTAATCCCCGCAGCTTCGGCACCGATCGAAAGTCCATTGGGACTCCTTCCCACCGCAACTAAAATCCGGTCGAATATTTCGGGTTTAGGGGCTTTATCTCCACTATATGTGACTTTTAACCCTTTTTTCTGTGACTCAATGGCTTCTACCTTGGTTTTTAAATAGATATTTTCATACTGCTTTTCAATGCGTTGCTGTAATGGCCGAACCAAATCCTTGTCACAGCCCGGAATAAGCTGATCCATCAGTTCGACTATAGTAATCTTCGAACCCAAGGCATGATAAACCGTCGCCATTTCCAGGCCGATAATACCACCACCGACGACCAACAACTTCTTTGGGATTTCCTCAAGATCTAAGGCATCTGTGGAATCCATTAAACGAGGATCATCATTGGGAAAGCTGGGGATTTTTATTGGTTTAGAGCCTACAGCGATGATTGCATTATTGAACTCAATACGGGTTTTTTCATTTTCACTTTCAACTTCCATCATGCGATCAGAAATAAACGACCCGTTACCCTCGACTACGGTGATACCTCGTTGCTTGGCCATTGCCGAAAGCCCAGATGTTAAAGCCGTAAGTACTTGCTCTTTTCCATCGCGGATTTTGTCGATATCCAATTTGGGATTGCCAAAATCAACACCTTGTTGTTTCAATTCTTCCGCTTCATGAATAACTTTTGCAACATGCAGCAAGGCTTTTGACGGAATGCACCCCACGTTCAGACAGACACCTCCCAGAGTTGGGAAACGCTCTACCAGTACCACTTGTTTACCCAGGTCGGCTGCCCGAAACGCAGCGGTATATCCGCCTGGCCCACCACCCAATACTACAACTTCGGTTTTTAATTGCGATTCATTTTTACTCATAACAATCCATTTTTTATAGTAACGCCCGCTTCAGATCCGCGAGTACTCGGCTAAGGTGAACAATAAAACGAGCAGCTGCTGCACCATCAATCACGCGATGGTCGTAGGAGAGATCCAGAGGCAACATCAATCGGGGTATAAATTGGCCTTCCGCCTCCGAAAAAACCGGTTGCTTCTTAGCCCTTGAAACGCCTAGTATGCTGACTTCCGGCATATTAACAATGGGAGTAAAGGCGGTTCCCCCGATACCACCCAAGCTGGAGATGGTGAAACATCCACCTTGCAATTCGGTAGGTTTCAATTTGCCTTGCCGGGCACGTTCACTAATTTCCACCACCTCTCCGGCCAAAGCGAAAATACCTTTTTTATCCACGTCCCGTATCACCGGAACGACCAACCCATCCGGTGTATCCACGGCAAAGCCAATATGATAATACTTTTTCAGGATCAGGCTTTCACCATCGGGCGCCAGTGAGGAATTGAATTCTGGATGAACTTTCAGGGCATCCACTACCGCCTTCAACAGTAAAGCCAGAAAGGTCAACCGGACACCGGCCCGTTCTGCCTCACCTTTCAATGATTTTCGGAATGCCTCCAGTTCAGTAATATCGGCTTCATCATGTTGAGTGACATGGGGTACTGAAACCCAACTTCGGTGTACATGCCCGCCAGACAGTTTTTTAATTCGGGAAAGGGGAGTCGACTCAATCTCACCAAATTTCGAGAAATCTATCTCCGGTGCTTTTGGTGCTCCAGCACCCCCAAGAATAGGTTGATTTCCCTGATGCAAAGCGGCTTTAATAAAACTTTGTACGTCATCTTTTAGGATTCGACCTTTTTTCCCACTGCCTCTTATATTACCTAAATCAGCGCCAAGTTCCCTTGCAAACCGACGTACCGATGGGCTGGCGTGAGGTTTTCGTTTTCCGTCCAGAAATGACGAAGCTGCCGGTTCCAGTTTTTTGGGTTCTACCGGTTGTGGACTTTTCTGTTCGACAGGTGATTCCTTTTCTGGAGGCTGGGATATCTCCACAACCGGCGGCTCTGTTTCACTTGGTGATTCCTCTGTGATTTCAGAAGCTTCGATTATCGCAACGGAAGAACCTTCCCTGACGGCATCCCCAATAGAAACGTTAAGCTTCTTAATTATTCCCGCGACGGGTGAGGGAATTTCCATGGTCGCCTTATCACTTTCTACGGAAATAATCGGATCTTCCACCGCAATCGTATCACCCGGTTTTACCAGAACTTCCACGACTTGTACTTCAGTAAAGTCACCAATATTCGGGAGCAGTATTTCCTGTTCTGTTGCCATTATTATTTCCTGTTTACGCCTAATTATTGTTATACAGTGACAGGGTTCGGTTTTTCTGGATCTATACCATACTTTTCAATGGCCTCAGAGACTTTTTCCACCGCAATCGCATCGTCATCGGCTAGTGCTTTTAAGGCATGTACTGCGATTGCAAAACGATCGACTTCAAAAAAACGGCGTAACGCTTTACGGGCATCGCTACGACCATAGCCGTCGGTTCCCAATGTACGGTAAGAACCCGGTACATACGGTCGGATTTGTTCTGAAACCAACTTCACATAGTCCGATGTGGCGACGATAGGGACAGCAATCTCATTCAAACATTTTTCAACGTAACTTATTTTGGATTTTTGCTCGGGATGCAGTGTATTCCAGCGTTGTGTGTCGGCGGCTTCCCTATGTAATTCGGTATAGCTTGTTACGCTCCATAAATCCGCAATAATATTGAAATCCTCTTTCAGTAAATCAGCAGCGGCGATAACTTCACGTAAAATAGCGCCACTTCCGAAAAGATGAATATCGGCCTTTTTTCTGGCCTTAGCGAGTCTATACATCCCTTTAACGATTCCCTCTTCCGAGCCTTTCGGTAATTCCGGCTGAGGATAGTTTTCATTCATTACAGTAATATAGTAGAAGATCTTTTCATCTTCCTGATACATGCGCCTGAGGCCATCCTGGATAATAACAGCCAGTTCATAGGCATAGGCAGGATCGTAAGAAACACAGTTGGGAATAGCGCTGGAAGCGAGAAGACTATGGCCGTCTTGGTGTTGAAGGCCTTCACCGGCCAGGGTTGTCCGCCCGGCAGTCCCACCAATCAAAAAGCCTCGAACCTGCATATCTCCCGCCGCCCAAATCAGGTCACCAACCCGTTGGAAGCCAAACATAGAATAATAGATATAGAATGGGATCATTCGTACACCATGGTTGGTATAGGATGTACCTGCCGCAATCCAGGATGACATAGCCCCTGCCTCGTTTATCCCCTCTTCAAGAATTTGGCCTTTCTGATCTTCCCGGTAATACATGAGGAGATCGGCATCCTCCGGCGTATACAATTGGCCTACTGATGAGTATATTCCACATTGCCGGAATAATCCTTCCATCCCAAAAGTACGTGCTTCATCCGGGACGATAGGCACAATATACTGGCCGAGCTTTTTGTCTCGTAGCAAAGTGGTCAACATTCTGACAAAAGCCATAGTCGTCGAAATTTCATGATCACCGCTACTTTTCAACATGGATTCAAAAATTTCCAAACTGGGAACCTGCAACAACGGCGCATTATTTTTTCGGATAGGTAAATAACCTCCAAGCGCTTTACGACGTTCTTGTAAATAGATCATTTCGGGGCTGTCTTCGGAAGGTTTGTAGTAAGGTGTGTCGTCGATATCCTCATCCGAAACGGGTATATTAAAGCGATCCCGAAACGCCAAAAGTGCGTCTCTTCCCATTTTCTTTTGCTGGTGAGTGATATTCTGCCCTTCACCCGCAACACCCATGCCGTAACCTTTGACAGTTTTTGCCAGAATGACAGTGGGTTGGCCTTTATGAGAAGTGGCCGCAGCGTAAGCAGCATAAACCTTGTGTGGGTCATGTCCTCCCCTGTTTAGCCGCCAAATATCATCGTCAGACATATTGGCGACCATTTCCAGCAACTCTGGGTACTTTCCAAAAAAATGTTTCCGCGTATAAGCGCCACCTTTAGCTTTGTAGTTTTGGTACTCTCCATCAACAACTTCAGCCATACGCCGCTGTAAGAGTCCATCCTTGTCCTTAGCAAGCAATGCATCCCAACGGGATCCCCAAATTACTTTGATAACATTCCATCCGGCGCCACGGAAAATGGCTTCCAACTCCTGGATAATTTTACCATCGCCGCGTACAGGCCCATCAAGCCGTTGCAGGTTGCAATTTATGACAAAAATCAGGTTATCCAGTTTTTCTCTGCCGGCCATGCCGATTGCACCTAAGGACTCCGGTTCATCCATTTCACCGTCGCCGGTGAAAGCCCATATCTTGCGTCCTTCTGTTTTAAGAATACCTCGATTGTCCAGGTACTTCGTAAAACGAGCTTGGTAGATTGCCATGATTGGGCCTAAGCCCATAGATACGGTAGGGAATTGCCAAAAATCGGGCATCAGCCAGGGATGAGGATAGGACGAAAGCCCGGGTTTATCAGCTTCACGACGAAACCTATCTAACTGGTCTTCCGTCAGGCGACCTTCCATATACGCCTGAGAATAAATCCCAGGTGCGGAATGGCCTTGGAAAAAAACCAAATCACCACCATGATCACCGTCAGGCGCATGAAAAAAATGATTAAACCCAACTGAATACAAAGTAACGGCTGAGGCAAAGCTGGCGATATGTCCACCATATTCTGTAGATTCCTTATTCGCCTTGACCACCATTGCCATAGCATTCCAGCGGGTATAAGAGCGAAGCCGATCTTCCAGGCTGTTATCACCCGGATTTTTGGCTTCCAGGTGAGGTGGGATTGAATTGATATATGCGGTATTCGCGGAATAAGGCAGATTGATTCCTGAGCGTCGACTGGTGTCAACAAGCCGCTCGATGACATAGTGTGCCCGTTCCGGACCTTCTTCCAAAATCATTGCTTCAAGTGCATCCAGCCATTCGTTGGTTTCTTCCGGGTCAACATCGCTTGGATCGGAAAGATTCTGGAGCAGATTGGGGTTTGCAGACATTGGGTTTCCTTCTATTAATATAGTGTTAGGGTGCCGGGTGGATTTTACGTTTCGGAACGAAATTCTGAACAGGTTTCGCCACTGTTCTTCCTTAAGATGATGTTACTTATGATATTATTCCTATATTCCAACGCTAAACTAATAGACTAACTTAGCCGCCTGTAACATTCATATGGCGAAAAATCACTGGTTTAGCATCAATATCAAATTCGTGTTTTTCAGGTTTCAATGCCATCGAATTTACGATGGCTTGTTTCAGGCGTTCTTTATTTCCCGGATGAGCGCGAACGACGCGTTTTAAGTCTACGGAATGTTCATTGCCCAAACAGAGTAATAATCTACCTTCTGCTGTGACTCGGACTCGATTACAGCTTGCACAGAAATTATGGCTATGAGGAGAAATAAAGCCTACTCGGGTATCCGTATTGGCAACGCGAAAATAGATCGATGGACCGCCAGTATTTTCCGTGGATGGCAGTAGAGAAAAATGGCGATCCAGATCGCTTTTGATTTCGTCACTGGAATAATAGGATTCTGCCCGGCTGTAGCCAACAGCTCCTAAAGGCATTTCTTCAATAAAACTGATGTCGATACCCCGTTTTATCGCAAAAGAAACTAGATCGCATACTTCTTGATGATTTCTGTTTTTCAGGATAACAGCATTCAACTTGATTCGAGAAAATCCCGTATTCCGTGCCGCGTCTATACCTCGAATAACCTGGTTAAGGTCGCCTGTTCGAGTCAAACGTCGGAATTTTTCTTTATTTAGGGTATCGAGACTGATATTGAGCCGTTTAACGCCTGTAGCTCGAAGATCTGTGGCAACTTTCTGTAGTTGTGATCCGTTAGTGGTCATGACCAATTCTTTCAAACCAGGCAGATCACCGATCTTTTTTAAGAGTCCTAGAGCACCTTTCCTGACAAGTGGTTCTCCACCGGTTATGCGAATTTTAACTACCCCGAGTTCTACGAAAGCGTTTGCCAGTAAATAAATCTCCTCGAGGGTCAAGATCTGTGCCCGCGGAAGAAAAGTCATATCTTCACTCATACAATAGATGCAACGAAAATCGCAGCGGTCGGTTATGGAAAAACGGACGTAATTTACCGTTCTTCCAAAACGGTCTATCAGGGTCGATTTAGCGGGTATATCCATTAAATTCTGTGGACGTTGTAAATGCTACCGAATTTCGTATTTTCTCATGTATACCTTTCGCGTTCAAGAATGCCTGTTTTGAGCGGGTAGGTTTTCGTGAAGGGCTAGGCGTAGAACTGCAGGAAGAGTCATCTCTTTCAAGGTTCTACAACGACGCTTCTTCGCGAAAAGATGCGCGCTAAAAATGGGTATTCTTGGACGCGAGAGGTATAGAATCCAAAGTGTGCAAAGATTTTTAACTCAAACGCTACTCCATCACTTATATCCACAAGTTTTCCACAGAAAAGGAGAGCTGAAAAAGTTAAAATTCCTTGTTATTTAACTCGCGATCAGGGAGTCCCAACGCCTCGAAGAGGTTGGCGCTTCCCAGGGTAACGATTCAGCAGTCATTAGCTTGCCCTATATTGGATCACTATACGAAGCCATTCGCCCAACTTCTTAATTTTAGTCTTCTTCTGGAAGGCGAACGTGGGCAAGCCTGTACAGACGATATCACATAATGATGTAACAACACGAAAACTCACCCTTTTCTGTTACGAATAAAGATAGATAGGGTAAAATACCGAGTTTTCAGGAAGCAGAAATTAAATAGCATCCGCAACTGACGCCAGATCTTTATTCATCTTACAAGGCCTACAAAGAGACGCATAGCAAATTGCGAAACTCTTTGCACTCGTGGAAGAGGGATAAAAAGACTAGTCAGTTTCGGGTCTCATTTATTGACGATTCCTTAAAAGCCAACAATTGTTCTAAAACCAACCTGTGAGATTGACTATGTCCCTAATTCTTCCCTTTGCGGGTCTGCGGCCTACATCTGAACATGTCGCAGATGTTGCAGCACCTCCCTATGACGTCTTGAATAGTACCGAAGCGCGCCAGTACGCGAATGGTAAGCCCTGGAGTTTTCTGCATATTTCTAAAGCTGAGATTGATCTTACCGAGAACATTAACCCTTATGATCCCTCTGTATACGCCAAGGCATCAGAAAATCTGCAACGGATGATAAAGGAAGGTATTCTCACCCGCGATTCTGGCCCGAGATATTACGTTTATCGCCTGACAATGGACAATCACATCCAAACGGGACTGGTCGCAGCTGCATCAACAAAAGATTACGACAGTAACCGGATTCGTAAACATGAATTCACCCGACCCTCGAAAGAAGATGATCGCGTTCGTCAGATTGAAGCACTAAGCGCCCAAACTGGGCCAGTGTTGCTGGCTTACAAATCCGAGGCTGAAATGGATGCTCTTTTGGAGAGTGTCACCTTGACTGCGCCAATGTATGATCTGATTGCGGATGATGGAATTGGCCATACACTCTGGGTGGTAGAAGATCAGGAAATTATGGATCAGTTTACCGCAGGTTTCGACACTATGAACACAATCTATATCGCTGATGGCCATCATCGATCCGCAGCAGGTTCACGGGTAGCAAAATCGATGAGTCGCTCGAATAAGCCAATGAATCAGTATTTTCTCTCGGTTATTTTCCCCCATAATCAAATGAAGATTCTGGACTACAATCGCGTAGTAACAGATTTAAACGGGTTAACTGTCGATGAACTCCTTGTCAAAATAGACGATAGCTTCGCCCGGGTCAAAGCAAATGCGCAAGTATCACCCCAACAACCGGGTGAATTTGGAATGTATACGGATGGCCAATGGTATCGTCTTAATATTAAAGCCGAACTCATACCCAGTGATCCCGTCGCACGGTTAGACGTCAGCCTGCTGGCAGATCATCTGTTGAAACCTTTGTTAGGCATTTCAGATCCACGTACCGACACACGAATTGACTTTATAGGTGGCATTCGAGGGCTTGCTGAGCTGGAAAAGCGCGTTGATAGCGGCGAAATGGCGGTGGCGTTTTCAATGTTCCCCACCCGCATGGAAGACCTCATGGCGGTCGCTGATGCCAATGAAGTGATGCCACCGAAGTCCACTTGGTTCGAGCCAAAGTTGGCGGATGGGCTGGTATCGCATGTATTGGATTAGAAGCGCTAGCCAAAATGTCCGAGATTGTCTTAGTCAAAATTTCCGGGGCTGACCATCCTGGCATTACCCACGCCCTAACCTCCGTATTGGCCAAATATCAGATTACGATTCTGGATATGGGCCAATCTGTGATTCACGATACTCTATCGTTGGGTATATTGATTGAGGTTCCCGACGAGGCAACGTCCTGTCCAATATTTAAAGATTTGATATTCACAGCTCACGAAATGGGACTTGATATCCGTTTCTCGCCAATTGGCGAAGATGACTATGAACACTGGGTAAAAGAGCAAGGCCAAGCTCGGCACATCGTCACCTTGCTGGGACAAAGGATAACTGCTGAACACATCGCCAAAGTAGCTAAAGTAGTTGCTGACAATGAACTGAATATTGACCAGATCACTCGCCTTTCCGGACGACTCTCCCGGCTTATTGAAAATACCCGTCCCGCTTCAATTGAAATGTGGCTACGTGGTGCTGCAAGTAACTTGGAGACATTACATGCTGCTTTCTTACATCTGGCACAGGATCTTGATGTAGATATCGCCATTCAGGAGGACGATATCTATCGCCGAAATCGCCGGTTGGTCTGTTTTGACATGGATTCAACGCTAATTCAAACTGAAGTCATTGATGAATTAGCAGCGATTGCTGGAGTAGGAAATCAAGTTTCTTCTATCACCGAAGCGGCAATGCGGGGCGAAATTGATTTTAAGGAAAGCTTCCGCCAACGTTTGGCACTTTTAGAAGGAATGGATGAAAATGTACTGGCCAGTGTCGCAGAACGTTTACCCATTACCGATGGCGCAGAACGGCTGATTACAAATCTAAAACGCCTGGGCTACAAGGTAGCCATTCTATCGGGTGGATTTACCTACTTCGCAGAATATCTGCAACATAAACTGGGAATTGATTATGTATTCGCTAACCAACTTGATTTTGAAAGCGGTAAGCTTACCGGCCGTGTTCTCGGAAAAATAGTGGATGGACACTGCAAAGCCGAGCTACTACGCCAATTGGCAGAGCAAGACAATATTCGCCTTGAGCAAGTCATCGCCGTGGGCGATGGTGCCAATGACTTGCCGATGTTGAGTATCGCGGGCCTGGGAATCGCTTTTCACGCCAAGCCTATCGTTAAACAACAGGCCAGACATTCCATTACAACAACGGGATTAGATGGCATCCTCTATTTGCTCGGAATGCGAGATCGGGATATGGAGGCTCTGTCGAGTGATAAAGGTTCTTGATTCTTCCTGAGATAGAAATCAGCTGTCCCTACTGTGGAGAAATCTTCGGTACACTTGTTGACTGCACTTCTGGATCCCAAAGTTATTACGAAGACTGCCAAATTTGCTGTAGCCCCATACTGTTTTTTCTCGAGGTCCGTCCTGATGGTTCGCTACTCGCAGTAAACGTCAAGCGTGATGACGAGTAAGAATGGACTCCTTACTATGAACCGAGATCCTAGTACTCCTTCAATGTTGACGGAGTACTAACCCAAATCCATTTTTTACCCATGCCTGTTTATCCGATCCTCTTTTCTTTCCGCCGTTGTCCTTATGCCATGCGAGCACGCATGGCATTGGCTGTTGCTGCCATCACTTGTGAACTCAGGGAAATTGTTCTACGGAATAAACCTGTGGCCCTGTTGACCGCTTCCAGTAAAGGTACAGTACCCGTACTGCAAACAGTTTCCGGCAAAATAATTGACGAAAGCCTGGATATTATGCGGTGGGCATTGGGACGGTCAGATCCAGAAAAATGGTTAAATGCGGATCCGACTGCAACACAAAACCTGATTCTGATGAATGATAAGAACTTCAAACCGCAACTGGATCGCTATAAATATTCTGATCGTTTTCCAGGAAACTCGCAAGAGATGTATCGACAATCTGCTGAAGAGTTTTTACGGATTCTCGAACAGAGACTTTCTGCTCATCATGGAAAAGGACTGGTAATTGATAGAATATCATTGGCGGACATCGCCATTTTTCCGTTTATTCGGCAATTCTCAAAAGTCGACATCAGTTGGTTTTCAAATAGTCCCTATTCACAAGTCAAGCAATGGCTCGATAGTCTCCAGCAAGGCCAGCTATTTCAAAATATTATGAAAAAATACAAACCTTGGGAAGTAGACACCAAAGTGGTTCTTTTTAACGAGCACTCGAAGGCTGAGTGAGAATAGAGCCTATGGAACGAAACCCAGCCGTTTAAATAAGTTCGTTGAGCACGGATTTAAAACGCAAGATATTGGGCTAACAGAACATTTAAATGTCTTCACTTCATCCGTAGATCAAGCAAGTATTTTTTTAAACACTCCAAAATCAATAGCTTGCGCTTGAAACCGTAAACAACTGTATTTTCAAACTCATTCTTTATTGAACTGGAACAGTGCCATCGTCATGATACCGAGGGTACCTCCAACTAATAATCCTATGATAAACATTGACATAATATAACCTCTTTTGATTCTGCTCTATCTCACATGGTGAGTTCTGTTAGTCAGACGGAACTTTCCCACGTAATGAGATTCCGTACTGTCTAGGATCGGGG
>JAZGGE010000192.1:0-7135 GCA_036480195.1 Methylococcales bacterium
GGAAGTGCTTTCGCTTGAGTAACCCAGTCTTCCACTTGTGACGTAGAAGCCATCTGCCTTACCAGGTTCTTTTCGCTATTAACAGCCAGCATTTTTTCATGCAGGTTTGCACCTTTGCGTTGAGCAAGTTCGGGCACGGTATCGACCCCCGCATGTTCGAGAAGATCCGCATATTGAGTACTAATCCCTTTTATGCGGGCCAAATCAGCCCGATTAACCCAGCCTAAAATGGATTTAGCGTCAATTTCAGCTTTGTCCGCCA
Source organism: Methylococcales bacterium (assembly GCA_036480195.1). Classification (GTDB taxonomy): domain Bacteria; phylum Pseudomonadota; class Gammaproteobacteria; order Methylococcales; family JAZGGE01; genus JAZGGE01. The sequence continues at coordinate 263 of JAZGGE010000192.1, forward strand.
GGTCTTTTCTTCCTTTAGGTTGACTGCCCGCTTCAAGCAGACTCTCAATCGAACCGATCCCTGCTGCTTCCAGCTTTTTTGAATATGCCTCACCGATTCCTTCAATTTCCGATAATTTTGCCATTTTGAATACTCCATAATCAGGCTAAAATAAAAACTACACCCCTTGCGTTTCCTTCGATTCTCACAAGCAATATATGCTCAACCCATTCTTTTCAATGTCTTACAGCCAAGAAAGCCATTCTGAGGAAACTCCCGTTCTGTGGCCAACACGATGATAAGGAATGGGTACAGAATAAGTTTGATAACTGGCGCAGGATTTATGTTCGTATTCAAGACGCAGAAACAGGCGCATAGCAGGCTATGTAACTGTTTCTGTAACGCAGAAGACGAACATAAAGACAAGCTAGTTGTCGGAGTTATTTCGTACACGTTCCTAAGGTTGATCTACAGATTATGGCACAATCTCCTGGTTTTACCACTGAGCGTGGTTTGGGTCAGAGCTCTTCCTGAACAATGGTACAATTCAAAGAGCCGCAATAGAATATTCAGGAACAACAATAAAACTAGGGGTTCTATATGTTTCAAGCAATAAAGAGTGATTATCTAGTACCCTTCGATGGTCATTTTAAACAATCGAAAGCGGCTACAAAACCACCGAACGATACACTATCTGACAAAAAGCTAAAAAAGCGATTGTCGAAAGCCGTCGAAGAGCTCTCCGATTTACAAAGGATATTCTACGCCCACGACAAACATGCTTTATTGCTGATTTTTCAAGCTATGGATGCAGCAGGAAAGGATGGAACGATTCGGGCTGTAATGAGTGGTGTCGATCCGGCGGGTTGCCAGGTTTATTCTTTCAAACAACCTTCCTATGAAGAATTGGATCATGATTTTTTATGGCGGACAACGCGTTGCCTTCCGGAGCGGGGCCGTATCGGTATTTTTAATCGTAGTTATTATGAGGAAGTTCTGGTCGTGCGAGTTCATCCAGAATATCTAAAAAACCAAAATCTTCCCAATTCTATTAGTAGAAATACCATATGGGAAGAACGTTTTAAATCTATTCAGGATCATGAAGCACATCTGGCCCAAAATGGCACCGTTATTCTAAAATTCTGGTTAAATGTATCCCGCAAGGAACAGCGAAAACGGTTTTTATCCCGTCTTAATGAACCCCAAAAACACTGGAAATTTGCGACCGGTGATGTACAAGAACGGGGTTTCTGGAATAAGTATATGGATGCTTACGAAAAAATAATGCAGACAACATCCAGATCCTGGGCGCCTTGGTATGCAATCCCCGCGGACAATAAAGATTACATGAGAGTGTGCGTCGCCGAAACTATCGTCAGTACTCTAAAATCCCTGAAATTGAAATATCCGAAAGTGAGTAAAAAAGACAAAGAACGGTTTGATGAAATGAGAAAACTGCTTAGTAATTAGTACTCTGACAATTTTAGTTTGATGGACAGAGTGATGTACTTCTCGCACCCAAGAATACCCATTTTCGGCGTGCATCTTTTCGCGAAGTACGTCCGTTGTAGAGCCTTGAAAGAGATGACTCTTCCGGGCGGTTCTAAGCCTAGGAATCTGTCCAAGAATAGAGAGCCTACTGCGGAAAAACCCATTTTGGCCAGATTTTTCGATCATTTTTGTTAAATAGCCCACTATTCGCCTCAATTGATCGAAAAATCTGACTCAAAATGGGTTTCCCTCGTTACGGCTTCTATCCTCGGACAGGCTCCTAGCCGGAGTGCCAGAGTACAGGAACCGATCTCTAAGCAGAGAGTAAAATACTCCTAACCCTTTCCAGGTCTGCCGGGGTATCGATGCCTGCTTCGGGTGCCTTATCAACCGGAACGACTAAAATACGTTCACCTTGCCAAAGAATTCGGAGCTGCTCCAGGCATTCTATTTTTTCTAGCGGCGACGTTGCCCATTGAACGTATCGTTTTAGGAACCCAACTGAATATGCATAAAGACCAATGTGACGGAGGTGGGAGCTTGCTTTCAGGTTATCAAGTGGGGTATTTGGGCCAATATCCTGGCTATTTTGCCGAGAAAATTGAGAACTTTCCTTAAAATCTTCTCTGTCCCAGGGAATGGGTGCCCGGCTAAAATAAAGTGCATAGCTGTTGCTGTCTAACACGACTTTTACTGCGTTAGGATTGAAGATTTCTGTGGGGTTGCTAATTGTAGCGGCGAGCGTAGCAACTCCAGCTAAGTTCTGGTTCGCGAGAGCTTCTGCGGCTCGGGTGACAAATAGTGAGTCCATGAGGGGCTCATCTCCCTGTAAATTTACGACAATCTCATCTTCATCCCAACCGCAGATTTGAGCGACTTCCGCGATTCTCTCTGTGCCGCTGGTATGATCGGGTTGTGTCATGACCACACGGATACCAACGTTGGTTACGGCATCCTTAATTCGCTTATCATCAGTTGCAACAATAACTTCCATTGCACCGGATTCGATAGCACGTTCACAGGCATGAACGATCATCGGTTTACCACCAATGTCTAGCAGAGGTTTCCCTGGCAGGCGGCTAGAGGCATAACGGGCGGGTATAACTACCCTGAAGTCAAGCAAGCGAATCGTATTCTTCGAGATCAATTTTCCTCGCTTCGTCATCCAGCATGACCGGGATATCGTCGCGGATTGGAAATGCCAGTCGATCTGCTCTGCAGATCAACTCTTGTTGTTCTTTTTTGTAGATTAATTTCCCCTTACACAGGGGACAGACCAAAATATCAAGCAGCTTGCTATCCAATTTTTCTCTCCTCAATTAACGTTAATAATTGCTCGCCAAAAAAAACATCCAGGTCGGCCTGAACGGGAACATACCAATAATTAGCTTTGGCAAATAAGGTACATTTTACCGCATCTTTTTCAGTCATGAGAATGGGTAATGAATCATCAAACGCAAAATCCCGTTCGTCGTAACGATGGTGGTCGGGGAAAGTTGTGTTCGTAATCTTTAAATTAAATTCTTGCAGATGATTGAAAAAACGTTGCGGATTCCCAATAGCGGCGACTGCATGCATGGGCGTTTCGGACAGGGTAGTTAATTCAACTCTATGGGTTGGATCTTTGAGATTTACGGCCAGATCTCCTTCAAGCTGCATAGTAAATTCCTGATCCAGCCCAATACCATTACAGACTATAAGATCCACCTTATCCAGCCGGGATAGAGGTTCCCGTAAAGGGCCGGCAGGTAAACACCTACCATTTCCGTATCGGCGGGTACCATCGACAACGCAAATCTCTATATTTCTTCCCAACGCATAATGTTGGAGGCCATCATCAGAAATGAGAATATTACAGTCGCCAGACTGCATCAACAAACGGGCGTTTTCGACTCTGGATGGACCTACGGCAATGGGACAATCAACCGTGCGTGCAATCACGACCGCTTCGTCTCCTACGATACCTGGGTCGGTATTGGATGTGACGCGTTGTGGCCAAGTTGTGGCGATCCCCCCGTATCCTCGGCTGATGACGCCGGGTTTGAATCCATTAGAAATCAAAAATTTAGCGATCCAGATAACCAAGGGGGTTTTTCCTGTTCCCCCTACAGTTAGATTACCGACAACAATAACGGGACAGCTAAAATTGTTTCGTTTCTTGAGTCCGGTTTGGTACGCGAAAGTCCGCAGCTTTACAATAAGTTTAAACAGTTGCTCTAGAGGGATAAGTATATTTTGGGTCGGATTGTCTTGATACCAACAAGACTCCAGCCAGCGGGTGATTCCTCTCTTCAGTTTTTTGATTAGCAAGCTTTCATTCTCACAGAGAACGGATTTACTGTTTGTTTTCCGATGGTGCTTTGGTGGCAAAGCTAATATGAACAAGTCCTAGCTGTCCGGCGGCATCCAACACACTTATTACTGCCTGGTGGGGTGTTTTTGCATCGGCGTTAATGACTATGGGAATCTTCCTATTATCTTCTGCTGCCAGCCTTATTGCCTTTTTTAAGGTTTCAAACTTACTGTTAATGACTTCCTTCTTATTAACGTAATAGGCGCCTTTGCCATCAATGGTAATTTCCAGTACCTTTATATCTGGTTTCTCAACCCCTTGAGCTTCGGGCAAGGTTACTTTAAGTTCGGTTTCCCTGTTAAAGGTGGTAGTTACCATGAAGAAAATGAGCAACAAAAAAACCACATCAATCATTGGGGTGATATTGATATCTATGGGTTCTTTGCGGTGGCGATGAAAATTCATGATGTGATCTCCTTAATCTAATTCTTCCCGTTCGCCATGCATGAATTCAATGAGCCTAATTGCCTCTTCCTCCATTTTAATGACCAATTCGATGACCCGGCCTTGAAAATAGCGATGAAACATTAGTGCGGGAATGGCAACGGAAAGTCCGGCTGCTGTTGTAATCAACGCTTCCGAGATACCTCCGGCAAGTATTTCCGGATCGCCTACACCGCCCTGGACTATTGCGGTAAAAACCTTAATCATACCAACTACTGTTCCTAGAAGTCCTAGCAGAGGTGTAATCGAAGCAATCGTGCCAAGGGTATTGAGAAACCGCTCCAGCTCATACACTACGTGACGTCCCGCCTCCTCAATGGCTTCTTTCATAACTTCACGGCCATGCAAGCGATTGATGACTCCCGCAGCCAATACCGTGCCCAACGGAGAGTTAGCGCGCAAGTTCCTTACTGTCGCATTGTCGAGCCTATTGTCCTTATATTGCTTCCATATTTCCGGGACTATTTCCCGGGGGAGCACTTTATGCGCACGTAGTGCCCAGAAGCGCTCAAATATAATTGCCATAGCCACTACCGAACATATAACGATGGGCAGCATCAACCATCCGCCTGATTGGATTAATTCAAACACGATTTACCTTTCCTTTTGTGTTGCTCTGGATTCGGAACAGAAAAGAACCCAGTTTTGGTTATTATGAATACTCAGTGTAAATAATAGTGTATTTTGGGTTAGTTCGCGATTTATGCCAATTTTAGGATCCCTGATCTCATGGAATCTGTTTTGATATCTTCGTAGGAGAGGCTCTAAAGCCTCTCCTACGAAGAAAAATTATTATTTTGGGCTCAGATTAAAATCTCATGTGTTTTTATAACCTTTTGATTCATAGTGTTGAGGTCAGGTAGTCTGAATTTGAAGTAACTATTCAGCTATAGAGTGCATAGCGAGAGAGGATAGATGTATCTGCTTTCATAATGTTGTAAAATTATGAACTAAATATTACAAGTGTTGTTATATATAAAACTTAATGGTGTATTCATTAAATTCGATTATCGTCGAAATCATTTATGGGGAATCACAAAATAGTTATATATTACAAATAGATGAATATTATTTTCATCAATAACTCTCGGTTGGCACGGAGGCTGCACTATCCTGAGTGAAACAAACATTTAATTCAACAAACGAAGAATTTTTCTTCACTTTAAAATACCCACTTAGGAGATACGAAAATGACAACTTTATCAATCAAAGATTTGACAGCAGACAAAGAAATGGATCGAGACGCGATGGTAGATGTTAGCGGTGGTGGAATGGATAGTTATTGGCCTGGTTTCGGTGGTTTCAATATCCTGTCACCACAGAGTTTTAATAAAGTAACGCCGATATCCGGAATGTTCAGTGCTCCAACGGTTCAAGGCAACCAGTTGAACCAGGTGGATTACACTAATGCCGGCAACGGGCATGGATCTCAGTTTATCAGCAATAACAAATTTGGGAGTCAGTCGAATTCCAACGTACTTTCTGGTATTTTGAATCCTACAGTACTTTAGTACTCCGTCAATATTATTTTGACGGATATAAGAAGCTGATAAATGGTCATCTGCGTTGTTGCACTCGCTTGAATTAGCTTGCTAGTCCTTCACTCGTGCGCCTAGCAGCTAACCATTTCTCAACTCCCTATACCCGTCAATACAACATTGAAGAAGTACTAGTAAACATCATTTTTTAAAAGAAAAACGGAGACTTCTATAAGCCTCCGTTTTTTGTGCGTGTTCAGAAAGTACCATAAAGAGCTTAATTTTCATCCAACTCATACATGGCCTCAAACTTCGCTTTACTGATGCAATACTCATCAGTACGGATTTCATCGTTACTCACGATATAATCCCTTTTTTTATAGGTTGATTCACCTTCTTTCGTGGCAACAGCACCATCAGTTTGTGCAATCTCAGCCCAAACTACAGTAGATTTTTCATAAATACCAGGACTGATTTTACTATAGGTGCGCGCGAAAACATCCCGATCAATGGTGTAAACTTCGCCGTTGTTTTCGACAATCCAGTCGCCTTGTTTACACCGTTGTTCGCCTCCCCATTTATTGTACATAAATCCCTCTGTATCAAGCGTTAGCGGTACAGCAACTATAATTTGACCTTGCTTCTTTTTATATTTTTGGTACATGGATGTGCTGGACATAGTTTTTAACTCTTGGTGGATATATTACCGTTGATGAAGATTATATACCTCTCGCGCCCAAGAATACCCATTTTCAGCACGCATCTTTTCGTGAAGAGCATCGTTGTAGAACCTTCAGACTACCTGACCTCGTCACAGTGAATCAAAAGGTTATAGAAATTCATAGGATTTTGTTCTGAGTCTAAAGCCCCTCCTACGAAGGTATCAAAACAAATTCCGCGAAATCAGGTGTTCTGACCTTGAAAGAGATGACTCTTTCTGCGGATCTACGTCTAGCCCTTCACGAAAATCTACCCACTCAACACGGGCATTCTTGAACGCGAAATGTATATACCCAACTAAGAACGGAGGTCATTAGCCAGCGCTGTTAATACCTCTACCCGGGCAGCATCGTGTGATTCATCACGTAAACATAAAAATTTTCCCAGTAAAGAGAGATTGGTGACAAC
>JAZGGE010000193.1:0-6397 GCA_036480195.1 Methylococcales bacterium
TAACCAGATTACCCTTGAACTCTTCATGGAGCAGTGGTGCAACCCCATTTTTGATGTCACAGTTGCAAATAACTATTGATTTGTCTGATAAATTCTACAAAATCCAGGCGATGTTCGTTAGCTATGGTATAGGCTAGATTCAGGTCAATTTCATCATAGTTGTGTACCGCTATATTTCTGAATCCAACAGATTTTTTCATTTTTACTGCTATTGCACACGTCAAAATATTAAGCCGGAGAAGCGTATCGAACGCTTCTCCCATGGTTTGTGGTACAGGCTCGTTTGAATTAGCACATAGATGCATCGCCAGATCAACTGACAACTGAACTGCTCTGGTAAGATTGAGCACAATGACATCCTGCGCATCCAGATCCTGCAAGAACATTTCCTTTGTTTCTGGCAATCTGCTCTTTATTCGCTCCAGGCAGCGAAAAATTGAATCCATTTTTTTTTCCAGCACTATTTGATCCATCGCTCCCTCCGGGCTTGCAACGATCTCTTAATATAAGGTAGAAAATCTTCATTGGCATAAACGTTTCTAATAGCCATCTCGGTAAAGTCATGCCGCCGCCCCTTAATCACTTTGCCATATTCAATTATCTGGCTCAATAAGGGTTCACCTACTCTTTGTAGATCCACCAAGTCGACCGCTCTACCACTTATTTGTGCCACCCGTTCTATGATTTGTATCTTTTTTTCTTCAACAAGAGGCGTATTTAATTTTATCGCAAGGTCTATATCACTTTCAGGTCGTATTGTTCCTCCAGCATAAGAACCAAATAGTATTGCTAGAGAGATTTCCGGATCTTTTTCCAGCTCTATTTGCAGTTGCCGGATTTTGTCGTCATCTGGCAAGCTCATTGATTCATTCATATACTCTGTTCAACAACAAATTTGGTAGAAAGGAGTGATTTAAATTCGAAGCAAGGCGTAAGCATCAATTAAGACCCATGCTAAAGTAAATCGCAGGATGGTGTCAGTCATTGCATGGTGCGAAAAGACGGTTATTTACTCGAACTATCACGATATATTGTTATCAACCCAGTACCTGCAGGCCTGACCACTAAATTATACCTGGTCAAGCTATTTCGCAAGCATTTGCCCGAAATAGCTAGCAGCAGATAATTTACTCTGTGCATTTCATAATCAAAGAAAAGATGCAATTCGACTCTATCAGCACTATGTTAGTCAAGCCATTGATCAACCCTTTTCTGGAAAAATTATGCAACAAACCTACTTGGGGTGATGAAGCATTCATTAATCAGGCTCAGAAACATATCAACCAAAAACAAAGTGACAGTATTCATGTCACCAAACGATCAAAATAATCACCAAAGAAGCCTATTATTCAACTGCTTAGGATAGAAGAGATGAATATACCTCTCGCGCCCAAGAATACCCATTTTCAGCATGCATCTTTTCGTGAAGAGCGTCGTTGTAGAACCTTGAAAGAGATGACTCTTCCTGCGCTTCCACGCCTAGCCCACCACGAAAATCTACCCACTCAAAACAGGCATTCTTAACCGCGAAAGGTATAGAAATATCACCCTTATTCCCACGTTACGGGACGACAGGCGTCTAAGTATGATTTCCCATGCGGAGCGTGGGAATTATCTCTTATTACTTTATCCATCAGACCAAAGTTGATGAACTACCAGTATTAAGTTCAAAAACGAAATCCGTGGGATCCCGCAACAGCGCCTGAAATCGCCAGAATACTCAGTGACAACAATACTTTATGCATTCTATGAAGCCATGTAAAAGCATTGTCGCTATCCTTTATTGCTTGTTCCTTGAACCAGCGGTGTAGAACCAAGGGTTCGAGAATGAACAGAATAACAGTAAATACTACCCATATGAAGGTCATCAGGTGCATCCACCAAAACTGCAGTTGTTGGTAACGATCCCAGGCATTCGTATACTCCAGCATGTAATACCCGGAAATACCTGTAATCAGTGTTACGATTCGGGCTTGAAATGCAAATTTTCCTTCTAGTTGCTCAAACAATTCCAACCTTTTGTGGATATCGGTAATTTGTTTAAGAGAGGGGGTCAGGACAGTAGTAACAAAAGCAACACCGCCAATCCAGATGACAACCCCAACGATATGCAGTATGCGGGCTAAAATAAAATAATTGTAGTTTTCCATATATGTTGTTCTTGATGGTGCAAAGTGAAGTAGATTCTTTTTATGTGACTGTCCAATAAAAAGGGTTCATTTTTATCCGCCTGAATCTGTATCGGCGTGGGATAGTATTCCAGACAAGTAAGGCATCTTGAGCAAGCGCACCCTGTCCATAGCGGTTTATACATTAATAATAACGATTCGTATTATCGATTGCAATACAATTTATCCTGCTGAGACTGCTCTGCATTTTATAAAGCAGATCTTCTGGTAGAAACAAAAGTAAGGGATGGGGAAAATCTGAATGATGGAAAAAAGCAAGGTTGAAAACACTTTAAACATAGGGTAATATTAATGATAATCATTCGTATTACGTGAAATTCAAAGAGAAAAGCAATGCCGAATTCCATTTCCCTCAGCCTCGCTGTGTCAACTAGCATGCTAGCGACGCCCCCTAGACAAGTCAACATGCTGGCCACAGCTCCTGGACAAGCTGGAAAGAGACAACCCGGCGGTGGTGGCAATGAGCTTTCCGGGCGCTACAAACTATGGGAGATCTCCGACCGTATTCATTGCAGCATTATTGGTACTTACCTTGAAGTAAAAGAACTAAAGCAGATTGCCAGAAAAGCAGAAATCAATCTCACAGATCCACTGATGACGGATTACCAGATTCATCAAACCTTTGTCGGGCTAGCGGATAGAAAAGTCCTGCCCTTCTCATTTACACTAATTTTCCTTAATAGTCACTGCCTGTCTGCGTTTACCCAGGGGTTGCAAGAAGTAACGGCATTGGCCTCATGAATGACCTGGAGTCCGTGATGTTCAATGAACCGGAGTATTGCAGGAGCTTGCGCCAGATGGATGTTACCGAGAGGTTTAAATTTCGCTTCAATGGAGTTTTGTTGGCCGAACTAGAACAGGAAACGAATGTAATGATCCGTCGGTATCGCAATCACCCCCACAGATCTTTAGCGATTGCGGTCGCTGACAATCTAATAGGGTTGTTGGCTCATCCTCACTTAACACCTTGCGCTCAAATCCGTTGCGTTTACCGGAACCTTGCAAGTCATTGGCGCATTATTGCAGGATTGTAAGGAATAAGGCGTAGACAAACAACAGTACAAAAATCACAAAACAACGATTCTACCGATGCGGCTCTCAGATAAGGATGATCAAGGAAATACCCGCCAAATTACATCTCAGGCGCTTTTTAAAAGCGCCAAGGTTATTGCCATTTTACACAATAACCAACGATACAGTATCCGAATCACCCGCCAGAACAAACTGATATTGTCGAAATAGAAGGTATTTTAATCCTGGATCCGTGAGTCCATGGCGGATGCAGAGTTCAAGATATTAGTTTCTCCCATCGGTTAAGCAGGCATTTTTTGAACCGCTGTAAAATCAAGAGCTTGTGCTCTACGCCGTCATGGACTCACGAACCCAGGTTAAGGATATAGCCCCGTTTTTCGCATCAAAGCATGGCCAGATCACTATAATTCAGGGAATAGCAATATGAAAACTAATTCATCATCCACATCTTTACGTAAACAATCCTCAGCCTATGGGGATTTTACCCCTAGTATCATGGAAGGCTCGGAAAACCCGCCTGTTCGTCTTGAAATTAGCAATGAAACATTGCACCGGCTGTTTAAGGACGGTCAAATCTGTGCGGCTGACGTCCGTTGCCTGGACTGTGTATCCAAGCAATGCATCTGGCGACTCTGTCTTCAGACCAGCGAAGATTGTTAGGATATCTCAAAAGCGGGGTGGCCGTCTCGTATACTCTCCTAATTTGAATTTTTAGCATTCAGGTACGTCATTTTGCGGTGGGCCAGGCGAACGACTTTCCCGTCATTTGCCAGAATCAACTCTTCGACTTGCCGAGATTTCATGGCATGGGGGTTATCAGCCATGGATGAATGTTCATCGCATACGCCGCCGTTAGATTCTTTGAAAACAGTCGTGCTTGAGGTAAATAACAATGTAACCGCTTCTTTCGCATAAACGGGTGGCTCTCCTGTGGCCTCTTCCTGGAAATCACTCCCTTGACTGGGCGGTATGCAAAATAGGATATGGGGATATTTCAAAGAGTCCACTCGATGCCGGAGGCGGGGAATCAAACCAGATTCTACGAGAATTTTATGTTTATCCGGCGTTAACGTTTCCGCGACAACGATAGAGCCAGGATAGTGCTTTTTCCATAATTTACCGACAGAGAGTCCCAACTCTCCAGCACCTATAATAAGGAGGTGACGATTTTCGTTCATAAATAATCCCTCACGCCGGAGATAACCAATCGACGGCTCATTTTACCCGGATGAGGAATAACCGAAACAGGGACGCTAAATATCGCTTCAATCTGCCGAGGATTCAAAACTTCAGTAGCGCTACTCTCCTGTATCATGTGCCCTTAGGACGATGCGATCCGCGTAGAGCGATGCCAAATTGAGATCGTGAAGGATGGTGAGAACACCAATACCTTGTTCCGTTGATAACAGTCTGGCTATACTCAAAATTGCTTGCTGATGCGCAAAATCGAAGATCATTGCTCCCGATCTCTATCGCTTTCAGGACGTATTGTTCCTCCAGCATAGGAACCAAATAGTATTGCTAGAGAAATTTCCGGATCTTTTTCCAGTTCTACTTGTAGTTCCCGGATTTTATCGTCATCTGGCGAGCTGATTGATTCATATACTTGATTCAGCGTGTAGATAGAAGTTTTATTCAATCGCCTCCGCCCTATATCGGTAAATCTTCAAAGAAGTCGACCAGTATTCTCTAGAAAGACCGGCTTTCATTTTTAAGTGTTCCAGGAATGATTCCGGTGTAGTTAATGACTCCCATACTGAAGGCAAAAAAGTACCCCGGTGACTACCCTCTTCCAGAATTAAACCATCAACAGAAGGACGGATTTTGCCGAGGAGATCTTGCTGTGAATCAAATTCAATGGGTTCCGGCTCTGTTAGAAGTGACAAATGGATATCAAGATTTTCTACTTCAGCTTCCGATACAGGCGGAAAGCGAGGGTCTTTGAATGCTGCGGAAAATGCGTTTCGGGCAATATCTTCGATGAGTGGAAGATGAGCTTCCAGGGTACCGATACAGCCTCTTAGTTGGTCTGCTATTTTCAAGGTGACAAACGTCGCCCGCTGCTGAGTGAGTTCGCCAGGATAGTCAGTGAAATTGATAGGCAGGGGAGTTCCCTCTTCAAGCCCATACTGAATGGATTGTTTCACCACTTTAAGCAGAGTTTTTTGACCTTCAGATGATAGTTTTTCAGTGAAAGGCATAGGCTCCATATCCGACTACTTTATCTTTTGAACCAGCAGTATCACCTGAATTTCTCAGATCAACTGTCCTGACAATCAATCCTAACTTATTAGCAATAGTTAAAAGCCCATTAATCGGGATTCTGCCACACGCGGATTGGTAACCAATCTGTCCTATATCCAGCTGTTCTATGGCAGCGGATGTGGCGTTATCCATTTTTTGAGCCGTTTCATAATCATGGTAATGGCTTAAGTCGGAACTAACTACGATCAATGTTTCGGCACCCCCCCATAATCGTTCCAAAACTTCTGCTACTTCAACGGGAGCAGCATCTCCGACGACAATGGGGACGATTGAAAAATCATCGAAGACTTCCTGCAAAAATGGGATTTGCACTTCCAGACTATGTTCAAGAGCATGGGCATTGTCCATGGTTTGGACGAAAGAAAGATCACTAATATCGGCGATTTTCTTTTGGTCTACGGCAACATTGCCTAGAGGCGTTGCGAAATACTCGGTACTTGGCACAGCAAGTCCTCGAAAGCCTACACGATGAGAAGGACCTAATAGAACAACGGTTCGGATTGTGTTATGACAAGATTTGAGCAGGTTATAGACACTGCCAGCCACTGAACCTGAATAAATATATCCGGCATGGGGAGCTATCAGTGCTTTTGGTACACCATCCTTACTTTCTGCCTCATCCAGATAGGTACGGATATCCTGATGTAATTGTTGGGGGTCGGAGGGATAGAATGATCCTGCGACTACGGGTTGGCGAATTTGAGACATGATGAATACCCCATCGCTTTAAAAATAATGTACTCATAGCTTATCCCTATTAATATAAGATAGCGAATCATTTTTCACTGCTTCATACAAACTTGAGGGATTTTTGTAGCCCCATTATATGATTCAGGGGGAGGTTATAACGTTGTTATATTGAACCAAACACATAACAGCCATTCCTAAGCACAAACCTATTATAAATGTAA
>JAZGGE010000194.1:0-7387 GCA_036480195.1 Methylococcales bacterium
AAGCCCTTCTCTCTGTAAGCATTTTATCTCGTTGCCGACTAATTGACAGCTATCTACAATTTTTGTGCAAGAGGAACACCAATAATACGTTCCTTTTTGTTTAAGTCCGTCACCAATAACTATAATCAGGTAATCCTTTATGTCCAATACCGCACAACTATTAATCAAGTGCCTGGAAAATGAAGATGTCGAGTATATTTTTGGCATTCCTGGAGAGGAAAACCTTCATGTGATGGATGCACTGCGGGGCAGTTCTATTCAATTTATCACAACGCGGCACGAACAAGGTGCTGCGTTTATGGCCGATGTATATGGCCGCTTAACGGGTCGGGCAGGCGTTTGTCTGGCCACATTGGGTCCGGGTGCGACCAATCTTGTAACTGGTTTTGCTGATGCGAATATGGACAATGCGCCCATTATTGCAATTGCGGGACAGGGAGCGACAACCCGAATGCATAAAGAAAGTCATCAAGTGTTGGATCTAGTGAGCTTGTTCGAGCCAATCTCAAAATACAGTACCAATATATTGGAACCTGAAAATATCGCTGAAATTGTTCGAAAAGCATTCAAAGTTGCTGAGGCCGAAAAACCTGGTGGCGCCTTTATTTGTTTGCCTGAGAATATAGCCGATACAGAAGTTAACAATTCGGTAAAGGCTTTAAAAGTGCAATCCCCTGTGGCCACATGGCCTGCCAATGACCAAGTCCAACATGCCGCAAAATCGATTTCTACTGCCAGTTCCCCTATCATTCTGGCAGGCAATGGTATCGTTCGTAGTCGAGCGAGCCAGGCCCTGGTGAAATTCGCCGAAGATTTGCACATTTCTGTTGCGCAAACTTTTATGGCTAAAGGTGTGATTCCGTTTACACATCCTTTGTCTTTGGGAACTGTCGGTTTGCAAGCCCATGATTATGTAGCGTGTGGATTTGACCACGCCGATATGGTCATTTGTATCGGGTTTGATATGGTTGAGTACCACCCCTATCTCTGGAATGCCGGACAGGATAAGAAAATTATCCACATCGACCAAAGTTATGCAGAAGTAGACGCTCATTACATTTTGGAAGTGGGCGTTCTTGGTGATATCGCTACGTCACTGCAGCGTATTGCGAATTCGGCAACACCCCAGCAAAACAATAAGGCAGGAACGTTGCGAGCGACGATTATTGATGAACTGGATACTTTTGCCAATAACAACAGTTGGCCTGTTAAACCACAACGTATTCTCTATGACACTCGCAAAATTATGGATGACACTGATATCCTGATTTCCGATGTTGGTGCCCATAAAATGTGGATTGCCAGACTCTATCGGTGTGAACTGCCGAATACTTGTATTATTTCCAACGGATTCGCCTCAATGGGCATTGGTGTACCCGGTGCGATGGCTGCAAAACTGATACACCCAGATCGAAAGGTATTGACGATTACGGGTGATGCAGAATTCATGATAAATTCCCAGGAAATTGAAACGGCACTGCGCTACAACATTGCAATAGTCATAATGATTTGGAATGACAGCGAATATGGTTTGATCAAATGGCACCAAGAGCGCCGTTTCGGACACAGCAATCATATAAGCTTCAAGAACCCCGATTTTGTTCAATATGCTAAATCCTTCGGCGCAATAGGTTACCGTCTGGAATCCGCCGATGCTTTAATACCGACTTTAACACAGGCATTTACTGATAACACTGTAGTGATTATTGACGTTCCTGTCGATTATTCAGAAAACATGAAATTGACCGAAAAACTCGGCAAACTCGTGGCGAATACTTAAAACGGAAAGTTAACTATGCATTGTCAAATAAAAGTCCCGGGGACAAAACCCGCAGGTATCCTCGAAGTATTTTCACCCTATAACAATCAGTTAGTAGGAACTATCGAAACTATAAATGGGAAAGGCGCCAAGCAGGCCATTGATACGATGGATCGACTGTTTCGTAACCGGCAAAAAGGATTGCCCGCATATGAACGTATTGCCATTTTGGAGCGTGTCGCCGCTCTCATGGCAGAAGGTTCAGACCAATTAGTATCCACTGCAATTGCCGAAGGCGGAAAACCCTATTTAGACACAAAAATAGAATTACTGAGAGCTATTGATGGCATCAAAATTTGTATCGAATGCATCCGTAGCAATCGCGGCTCAGAAATACCAATGCAACTCAATCCCGCTTCGATACAGCGGCTGGCCTTTACCCATAGAGAACCTATTGGTCCTGTTGTAGCTGTAAGCGCGTTCAATCATCCTCTGAACCTGATTGTGCATCAAATTGGTCCAGCAATTGCCACCGGTTGTCCGGTCGTTATCAAACCCGCAAGGGAAACACCTTTATCCGCGTATAAGATAGTAGAAATATTTCACCAAGCCGGTTTACCGGAAGACTGGTGTCAAATTGTCATAGAAGAGAAAACTGAGGTTGCTGAACAACTGGTCACCGATAAGCGAGTAGCCTTTTTTAGCTTCATCGGTAGCGCGAAAGTCGGTTGGATGTTACGTTCAAAATTGGCTCCGGGTACACGCTGCGCATTGGAGCACGGCGGTGCTGCTCCGGTTATTGTTTGTGAAGATGCTGAACTCGATCAGGTATTACCTTTGTTGACAAAAGGCGGGTTTTATCATGCTGGACAAGTTTGCGTATCAGTACAACGGGTTTTTATCCACAAGTCAATTGCTGCACAAGTGGCTAAAATAATGGGTGACCTTGCCACAAAATTGGTCGTTGGCGATCCAGCCAGAAAAACAACAGATGTTGGGCCATTGATTCGTCATCGGGAAGTTGACCGAATCAGTACTTGGGTTAATGACGCGATTCAAGAAAAAGCGCAATTGATTACTGGAGGAAATAAACTATCGGAATCGCTTTTTCAGCCAACCATTCTGTTCAATCCAGCAAGCGATAGCAAAGTCAGTCAACAGGAAATATTTGGCCCGGTTATCTGCCTTTATTCTTACGATAAGCTGGATGACGCAATCAACCAAGCCAACGCTTTGCCTTACTCGTTTCAAGCGTCAATTATGACGAAAAATATCGATTCGGCCTTATATGCTTTCAAGCAATTATCTGCATCTGCCGTCATGATCAATGATCACACTGCATTCCGAGTGGACTGGATGCCATTTGCAGGGTTTCGAGAATCTGGCTATGGTACTGGTGGAATCCCCTATACCTTTGCTGATATGCAAATCGAAAAAATGGCGGTTATTCATTCACCAGTACTTTAACAGCGCAGAAACTGCAGGATAAGGGAATAGAGGAACAAAATTTGGACTGGACAGCCCTCTAGGAGCCTGTCCGAGAATAGAGAACCTACTGCGGAAAAGTCCATTTTGGCCAGATTTCCCGATCATTTTTGTTAAATAGACCCACTATTCGCCTCAAATGATCGAAAAATCTGACTCAAAATGGATTTCCCTCGCTGCGGCTTCTATTCTTGGACAGGCTCCTAGAAAACCACCTCTCACTTTATTGTCGCCGAAAATACCTCAGTTCTCGGATGGAATGCATACCAGGCAAACCAAAAAGCAGTTGTAGAAGGCAACTGATTGCCCTGCTGATCAAAGATAGAGCCGCTACGATGTTCATTGTCGTAGCGTATATGTAGCTGTTGTCCGTTGACCATGTCAATAAAAGCTCCGGTGGTTTTCTCCAGTTCTACAAAAGGATAGGCCTTGAAACGACCATTTATTTCAATCCCCAAGACCTTCTCTTTAGGATGAAACCGTTTGCTTGATTGTGTCACAGGAAACCAGACCCGTGGGCTTTTAATATAATCAGCATAAGGACTTGCCCGATAATCGCGTGCATAGCCAGTACGGGGTGACAATACCAATGTAGTGGGATGTTTTGTCTTCCAATCCCGCCACGTCGTATGAGACAAAGGCAAGCTTTGCAGGTGTAGCCCTTTCAGATCGCCACTAATGGCTTGCGCCATGAGTTGCGACCAAAGGGATTGCGTCTGGCGGTCATACAACAAAACGTCACTGTTATATACCAAGCCCGAAACACCGAAGGTATACACAACTCCATCGATTTTGGTGGAATAAGCCATTCCACTGCCACACAAAGGACAAAAGGTGATGACAACCGGCACATCCTTGAAACGGTCATTGACAATTTCATGCCAGTTGAGAATATTGATGGGATACGCCTTAGCGATATCTTGAAAGACAATACCGAGAACACCATCGCTTGCTCGCAGATGATCCGCTTTCCGTACCGGGACAAACCGGGGATTATCAATGGCCGGAATGCCATCTTTGGCGGGTCCACCACTGTAGATTTCATTGAGCGGAATCAGCGCACCGATCAGATCAAATCCATTCTTATTTTGAGCGAACGTGCCGGTAAGCCATAAACCTAACAGCAAAACCATGATCAAATCTACGATTTTCTTCATTATCTGTCACCTTGTTAAAATCAGCTTCATCTATGAAAGGTATAACTCACTAACCCCGAACAAGTGCCTATCATATTTTTCTATCCATTTGTGTTGCAAACAGTTGCATTGAAAAACTGAGCATTCGCTAGTTGGCAGTCACGATGGAAGGCTTCCGGAATCGATTCGGTCAATAGGCAACCTTGGGAAATCGGCGGATAGATTTCATCATATCGCCTGATCTCCGTTTGGCTGGTCCGACGGAAAATATGTGAACGATTAAGCTCTTTAGTATCGGAAAGACCCGCTGCCGCGATGAGTTCCGCCACACTATGAACTGTCTGAGCATGAAAATTAGCCACTCGAGTGATTTTATCGGCAACCACCAACCCTTGAACCAAAGCTGGATTTTGTGTGGTAATGCCGGTTGGGCAGGTGTCTTTGTTGCACTGTCTGGACTGAATGCAACCCATAGCAAGCATCATTCCCCGGGCACTGTTGCAAAGATCAGCACCCAGACTTAAACGTTTGACCAGATGAAATCCGGTAAAGACCTTTCCAGATGCAATGATCTTTACCCTTCGTTTTAAATCAAATCCGATCAAACAGTCACTAACAAAGGCAATTGCATCCATTAGCGGCATACCTACGGAGTTACTATATTCCAAAGGTGCGGCGCCGGTTCCGCCTTCTCCACCATCCACGGTAATAAAATCCGGATTTATTCCGGTTTCGATCATGGCTTTACACAAAGCCACAAATTCGCTTTTAAAGCCTATACAGAGCTTAAATCCGACCGGTTTACCACCCGACAGATTTCGTAATTTGCGCACAAACATCATCAACTCCAATGGGTTTGAAAATGAGGAATGGGTCACTGGCGAATTGATCTGGTTATAAGGTGAAACACCCCGGATCAGCGCAATTTCGGGTGTATTTTTACATGCTGGCAGTACTCCGCCGTGGCCTGGCTTTGCACCTTGTGAGAGCTTAATTTCGATCATCTTAATCTGGCTCAGCGTTGCTTTTTCTGAATATAAACTTTCGTCAAACAATCCCTTTTCTGTCCGGCAACCAAAATAGCCGGTACCGATTTGCAAAATCAAATCACCACCATGTTCGAGATGATATGGACTTAAGCCGCCTTCTCCAGTGTTATGCGCGAAGTTGCCACGTTTAGCGCCACCGTTTAATGCCATAATTGCATGGCTACTCAGCGCGCCAAAACTCATTGCTGAAATATTCAGTATGCTGGTGCAGTAAGGGCGAATACAGTCAGGGCCGCCGACGATTACGCGCAAATTATCGCTGATATCAGCTACGCGTTTTGCATCCAATGAATGTCCTATCCATTCATAGCCAACGCGGTAAACATCAAATTGGGTTCCATAGGGGACAGTATCCATCTCCAGTTTGGAGCGTTGATAAACTACAGATCGGAAGACCCGATTGACTGGCTTTCCATCGGTATCTGACTCAATAAAATACTGCTGGATCATCGGTCTAATCCCTTCCATCAGCCAGCGGATTCTCCCAACAACTGGGAAATTACGTAATAGGGTATGGTGCGATTGCCACATGTCGTAAATACCCAGGACCAGTATGGGAATAAGGAGCAGCAAGCTCCATAAAATGGGCAGCCAGAAAAACAGAGCGAGGATCGCAATAACGCCCAGAATAGCGATGTTAACTAAAACAAATGAACGACGCATTGCTATCCTTTTGATTGAATATTGTCGGATTAATGCCCGTTGATATATGAGCAGCTATAGAATAGTCGCATTCCCAAGAGACACCTTACACCGATTTATTCGTGATTTTAGGCAGACATCGCAAAGATAGAAGCGGACATCACGGAGTTAGATATTGGCTTGCGAAATTTTGTGGGAGTCTGTATAGTATTGCTTTTATTGCCACCCTCTTAGATATATAATTTTCTTATATCTTAGTGTGTTACGGCTAGATTTAAGAGCATCTTGCCAAGGTTGGGGTCGCGATTTCGAATCTCGTTTCCCGCTCCAGTCTTTCAAGCATCGTCGCTAAATCGCGACAGTATCAAGTTCTAACGGCTGCGTGGCAGAGTGGTTATGCAGCGGCCTGCAAAGCCGTCTACGCCGGTTCGATCCCGACCGCAGCCTCCATAATCAAGTCCTTATCGGCAACATCTCCTCCATAACCGATTGCCCCTTCAAGGTTATTTCGACCGGACATTAGATCAGGAAAGTGAATTTTCTTCTCCAATAGCAGTCTTAATAATTGCTGACGGCGTAGCCCTATTTTTTTCTCGAAGTAATCAGTCGCTACTCCTATCTCACGACGCGAGAGGTAACAACTTGATAAAACTAATAATAATTACGCTTTATGTGCTAGTCATTACCCTATTCCCAACGGAAACGGTATTTGCCCGCGGATTCATAACGCTAAATTCCGGTGGAATCCAATTTGGCTATGGCCACCATGGAAACCATGAGGGCTATCGGTATCGCCGCCACAGACACCATCATCACGAACCCCGTTATTCCTATGACACCCTCCCCAAGAGGCGAAATTCCCACCACCGTCATCGCAAACACAAACGCAGAGTTTTTCAGAATACGTATATCGACCGTGAAATCAGGCATTCCAACCATCGTAGAAGTTGCCGACCTGTATTCAAATATATTTCTGATGCCTACGGAAGGCGAAGAAAAATTGGCGGCACAATGTGTTATAACGCCTATGGCGAGGGCCATATCGTGCCTGGAAGTCGATATACTGCGCGGTAAGTTGGAAGCGTACAACCGCTCGAACCCTCAAAACAACAGCCACGCGCCACAACCGGCTAAATCATATCGATTTTCAAAGAAACAATCAGCGTTGAGTATAACTTTTGCGTTTAAGAATACCCGTTTCGAGTGGGTAGAGTCCGTGGTGGGCTAGGAGTCTGGCCGAGACCTAGAGAACCAAGTTTATCTTGGTCAGATTTTCCAATCATTCTCGTTAAATAACCCACTATTTGCATAAATAC
>JAZGGE010000195.1:0-5902 GCA_036480195.1 Methylococcales bacterium
CAGGATCAACAACCCAAGACTTATCCCCTTCCCTAGAATTCGAACGCCCCGCTCAAGACACACTTCTGGTTTACCTGGCCGGTGAATGGAAGATTGGGCAGAAAGTACCCCCCCTATCCAAACTGACTGACACGCTTGATTCCGATCCATCGATCCGCCAGATCTGTTTCGATACAACGGCTATCACCCAATGGGATAGCATACTTATGATCTTTCTCACCAAGGTTATCAGGCATTCAAGTGGTATGAACCTTAGTATCAATCAGGACGGTCTACATAAAGGAATGAAAAACCTGCTCAAACTTTCGTCCAGCGTACCTAATAGAATAGATGCAACTCCCCAACAACAATCGAGTTCCCTGCTCACAAGCATTGGGAAAAGAACGCTCCAGATCAAAAATGAAACCTTACGAACACTTTCATTCTTAGGACAATCCTACTTGATGTTGGTCACTTTTCTTAAAGGGAACGCTCGTTATCAGCGTAGCAATGTCATGCTTATGATAAAAGAGTGTGGACCTTCAGCACTACCCATCGTCTCGCTGATCAGTCTATTAGTCGGAATGATCCTTGCTTTTGTTGGTGCCGTTCAATTGGAAATGTTTGGCGCCCAAATTTATATCGCAAGTTTGGTTGGCCTGGGAATGGCAAGGGAAATGGGGGCTATGATGACCGGTATTATTATGGCGGGTCGAACCGGCGCCGCATTCGCCGCTCAACTGGGTTCCATGCAGGTCAATGAAGAAATTGATGCATTCCGTACTATGGGAATTCCACCGATGGAATTCCTCGTTCTTCCCAGAATGCTTGCGCTCATAGTGATGATGCCACTGCTTTGTTTATATGCTGACTTTCTCGGTATTGTTGGTGGGTTTGTTGTAGCATCTACTTTGTTTGATATTTCATTGTTCGAATACTATCAACAGACAATTGCCCTTCTATCTGTTGACGATTTTGCTGGTGGACTATTCAAGAGTATCATTTTTGGAATACTGATTGCCCTTTCCGGTTGTATGCGTGGCATACAAAGCGGTCGAAGCGCCTCAGCCGTAGGTGAAGCAGCAACATCTGCGGTGGTTACTGCAATAGTCTGGATTGTTGTTTCCGATGCGATATTAACAGTTATTTACAATGCCCTGGGGGTATAAAAGTTGGGACAGGCACATATTGAAGTCACAAACCTCACTATGGCTTACGATAGCTTGATCGTACAGCATGATCTTAATTTCACCATTAATAGTGGCGAAATCTTCATCATCATGGGGGGTAGCGGCTGTGGGAAAAGTACTTTGCTTCGCAATCTAATCGGATTAAAGCAACCGAACAAAGGGAAAATTCTATATGGCGATATAGACTTTTGGCAGAGTAAACAACAGACACGTGAACAACTTATGCGAAAAGCGGGAGTTCTTTACCAAAGTGGTGCACTTTGGACATCCATGACCCTAGCGGAAAACATAGCGCTGCCATTGCAAGAATATACCGAGCTATCCGCTACTGAAATTGCTGAAATAGCCTCCTATAAACTGTCACTTGTCGGTCTGGCAGGATTCGAAGAATTTTATCCGTCAGAAATCAGCGGTGGAATGCAGAAGCGCGCAGGGTTAGCAAGAGCAATGGCTTTAGACCCGGAGGTATTGTTTTTTGACGAGCCCTCCGCGGGCCTGGATCCGATCAGTGCAAAGCTTCTGGACAATCTGATTTTAGAGCTTAGAGAAAGCCTTGGTGCCACTATTGTTATCGTCAGTCATGAATTAGAAAGCATTTTCGCAATCGGCGATGACTCCGTTTTCCTTGACTCGGATTCTAAAACACAAATCGCGACAGGAAACCCCAAGAAGCTATTAACGGAATCAAAAAACCCTAAGATTATTGAATTTCTAACCCGGGGAAAAACAAGCGTTCAAAAAGGACATTAGAGCAGGATGGGCAAACAAACAGACCCCGCAAAGATAGGATTATTTATTGTAGGTGCGATCGCTTTACTGATTACCATGATACTGGTTTTCAGCAAAGCAGAGTTTCTAAAAGACAAACAAACTTTTGTGACCTATTTTTCCGGATCAATCAACGGTTTAAATATCGGAGCACCGATCAAGATGAAAGGTGTTCCCATTGGCAGAGTTACCAATATTGTTGCTCAATATAATGCCGAAGCCTCAACATTCCTTACCCCTGTCTATTTTGAAATCGATATGGACCATATCGATATCACCCATGATGAACTGTTTTGGAGACCCCGGTTGGATCACATTGAAAAAATGATTGAACAAGGCTTACGAGCCCAACTCAATATAAAAAGTCTGGTAACCGGGCAACTTTATGTTGAGCTGGATTTTTACCCAAACTCTACGGCTCATCTGATTAAAAACAGCAACACAATGGAAATACCGGCCATTCCTTCGCAAGTGGAAGAAATGAAATCTGATCTGGATTTTTTTGTCCAAGAGCTTAAACAAATTCCAATCGGTCAAATCTCAACGGATATTAGCGGAATATTGGTAAAAGTAAACCATTTACTGGAGTCCGGAAACATTCAAAAAAGCGCCGTGCAATTAAGCAATACCATTATAATGGCTAATCAGCTTATTAAAAAGTTCGACAGGGAGTTAGGGCCCTTGTTAGCCAATCTCAATGCAACGCTAAGTGAGACGAAAGCATTGACTAGAAATGTGAACCAAAATATCAAACCGATAGCTCAAAATGCCGAAGGCGTTTTAAATACTATGCAGAGCACCCTGGAACAGGTGAATATCAGTATCGTATCGCTGCAACATGCCACCGGACAGGATTCACCCCTGATGTATGATATTTCCCAAACATTACAGGAATTAACCAAAGCAGCCCGTTCTGTCCAACTGCTGACAGATACATTAGAAAGACAACCCGACTCACTGATTTTTGGGAAAGGTGGGCAACGCCAATGAGAAACAAAAGATTCAGACTCATCGTAGCTATATTTGTTATCTTTTATCTTGCAGGCTGTACAACCAGCAAAGATTCAACCCGTTACTACCTCCTCTCTCCCATTAGCCTGACAGATCTACCAAACCAGCATCTAAAGCAATCAGAAAAAAAACAAACTATCAGCCTAAGGCTAAACCGATTCCCCGCCTATCTTGATCGGCCACAAATTGTCACTCATCATTCCGCGAACCAGCTGGAACTTGCAGAATATGACCGTTGGGCAGAACCTTTAAAGGATAATTTCAGTCGTGTATTAACCCAGGATATTGGCAGATTGTTACCGGGCCATAAAATCTTGCAGCTCCCTCAGCGACTAACCCCACTTGCAGTAGACTATCAGATTGAATTGGATATTATTCGATTTGATATTGATGAATTCAATAAGGGTCGGCTTATTGCTCAATGGACAATCCGGCAACCGAACAATAGCGGTGCCTTCATTGCCAAAGTATCTGACATCACCATTACTGTGGAAAACTCCGGGTATGATAATAAAGTATCAACATTGAATACCGCGATATTCCAGCTAAGTGAAAAGATGACGCAGGCTCTTCAGTGGATAAACGACAGTAGTACTCTGAATGAAACATCGCAATAGGGCCGAGGGTAAAATGTGATTGCCCAACTTCAAGTTCAGATGACCGTGCCGCAACACGATTTTTGCGGCAGAAGGGATTGTAGCGACTATGCCACAAAAGCCGTGACGTGACCATCACACTTTCCCATTTCATTATAACTTTGCTGTCAAATGATCCTATTTGTATGCGAATGTGTGAAACGAGTTGACGATTATCTTGAAGTCACGAGGTGCAATGCAATCAGATAGCATAACCCTTAAATAAGAAAGGTTATAAGTGATTATTTACACAGATTTAACGCCGCTGCAAAACCCTGTAATCGCGAATGCAATTACCATTGAAAACACTTTAGCTATGTAAGTAATAACTGATAATTCTAATACCCTTAGGAGTTCCTTGGAACCGAGATCTATGACTCAAATGGAGCCATAACTTTATAATATATTATTAAACATATACTTATCGATTCCTACCCCGAAAACACGCCTCGAACACTAATACGATCGTAATCTAACACCTACTAATATTTAGGTTTTTATTTACATTCCTTCAAACCTCTAGTAAGGTGTGCAAGACTTAGCACTGCACCAAACGAATAAAAAAAAAGATGAGGGCCGCCTCCCTACTAACCTCAATAAAGGATTTTTGCTTTATCGACAGTAGAGGAAATTCGGTTATTGCTGAGCAACCTTGCGTAAACTGGTAAACCCCATAATAACAACATTTTATAGACACAAACCCAGTTTGGGAGGTGCTTCCCCTTCTCATAGCCGAAACTGGCTCTACTATTGACTGTTAACAAATGTACAGCGAAGTTGTGCCGAAGTTAGATTAATAAACTGAAGTAAAGATAAATCCCAAATGAAAATTCAATATCATTACCATCAACATAAACTCATCACAAAAGGGCTTCTCCTCCCCGGCATTATTTCTCTGGGGCTGGGTTGGCTTTCATTATCGTCGGCACAAGCAGCCGATAATTTTGTCAGAAAAGCCGATACCATTGAAAACGACGAATTAAAAGCGTTTGGGATATCTAACCCGGTTGGGTTAACCTTTTCCCCTAAAGCGGAAAATCTTTTGATCCTGGATGAACCGGAAGCGTCCAATGAAGAAACTGAAATCACCGCTGTCTCTCTGGAAGAGGGAGAGTCATCATCACCCGTCACGATTCCAGCCGAAATTCCCGACCCCATTAACACCGTTTTTGATAGCACGCAGAACCGTCTGCTCGCAATTGACTCGCAAACTGATAATTTGGTTGAGGTTGATGCCAACAATAACGGTGAATTGAAAGAGCAGACAACTACCGAAATGAATGTTCCGGGGACATTGTCATTAGATAAACCCCAGGGTATGACCATTGACCCTGAAACGGGCTTTGTTTATATATTGGACTCCGGGAAGGTCGTCCGAGTGAAACCCCTGAACGAAGGCGGTCTTGATGAAACATCGGTCGTTGAAGTTGCGTTGCCTTCGGAAGTCGGAGATCCGACGAATCTCCGTGGAATTGCCTTCAACCCTAATGATGACCTTGTCTACGTTTATAATTTGGATCGGCAGAAGCTGTATGGAGTTACCAAAAGCGGGGAGTTGAAATCGACCCGTGATTTATCGGAATTCGGTCTTTCGTCTACCCAATCAATGATTTTTGCACCGAGTGGGGATACTACCGACGATCCCGGTCAGATGAGCCTGTATATCGTAAACCAAGGCCCGGCTGATAACGAAGCCCGAATTCAAGCGAGAGCTGCTGCAATTACCCCGGATTCAGAGGTGAACGCCACTACAGAAGCCGAAGATACGACACCTGAAAGTCAAATCGTCGAACTTTCTCTGGTTGAGCCTCCTGCGCTCCAAGCGGCAGCCAGTGTGGGGTCGCTGGTTCAGGCAATGAATCTTTCTCAGCTCAACAACCCCCATTTTCCGGACACATCCACACTAACTCAGCTGGGAAGCCCTGACTCATCGGGCATTACTTACCTTCCGGCAAACGATTCGCTACTGATTGTCGATGGTGAAGTCGAAGAAGTAACCGGCGCACCGAGCAAAAAATATAATGTGTTTGAAATAGATTACAACCTTAATGTCGCTGATATTGACAGGCTTGTTGATGTTTTCACCATCGTGAAATTTCCCTTCGTCGACGCCCAATTTGGGCCCAAGATTTCAAACGAGCCGACCGGAATATCCGCAGTCAACCCGGACAACGGTCATGTATTTATTTCCGATGATGACCCCGTTCACACCAACAATTTACAAAATATTTCTGAAGTCGCGCCAGGGCCCGACGGTATTTTTGCTACGCCCGATGATGTGTTTACCACTTTCATCCTCACTGACCTTACACCCGGAGG
>JAZGGE010000196.1:0-2619 GCA_036480195.1 Methylococcales bacterium
GATAACACGTTGGAGGATGAGGACGGCAGCGCACGAACAGAGATCCAGGTGCCTGTTCACAAGCTGGATGATTTCAAGTTCGAGGGGGTAGGATTCATTAAGGTTGATGTCGAGGGTCATGAACTATCAGTTCTCATCGGAGCTCGCACTACTATTGAGCGCGAGCGGCCTGTACTACTCGTGGAAATCGAAGACCGTCACAAACCCAATGCTTTGGCTGATGTAACCGCGTTTCTAGGGGACTTGAAATATGGAGGGTTTTTTCTTTTAGACGATTCGGTGCTGCCTATGGCGAAGTTTGACAAAACAGTCCACCAAAACCCTGCCAATATTGGCGGCTGGAAAAGCCGCTGGGAACGTCGGGGCATCTATGTAAATAATTTTTTTTTCCTGCCGGAGGAAAGAGAAAACCAACTCTTGGACGCCATCGCTAATTTGGAATGGACTGGTTAAACTAACATTTACCGACATGAGTGCGGCACAGTCGGGGGTAGGTTTTTAATGCCGAAATTGGCATAAGTTTACTCTTTATGCCCCAGACTCATTCGCCGTCTGGAGTTAAACCTGAACAAGACCCACATCGCAATGTCACCAAAGCGAGCTTTGCGCGAAGAGTATACTATAGGGGTTTTATCTACAAATCGTTTGAATGCTTCACCTAAAATACCTCTTTAACTCTAGATTTAATTGCAATGCATAAATTCTCGTCAGAATTGTGTGCGCCAAAGGTGATTTTGTTTAGCGTTCGTTACCATGTGTGCAGGTATTCGATTACTGTTGTTAATTATATTATCACCTTGAAAGAGTTGGCGTAATGCGCGTTAATCTTCAAAAAACATTGTTCATATCAGCCGGTGCAGGCTTGATCTATGCCGTGATGTTGCTGCTAGTCTGGGGAACTGAATTAGCAGAATTTGCATTATGGAAAGTTTTTGTAATGCTACTACCGGCGCTTGTCTTGATCATATTTTTAATGCAATCGCGCGAGGCCTTAAAATTCCTGTTCTTTTCGTTTATTATCGGGTTGTCGTTTCTAGGCATTCCCTTGCCGCCCAAACGCTGGGGAATCACAGTTCTGGATCTTTTGATTATCCTCATAACAATTTTTTTGCTTTTCCGCAGTAAGACGGGCAACAGAAAGATTGAATTCATCCCCGATCCGCTGGCATTGGCAGCACTACTTTTGGTTTTACCATCAGTAATATTGGGCATAGATCCCATAACATCGATTATTGAATATATACAGTTAATCGGATTGTATCTTGCCTTTATTGTTGCATATCATTTTCTGCGCGAGCCTTCGGTCAGAGACAAAGTTGCTTTTTTCCTTGCAATAGCACTCATGACCGAAGCCCTGTTCGTTTTTATCGAAAAACAAACAGGAATCAACTTTTCCAACGCCGGACAAAATCTCAATGTCCTTTCCTACGTTGGTACTTATTTTATTTACCGTACCGCCGGACTGTTTCAAGATCCTCAAAGCGCAGGCCAATTCATGGCGGTTCTTATTGTGCTATTAGTAGTTTTGTGGTCACGTCGCATACCTTCCTCCCGCCGAGCCAGGTGGTGGGTGTTGATAGCAATTGTTCTAGGGGTCGGCGCACTTCTCTTAACAGTATCGCGACTGGCGATTGCTTCGGGACTTTCCGTGGCAATAATGGCATTTGTAGTTCTCGGCAAGGACAGCCTGTTGAAAAAAATTACTTTTATTGGAGTACCTGCACTAACTGTTGTACTTTTGGCATGGGCGTTTAGCAGTAGCTCCGTCTTGTTTGAGAAATTTGTACCGGAAAGCCTGCAGAAGCGTTTTACAACTGTTGACCGATCCGAGAAAGGCCGCTTCGGAATATGGCAAGACAGTTGGCACATTTTTGAAGAAAATCCAATTACCGGAATCGGTCCCGGTAATTACCAGGAATATTTGATGCGAGAGAGTCCAAAATTACGCAATATCGAAAGGGTCGGCGGGTATGTCCCAAACCAACCCGAGAGCGGTTATCTATTGCTGTTGTATGAAACTGGAGTATTGGGAGCGATTGGATTGATCGTTCTGTTTTTCGCCTTTCTGGTGCGAATCATTAAGATGATCATATTACCCAATGACGATGAGGACCAGAGCTGGGCTCTGGCTGCTGGTGCTGCTTTGATCGTCTTTCTCGCTACTTTTGCATCGCTATTTACGCCGAGTGACCCGAGAAATGCTGTGCTAGTGCCGCTTCTAATCGCTTTCGTGGGCCGACATCAGGCATTGAAAGAAAGTGATGAACGATAAGCAATACAGACCTAGAACAAAGCTTAACTGTGGTATATTTACTGCTGGCTTTAGCCATATTCGGGAATTACGTTCAGGCTATCTGACCTCTCTCCGTCTTTATATACCTTTCGCGCTCAAGATGGGTATCTTGTTGACACTACACACAAGATATCGGTGAATAGGCATGAGATTCTCTGGTGAATCGATCAAACTTGCAACTTATGCCCACAGGCTTTGCAGTATTTCGCATCGCTATCATGCCCCGGCTTGTTACAAGAACTACAGGTTCTGATGTCATATTCTTTGTTAATTGCCTTGGATAATTCTGCTGTGAAAATTCCCGTTGGCACCGCAATAATGGCATA
>JAZGGE010000197.1:0-4271 GCA_036480195.1 Methylococcales bacterium
TGTCCGTTGTTGCTTTGGCAACCCACTGGGAACTACCGTTATTGAATCGTTCCCGTGCGTGGACCATCATATTGGTCAAAGGTGTGTTACTGATACCATTGACCAAGGTGACGTTAAGTTCGGTGCCACCTACAGCCAAGGTAGGATTGCAAAAAACCATTGCGTAAAGTAGAAAGCACAATAAATTGATGGATTTTGCTAGTAGGCGGAAGTTGCTTATATGGTTTCTAGTACTAAAAAACATTTGACTCGTCTCTTTCTATGGGTAGAGATTAATTTTCCGAAATTTATGGTATTTCACCGATGCAAATACTCAATCGCCATGCAATATCGGCATTCTCTATAAAGTACTCATGCGACTATCAAAAAACTTCCCATTCGACTAATCCATTAAACTATTTGTTTGGGGAAATAAATGCATATGGTGAAGGATAGTAGTAACAGTGAGAAAATGACTTGAACGCGATCACAAAAGTGATAGATAGCTAATAGCCATACCTGGTATACGTATATACATCCACAGAAATACCTGACCCAAAGCACTATTACTAAATTCTGTTCTAGCGCCGTTGCGTTGCCATGAAAGACATTGAGTATTGCTACAGTGACGCATCTGCCCCTCCATCACCGTATAGACCGAGAAATTCTGCTTCGTTTTGATCGCTCAGGATCCCGTTGAGCTGTTTGACTGGTTACTGTATAGTTTTACCTTCAACAGATCGGAGGAAAGTTCAATGAGCTATGGATTAATAGGTTTTTTTCTTTTCGTTGGAATATTGTCTGCTCACGCCGAGTTCATAGAGGTAACCGAAGTTTCAGGGGTTAGCCGATTGGGGAAAAGTTACGGAGCATCATGGGGTGATTTTAATGGCGATGGTTATCCGGATCTATGGGTTGGCAATCATTCCGATACGCCTAATTTGTTTTTAAACAAAGGCGATGGTACTTTCGTTGATATCGCCACCTCCGTCTGGCCCGGGAAACTCCGCGACACCCATACCGCATCGTGGGTTGACTTCGACAATGACGGAGATCAGGATTTACTGGAGGTGGTTGGTGGAACGGCACCGAATCACCTATTTATAAACGAAGGAGGTGTTTTTATTGAGCGCGCATCGGACTATGGCGTTGCCTTGCCGGGTACGCGATCAAGATCAATCGCATGGATTGACTGGAATAACGATGGCAGACTAGATGTTATTTTACCTCATGAACTGGGGAGCGAACCCAAACCGTTGCTTCTGACGAATGCCGGTTCGTTTTTTATTGACTCGACTTTAGATGTGGGGATAGGTGAACCCAGTACAATCTCTGCGTATATTGCCGATATTTCTGAAGACGATATTATGGATATTGTTTTATCAAGCGGTAATGCCAATTCGGGTCCTATTTACAGTACTGCCACGAAACCTTTTGAAAATCTCAACGACTTCCTAAATATTTCTGGAACACAAAATAAAATTGGTTGTAGCGACTCTGTAATCGCTGATTTCAATGGTGATCTCCGAAATGATATTTTCGCATCTTGTGGAGGTGGGGGACGGGAAGTTGTGCAACGGAATCCATCGCGGATCGAGATTAAATTATCTTCAGTTGGATCTGAGACAGCAGTAGAATTTCATTCTTCTTCACCTTTGACAATATCAGTCTTCCCAAATTTTGCGTTTGAACCCAATGAGCATCTGCGGGTTGGAGGAAATAGTGTCGTTCCCCTCATTGTTTCGCATCCAGATTTGGGTTTTCGTTCCTTTTCCTTTGATCTTGATCCGCAGGATCAAAGTATTGAGGGTGTGCCTGTACATAATTCAGCAAATGATCGAGGTCTTTTCGTAAGTTTTGACGCAACGAAAGCAGAATGGAGAATCGCCTTGTCGGCTGGAGCATCTGCAGCTCAACTCAGTGTTGTGGTAAATTCTAGAGGTACGATTGACAATTTGATCACGGATGGATTCGACGCTACCCCCACAGCATCCTGGCCACGATATAGTGTTAAAACAACCCTGGGATTTGAGGATAGGCGTGTTCAAAGTGGGCTCAATAATCCATTGCCGTGTCCATCGGCTGTCGGTGGTGATTTTGATAACGATATGGATGTTGATATTTATCTCGTGTGCTCTAGAACTATTACGAACCTCCCTAACATATTGTTTTTAAATGATGGAACCGGGCGTTTCGTACTCGAATCGAATGCTGGGGGGGCATCAGGTTCTTTGGCAGGTAGTGGCGAATCTGCCGTGACTGCGGATTATGACCGAGATGGATTTCTTGATCTCTTTATAACGAATGGCAAAGGCGGCAATCCCTTTAATAATGGTCCGCAACAGTTGTTCAGAAACATACCTAATGGAAATAATTGGCTAGAAATCGATCTGGTGGGGTCTACATCTAATAGGGATGCTATTGGCGCCATAGTGACTCTCGTGGCCGGCAACAAGAGCCAGAGGAAAACCCAGGATGGGGGATTTCACAGGCATTCCCAGAACCATCAAAGGATGCACTTTGGTCTTGCTCAGAACAGAGTTGTTTCTGAATTGGAGGTTCGATGGCCCAGCGGAAAAGTCGATCATTTCTTTGATATGCCGATAAACCGTATTATCGAAATTAACGAAGCTGGCAATTTGAATTCAGATCAAGATAACGACGGGATCCTGGATACTGTCGATAATTGCATTGACCAACCAAATCCAAATCAGGAGAATATCGATTCAGATGAGTTTGGAGACCTATGCGATGAGGACATAGATGGTGATGGTCTTCCAAATTCTTACGAAAATAGCAATGGATTGGATCCGGGAAATCCCGATGATGCAACGCTGGATAGCGATGGGGATAATCTTCTCAATATTGATGAGTTTTCAGTTCGAACCGATCCGATGGACATGGATACGGATGGAGACGGATACAATGATGGGGTTGAGGTCGGTAACAACACAGATCCAAAGGATGTTTTAAGCGCACCGAAAATGAATGATTTATTTGAGGTTGGTGCGGAAACGCTGACAAACTCCGGTTGGGTTTCGGTAACGTTAAACCATGCTTATACATCTATGGTTGTTTTAGCCAGCCTCAGTATCAAAAAGGGTGATCCACCCCTAGTATCACGAATTCGCAATGCTAGAAGCAATGGATTTGAAATCAAAGTAGATCGGCTCGATGGTTTAACTGAAGCTACGGGCCAGTTAGAGATGAATTATCTCATTATTGAAGAAGGCATTTATAATGCGGAAACCCACGGAATTAAAGCAGAAGTTGTTAAGTTCGAATCAGGAATAACAGATAATGCTTTGTCCTGGCATGGTGAAACCAGGATCTATGCTCAGCAATATGATAATCCCGCGGTATTAGGTCAGGTTACTAGCGCGAACGATTCAAGATTCAGCATATTTTGGAGTGGTGGCCAATATGCGTCTACACCTCCTTCTCGGGACTATCTGCGAGTTGGTAAACATGTAGGAGAAGATTTGGTCGTAGATCGGGCGTCGGAGACGATTGGGTATATGGTAATTGAATCCGGATCAGGTTTGATTGGTGATAGGCTTTGGGCTGCAAAGGTAGGAAATGGCACAGTTAGAGGTGTTTCTGACCAGTCTCCTTATGACTACCCTATAAGTGGGTCGCCCATCGCTATTGATAGCGCGTTCGTCGCTAGTGCAGGTATGAAAGGAGTTAATGGTGGCTGGCCGATTCTTTTTGGAGAAGAGGCAGTTGGAAATAATGTGTTACGGCTAGCAATTGATGAAGATCAAATCAGTGATCGCGAGCGTAACCATATCGCTGAGCAAGTGGCTTATTTTGTTTTAGGGCGTTCTGAAACGACTTTAATACAGATACCCCATGAGGCGGGTGTGGTAACAGTCGATAGCCAAGAATGGACGACAGTGACATTGTCCCATCAATACGATTCGATGGTAGTCGTAACAACTCCCAATTATGGAGGAAATTCCCCTCCTTCGGTCGTCCGTATTCGTAATGCGACGGCGAATCATTTTGAAATACGGATGGATTCGGCGGATGATTTAGGTCAGGTCGTATCCAACGTTCCTGTACATTTTTTGGCCATTGAGGAAGGCGTTTACAAGAAATCTGTGCACGGTCTCAACTTGGAGGCAGTGAAATTGGTTTCTAGCCGTACAGACGGCAGTGGAGATTGGGTCGGTGAGCATAGAAATTTTAGTAATATATATTCGACACCTATTGTTTTAGGTCAAGTAATGTCATACAACGATCCTCGCTTTTCGGTTTTCTGGAGTCGAGGGACAAGCAGTACGGAG
>JAZGGE010000198.1:0-9551 GCA_036480195.1 Methylococcales bacterium
AGTAGCTCTCCAATTATACCTAGAAGGATTAGGGTTTCGCTCAATTGGTCGGATATTGGAAGTAAGTAATGTGACTGTGCTGAACTGGATTAGAAGCTTTGGTGAGCAAGTCACTGAGTTAAAAAGCTCTGAATCAGTTATTTATACAGAGATGGATGAAATGCATACCTATGTAGGTCAAAAAAAACTATAAATGGATATGGATTGCTGTTGATAGATATGGGGAAAAATTCATCAATTTCATTATTGGCGACCGAAGTGCGCAGACAGGACAAAAGCTCTGGGATGATATTGAAAGTCAATTAAATGGAACTATAGCGACTGATTATTGGCAACCCTACGAACACTTTATCCCTAAGGATAAGCATATTCAGTCCAAAGCTGAAACCTATACAATAGAAGGCTACAATAGCTCTTTAGACATTTTCTTGCACGAATGAGGAGGAAATCAAAATGCTACACTAAAAGCGTACGAATGCTTGAGTTGTCTATATTGCTCTTAATGCACAAAAGAAACGGAACGCTAACTATACTAAATTAGCAATGCCGCAAAAAGCGGTGAGCGCTGCGGGGAAACGATTGAACATTACTAAGTAAGTTTCATGCCATAGCTTGCGCCATTCATTCGCCACCCATCTACTCGAAGATGGGGTCAATATTCGTGTCTTGCAGGAGCTATTAGGACATAAGGACGTCAGCACAACCGAAATCTATACCCATGTGATGAATAAAGACTTTAGCGGGATCACTAGCTCCCTTGAAAAGTTATTATCAGCTTCAAACAATCCGCAGCCGATGTAATGTAATTTCCGGTGGACAGTTTAATCGTACACTGACTACCGATGTCCCACATCCTGCCGAGGTGTAGCCAGTCATCCCGTGATATTGCCATGGTCCAGCTCCGAGATAACGAGGGCAGTTTGCATCGAGTGTCAACGGGAAGCCACCGGGCAGGCAGAGCTGTCCACCATGAGTATGACCACAAAGCATCAAATTGAACTCGGCGTGGGCGGCCTGCTGATAGATTTCGGGGGTATGGGAAAGCAGGATCGAAAAATCTCTATGAGGGATGCCCTCTACTGCCTTTTCGATATTATCAACGCGGTAATAGTGGGCATCGTCGATTCCTACCAAGTGAATCAAGGAGTCTTCCTTTTCGATAGTGACGGATTCGTTCAATAACAACTGGATGTCCATTTCTTCAAGTCCAGGTACCATTTGAATAGTATCATGATTGCCTAGAATAGCGTAAACAGGATTGTTAAGAGCGGCTCTGATCTGCCGCATTCCTGCCAGTGATTCGTGATATTCGCCGAAAGTTTTCGCCCTATAATCACCGGTAAGCACGCAGATATCATAATCCAGTGTTTTCATACATTCAGTCATTATCCGTGTCGCCTCCCAATTCATATCAACATGGAGATCGCTGGCGTGGAGAATCGTAAATCCGTCAAATGCTTTCGGTAAACCGGGCAAATAGATATCGTTATGCTTAATCTGAATATCAAGGGCGTTCTTTTTGCCTCGTCTATACAGCCCCATCAGCCGTAAACCATTTTTTATGACGGAATGGACCGAATACCAGTTCTCAAGATGAAAAAAATTGAGACCGTGGCCAAAAACCTTAGCTTCGAAATCGGATTCAATTCCCAAGCGTTGCCTTGCGTGAATACGGCCAAGCCTTTTTTCGAGCTGTTTGAGAACTTCCTCGCTTTCCTTCTTTTTTTCCAATCGGATTCCCTCTAATTCAGTGCTTGATTACCCACAATACGTACCTCCCGTTGCGGGAAGGGGATTTCGATATTGTTTTCGTGCAAAGTTTCCCAGATTGTCATCAAAAGATCGGCTCCAACCCTGTTTTTTCCATCATCAATGCCGTCAATCCAGTATTCGATACCAAATACAATGCCGGAATCTCCAAATTCCCGAATTTTGCAATCAGGTTGTTCAGGTTCATCAAGAACCTGGGGATGTCTCCGAATCGCGTCGATTATGGTTGCAGGCACTTTGCGAATATCCGTATTGTAAGCGACGGTAAACTCCAATTCGTAGCGCTGTCGCGAATCCTGACGTGTCCAATTTGTAAACGCTGTAGTAATAAATTTTTCGTTCGGCACCACGATTGTTTTGCCATCAAAAGTTTCGAGTGAAGAAGACCGCATATTGAGTTCCCGCAATATTCCGGTTTTACCATCTTCCAATTCAATGTAATCACCCACTGCAATCGATCGATCCAGGAGAATAATCAATCCAGAAATAAAGTTCGAAGCGATTTGTTGTAAGCCAAATCCGAGTCCAACACCCAGCGCACCGCCGAATACTGCGAGTGCTGTGAGGTCAAGACCTATGATTTGAAGAAGCAGAAAAAAAATGGCCGCGTACAGCACCATCTCAAACAACTTGGCGAAAACTTCTCGTGTCCTTATGTCGAATGAAGATCGATTCCGAATCGCGTGCTGTCCGGCTTTATTGGATATTCGTCCCAGCCAAAAGAGTACTGATCCGAATATTGCGACCCGTACAAGGGCATAAGCGGACACACGGATGTTACCCACTTCAAGTGCGATACCATCGAGGAATTGGGTGGTGTCGTCAAGCCAACCGAACACATGGAGGGTAGCTACAGGGATTCCCACCCATCGACACAGATTATTTACAAAAGGATTTTCGATGAATTGCTGAATCGCAGTATAGAGCAATACGACGACGCTCAGGCTTTGAGCTATTCTTACCAGCCAGGCTTGATTAACAGTCGTTAGTGTGACCTGTATAGCAATCGCCAGCAGCATCACGCTACAGAGGGGAAATAGCAGTCCTTTCAAGCTATACAAGCCGGGACGGAGGGTAAATAATGGCCCCGGTTGGGGCCCATCACGCAGGCCGACAACACGCTTTGTAAGAAAAAGTGAAGAAAACGAGGCGAGAGCTAAGGCCACGACAATAGCGGCAGCTTGGGCATAGAACTGGGGGCTGACGGCCCAATTTGCGATGGTTTCAAAGAGCTTTAGTGCTTCGTCCCTAAATATTTCAATATCCATAGAACCTGTCTCCTTTTATTTATTTCCCGTTCCTTAGCAGCTCCATCAGTAAGTCTTTCAAACGTTCCTGCTGTTCCTCCCTTTGCATTCGACCGCAGAGAATGACACTTTTCAGCTCATTTAATGCTTGCTGAAAATCATCGTTAACAATCAGGTAATCATATTCATCATAATGGGATATTTCATTCTTGGCATTTCCCATCCGCCGCGCGATAACTTCTTCACTATCCTGCCCTCGACGACACAAACGGGATTGAAGTGTTTCACGCGATGGCGGCAAAATAAAAATTGACCTTGAATCAGCCATTATTTTCCTGACTTGTTGTGCTCCTTGCCAATCGATTTCAAGGATAACATCCTGGCCTTCGGCCAGGGCTAGGGAAACTGGTTCTCTCGCTGTACCATAGCAGTTTTCGAAAACCTCGGCATATTCCAAAAAGCCGTTTTCGTCCAGCATTTTTCTAAACTGTATTAACGTAACAAAGTAATAATCTTCACCCTGTATCTCGCCGGGACGTTGGGACCGCGTGGTATGGGATACCGATACGGTGATCTCGGGAGTTGTCTCTATCAACGCTCTAACCAGGCTGGTTTTTCCAGCGCCGGATGGCGCTGAAATGATATAAAGTGTACCTTTACTCATTATTCTATGTTTTGTATTTGTTCCCGCATTTGCTCTATAAGAACTTTCATTTCTACCGCATGCTGGGTGGTTTCCAAGTCGGCTGATTTCGATGTCAGCGTATTTGCTTCCCGATTCATTTCCTGCATTAAAAAATCCATTCGCCGCCCAGAAGGTTCATTCAGTTCCAAAACCCGTTTTACTTCCTTAATATGAGCCTCTAGTCGATCTAGCTCTTCAGCGACATCCATTTTCTGAGCCAAATACACAAGTTCTTGTTCCAGGCGATCGTTATCGGTATCTACGTTGAGTTCTGAAAGTTTTAGACGAATTTTGTTGCGAATCGCTTCTACTGCCTCAGGTCGACGAATTCGTACCCGGGTAATCAGATCATCCATTTGTGCGCATCGTTCTGATACCAATCTGGCAAGCTGTTGGCCTTCCCGTTCACGTACGCTAAGCAATTGGGTTAGCGCGATGTGCAATGATTCTTTTGCCTTGCTGGCAACACCATCCAGATCAATACCAGGCTCCCGCATAACTCCAGGCCAAGTCATCAAATCTAGAGCTGAAAACGCTTTCGAGACTTGCATCAGTTCTTCCACTTCAGTGATTGCAGCAAGCAGTTTACCCGTGACTATCGGATCAATGCTAATTTCACTTGGCCCTTCATCGGACTGGCGATAAAAGAAAACGCAGTCAACCTTACCACGCTTCAAGGTCTGCGCTATTGCAGCACGAAGATCCGGATCCAAAAAACGAAAAGGCTCGGGTAGTTTTAAATAAATATCAAGATACCGATGGTTAACCGTACGCAATTCCCAGCCTAGAGTGAAATTTCCGTGGCGAATTTCATGGGTGGAAAATGCCGTCATACTATGAATCATGGAAAAGTTACCTATACTAAATTAGACGGAACGGGAACGAGAATAACGAATGGGAGCAATTCAGGTTCTTTTAATTATCTTCAAGTTGTACAAAATGGGTATCCGAGAATTGAAAGCGTACTGTAGAAAATCCGAATCTGGCCAAATTCTCCCATTATTTTCGATAAATAGCACAACTATTCGCCTCAAATAATGAATCATAAGCTGACCTTACTCACTGGGATACACCAGTAATGCCCCAAAAAAAGAAGCCAGTCAACGATATCCGCTATTTACAGTCCGGTACTCTGATTGATCAGTACATTATTGAGCGGCCTCTTGCCACTGGGGGGTTTAGCTGTGTTTACCTTGCCCGGCAACTTGAAGACCAGCTTCAAGTCGTTATCAAGGAATACTTGCCGAAGCGACTCGCCTATCGATCTGACAATAACCATGTTCTGCCCCGCAGCGATGAAACCCGCAAACATTTTAGACTTGGCCGAAAGTTTTTTCTTGAAGAAGCAAAAGTGCTTGCCAAGTTGCAGCATCCCAATATCGTCGAAGTGTTGAATTTTTTCACCGAAAATTCGACAGTGTATATTGTCATGACGTATGACTATGGAAAAAACCTCGGATATTATCTAAAGGGCAAGAAGGGAAAACTTAGTGAGAACTTTATGTTCACAGTTTTCCCCCGTTTGCTCGATGGTCTTAATACCATCCATGAACACGGCTTTCTCCACCTCGATATAAAACCTGAGAACATTATCATCCGATCGGGTGGTAATCCGTTGCTTTTGGATTTTGGTGCTGTCCATCCCTATCCTCAAACAAGCAGTCAATCTCAGGCCGGCAAAATATTGACCAACGGTTTTTCACCGATTGAGCAGTACCCCCGCCAAGGAGAACCCGGCCCGTGGAGTGATATCTACGCTATTGGAGCAACAATGCGCTCGTGCATCGAAGGTGTGCCACCACCGCCCTCACCAGAACGGAAAAAAAAGGATACCATGCCGCTCGCTATTAAAGCGTTTAAACGTAAATATCCTCAACCCCTTCTAGAAGCAATTGATTGGGCGCTAGCGGTACAACCTGGTGATCGGCCACAAACAGCGATGGAGTTTCTAGAGTCATTTCCCAATCAAACGGCTAATTGATGTATACTCTCCGGCTTTTTAGATGGAGATTATATGAGGCCCAGTGGACGCCGACCTGACCAACTCAGAGAAATTAAATTAACCTGCGGTTACACTAAGCATGCTGAAGGCTCTGTACTCGTGGAATTTGGAGACACACGTGTACTTTGCAATGCAACCGTAGATGAACAAATTCCAAGATTCCTTAGGGGTAGTGGAAAAGGGTGGGTTACGGCTGAATACGGTATGTTGCCTCGATCAACCCACCAACGAACAGGTCGGGAAGCCGCGCGAGGGAAGCAAGGTGGGCGTACCCTGGAGATACAGCGGTTAATCGGGCGATCTCTTCGGGCGGGAGTCTCGTTGGAACTTCTCGGAGAACGCACCATTACTCTGGATTGTGATGTTCTGCAAGCGGATGGGGGTACTCGCACGGCGTCTATCACAGGCAGCTACGTAGCCTTGTCTATAGCGGTTAATACATTGCTCAAAAAAGGTAAAATCAAACGGAATCCTTTACTTGGTCAAATCGCGTCGGTTTCAGTGGGGATATATGACGGTGAACCAGTGTTGGATCTTGATTATGCCGAAGACAGCGAAGCCGAAACGGATATGAATGTAGTTATGAACGATGCCGGAGCGTTTATAGAAGTTCAGGGGACAGCAGAAGGGCATGCTTTCAGAAAAGAAGAGCTGGATGCCATGCTTTCACTCGCTGGACAGGGTATCGAAAATCTTCTGGATCATCAGAGGGAAGCGTTGGGTCAATAGAAGTGGGATTCTCAAATGAGTACCGATAAAATCGTGCTTGCTAGCAATAACCCTGGGAAAATTCGGGAAATTCAGGCAATTTTAGACAGTTATACTATTGTTCCCCAATCTGAATTCAATATTGACGAAGCAGATGAAACCGGCCTGACTTTTGTAGAAAATGCGATCATTAAAGCCCGTAATGCAACTCAGGCTTGTGGGCTTCCGGCAATTGCCGACGATTCAGGGCTTGAAGTTGATGCACTAAATGGGGCTCCAGGAGTTTTTTCCGCACGTTATGCAGGTGTTGGCGCCAGTGATAAAGAAAACCTGGACAAGCTTTTGATCGACTTGAGGAAAACTCCAGACATAGAACGCACTGCCCGGTTCCGCTGTGTAATTGCGTACCTTCGTCATAAGGATGATCCTTGCCCAATTATTGCCGAGGGTTCCTGGGAAGGTTTGATCCTGCGTCAGCCGGTCGGTGAAGCTGGATTCGGGTACGACCCGGTGTTTTTTGTCTCCAATAAGGGCTGTTCCTCGGCAGAGCTAATCCCCGAAGAAAAAAACCGCTTAAGTCATCGTGCCCAGGCGTTGTTGATCTTCACAACGCTTTTTCAAACCTGAACTCAACCACAATGGACTGAAAGTCGTTTAGCTTAAAGTGGCTACTAAGTACCAGAGCATAATTAATATAGCACTTTGCTTGTCTTTTTTCTCATCTTCCGCGTTGCAAAAACAGTTACATAGTACACTATGCGCCTGTTTCTGCGCCTTGAAGATGAAAAAAAATCCTGCGCAAAACTGTCAAATTAATTATGCTCTGGTACTTATATTACAAAATATTAGATTAATATCGCCATGAAGAACATGAAGTTCTTTACTTCTTCGTGTTCTTCATGCTCTTCATGGTAAAGTCAAAAACTGGAATCTGTTGAAATACGAGAAACCCGAATAACAGTGTGTAGCAGCTAAACCCTTGCACTGAAAGTGCATGGTTTCGAACTAGCGGTCTGTGACAATGAAACAGTAAACCTCAGACTTGGACAGTCTCCTAGATGGTTTTGACTCTAATGCTTCGAATTTTATCCGAACAATCGATAACAAAATATGGATACCTCTTCAAAGAAAATTATTATTGCCGCATTGGCTGGAAATGCGGCTGTAGCCCTGACTAAATTTGTAGCCGCAGCGATGACTGGCAGTTCAGCGATGTTGTCCGAAGGGATCCACTCTGTTGTCGATACAGGCAATCAAGGGCTGCTGTTGTTTGGTTTGCGCAGGGCAAAAAAACCCGCAGATGAAAAGTTTCCTTTCGGGTACGGCAAAGAAATCTATTTCTGGAGTTTTATTGTCGCCATTATGATATTCGCAGTGGGTGCCGGCGTATCCATCTACGAAGGGATTAATCATATCCTGCATCCGACTGCGACGGAAAATCCAATGGTCAACTATATTGTGCTGATTCTAGCAATGATTTTCGAAGGAATAGCTTGGTACTTCGCATTTACCCAATTTAGCCGTGCCAAGGGAAAATGGGGCTATATAGAAGCAGTACAAAAAGGGAAGGACCCCTCTATTTTCGTGGTTTTGTTCGAAGATTCAGCGGCTATGCTAGGACTTGTGGTCGCCTTTATTGGTATTTTAATGGGACAGATAACCGGAAACCCCGTGTACGATGGTGCAGCTTCTATAATTATTGGCCTCATTCTGGGTGGCACAGCAGCCTGGCTGGCCTATGAAACAAAAAGTCTGTTAATCGGCGAAAGTGCTACCAGTGATCTCATCCGTGAAGTAAGAAAAATCGCCTCTTCCTCTGACAAAGTGGAGCATGTCAATGAAGTGCTCACCATGCATATGGGTCCTGATTTTGTGTTAGTAAACGTCAGTGTAGATTTTGCTGATAACCATACTGTAGGCGTCATTGAAACCACTATTGCCGAGATGGATAGCAAGATAAAGGAGGCCTACCCGATCATAAAGAGGGTGTTTATTGAAGCGGAAGCAAAAGCAGTGTCATCAACCTGATTCACTAGAAGTCCCAGATGGTCTGGTCCGCATTAGTCGGAGCGTTAATTTTTTCGATGTCATCGAGCCTGCTTAGATCGATTGCAATTTCGCCATTCTTTGTCATCTTCCGATACATGTCCTTAAAGCGGGCATCCCAAACCATGTCTTCCCAACGATAAGAAGAACGGGCATGGACATCCTGGGAAAAAGTATCATCTATTGCATTGATTAATACCAGAAATTCAGCGTCCTTGGCCCGGAATTGGTTTTTGGAAATATTATGGAGAGGACTGTCTGATGTTATCGGGTGAACAACAACCCAATCAACAGGAAAGAAAGCACTTTTCGTCTTTTCCAGGCGTAGTTCGTAAAAACGCCGGGTTCGAATTCCGTTTTCGATATGTTTCATACTGAGTAAAACTCTTGCCTCTACTTCTATCAGTTCACTACGGGCCCCGTTGGCAATACGAAACATAAAGCCTGGTTCGCCATGGTAAGACCCTATCAACGCGTTGTGGCTGAACATGATTTTTGCCCGAGGTCTTGAAAATCGGGCGAAGATCAGTGCTGCGGCGATGGCAAATCCAGCCAAGCCAATAAATGCTTCGATGGTAACGAGGACGTTTGCCCATACCCCGTTGGGAAAGATATGTCCATAGCCAACGGTGGTAATGGTATGGACACTAAAGAAGAAACATGCAAAAAATCTATCAACTTGGTCGGAGCCTTGAATCCCTGATAAAGCTTCTGATCCGATTAGAAAATAACCTGTTGCAAATGCTGTGATCGCCAGGCTATAAATTCCGATTAGAGAAAGGTAAAACTGCCACCAGGGCATGTTAAGCAGGGTATTGTAGAGGCTTAATGATTGAAAAAAGGGCAATCCTTGTCGGCAAACATTGAAGGTACCATCCTGATTCAGGAGCCGCAGCTT
This sequence comes from Methylococcales bacterium, assembly GCA_036480195.1. GTDB lineage: Bacteria > Pseudomonadota > Gammaproteobacteria > Methylococcales > JAZGGE01 > JAZGGE01. Next base: position 9,357 of record JAZGGE010000198.1, read on the forward strand.
ACTGTCTTGGATGATACGTGTGCCGAACCCGAGGTCATCATTATTTTTGGTGGCCAAACTGTCTTTTTCTCTAGCCATTGCTTTAGAACGGATCGCCTTGCTAAAAAGGTAGACTTAACTATCTTCCAATCAGTAAAAATTATCAACCAATATTTAGTCTGCTTTAGGCAGATTATTCCAGTCAGGAATCGATAT